>JBKJZM010000153.1:0-10642 GCA_046715295.1 Gemmatimonadales bacterium | reverse complement strand
GTAGGCTCCCGGTTCCTATCTCTGGAGGTGATGTGGACGCTCCGGAGACCGCGTCGTTCCACGACCGTTTCGTGATCCTGTTCGAAATGCACTTCGCCCGGCTCTACCGCTATCTCGACCGGTTGTCGGGGGAGCCGGACCTGGCTGCGGACCTGGCCCAGGAGGCATTCGTCAGGCTCTACCGAAGGGGAGCCTTCCCCGACCAGCCGGAGGCCTGGCTGATCAGCGTAGCCATGAACCTGTTCCGGAATGCCAAGTCGAGCCGGATCCGCCGGAGCCGACTGCTAACCCAAGCCCGGAGCGAGGGCGTGCTGTCCGATCCTCCGCCTTCGCCCGACCAGGTTGCGCTGGCGGAGGAGTCCCGGCTGCGGGTACGAAGGGCGATCGACCGGCTTCCCGAGCGAGAGCGACGCCTCTTGCTCCTGAGAGCGGAGGGTTACAGCTACCGGGATATGGCAGCCGCGCTCGAGCTGAACGAGGCCAGCGTGGGCACCCTCCTGGCGAGGGCGCGTCAAGCGTTTCGCGAATGCTACGAGGACCCCGATGCATCTTGATGAGGAACACCTGCAGCGACTGCTCCATGGCGAGCTCAGCGCCGGCGACCGACCCGCTGCCGACTATCATCTCGCCGCATGCGACGAATGCCGGCAGCGCGTGGCCAGGGCCCAGCGGGACGAGGCCGAGATCTTCGCACTGCTGCGCCAGGTGGATCACCCGCTTCCGGTGGTGCATGCCGAGACGTTGGCAGCGAAGGCTCGAGGGATCGGGCTGGTCTGGGGACGGTGGGCCGCCGGAATCTTGCTCTTCCTTAGCGCAGCAGGCGCGGCGTACGCCGTGCCCGGCTCTCCGCTTCGCCAGTGGATACGGTCGGCGGGGGCGTGGATTGCCCGCGAAGATCGAGTATCGCCGCCGCCCCGGCAGGCCGAGGGACCCGCCGCCAGCGCCGCCGGCATCGCGGCAGTACCCGGGAGGAGCTACGTCATCGATTTCCAACGGGCCGAGCCGGGGGGCCAGGCGCGTGTGTCTCTTACCGACGGAACCGAGGTAACCGTGCGCGCCCCGAGCGGCGCGGCGAGGTTCACGTCCGCGGCGGACCGGTTGCTCATCGACAACCAGGGCCCTGGCGCAATCTTCGAGATCGAGATCCCTCGGAGCGCTCCGCGGCTCGAAATCCGCGTGGCAGGCAAGCGCATCTTCCTGAAGCAATGGGGGCGCGTCACGGCACCACACTCCGCCGAAGTCCGAGGCGCGTACGTGATTGGCTTGTCGCCGCCCGAGAAATGAAGCGCTCTCACGCCGATCTTGAGAGACTAATGCCCGTCCGCGGGCTCCTTCTGGCTCTCTGCCTCAGCCTGGGCCCCATTGCACCGTTCTCCGCGGCCCTGGGCCAGTCCGTCGGCCAGCCGGGTGGTCTGGGGCCCCTCATCTCGGGTAAGCAGGCGGCTATCGCGGGCTTGATACTGCTCGCGACGGGGATG
This sequence comes from Gemmatimonadales bacterium, assembly GCA_046715295.1. Taxonomy (GTDB): domain Bacteria; phylum Gemmatimonadota; class Gemmatimonadetes; order Gemmatimonadales; family GWC2-71-9; genus CAVVWJ01. Next base: position 9,164 of record JBKJZM010000153.1, on the reverse strand, counting down.
GGCGATGAGGGCCTGCGCGAGGAGTTCCAGGAGCATCGAAGCGGGGCCACCAATTCGGTGGCGCGGCTGGGCAATGCACTGGGGGAGCCCTTGTACGTGGTCCCGGTCATCGGTGTGAGCTATCTCGCTGGTCGGTTGTCCGGCAACCAGAGTCTGACCCGGCTGGCATGGCGCGCCGGCAGCGTCGCTCTCCTCGCGTCGGGCGTCACCACCGCACTCAAGTACACAATCGGGCGAACCCGGCCCTCTCACGACGGCGACAGCGATCTCTTCCAGCCCTTCGGCGGAGCAACCTCGTTTCCTTCCGGCCATACCACGCTGGCCTTTGCCATGGCGACGGTCATCGCAGACGAGACGCACGACGGCTGGTCCGACCCGCTGGTGTACGGCGCCGCGATTGTCACCGCATTCGCGCGGGTGAATGACGATCGTCACTGGGCCTCGGATGTCCTCGCCGGCGCGCTCGTCGGTCACCTCAGCGCCCGCTGGCTTTCCCGGCATCACAGGCTGACGGCCGGCCCGGGAGCGCTGGGAATCTCACTCGACTTCTGAGACATCTGCTCGGTGTCACAAACTCCCAGCCTCGCCTGCTCCAGATGAGACTCAAGCATGTCTCACCGAGACGAAGGAGGTGTTATGACCGCACGATCCGCCAGGCTCATGGCCATCCTGATGGCCGGAACGCTGGCCTGCAACGGAAACTCGACCGGGCCCGCCGACTCGCGCGCGCCGATCGGCGCCAACCCGGCCGATGGCTGTCTCGGTCTTCCTACGGCGCCTGAGAGCAAACGCGTCGACCTCGCCACGCCGATTTTCTCCAATCCCACCACCGTTACCAATCCGCTCTTTCCTATCAGCCGACTCTTTCGGGTCATCCTGCTCGGCCAGGTTGATGGCCTCCCGTTCCGAGCGGAGACCACCCTTCTCCCCGACACCAAGACCATCGACCTGGATGGGAAGCCGGTCGAGAACCTCGTCTCCCAGTACGCCGCCTTCCTCGACGGGCGCATCCACGAGGTCGCGCTCGATTTCTACGCCCAGGCCGATGACGGAGCTGCCTGGTACTTCGGCGAGGACGTATTCAACTACGAGGACGGGCTCATTGCCGACACCGATGGCACCTGGCTCGCGGGCAGGGACGGACCCGCGGCGATGATCATGCCCGCCAATCCGCAGGTTGGGAACGTGTGGCGGCCCGAGAACATCTGCGAGCTCGTATTCGAGGAAGTTGTCGCCAAGGAAACCGGGGTGACGGTCGACGGCCCCCATGGTCCGGTTCAGGGTGCGATCCTCGTGCAAGAGCTCCACATGGACGGCACGTTGGAGGACAAGACATTCGCTCCCGGCTATGGTGAGTTCTTCACCGGTGGCGGCGGCGACATCGAGGCGGTCGCCGTGGCGATCCCGGAGGACGCGCTCCCCGGTCTCCCGCCGAAGCAGCTCGAGGCATTGACTGCAGGGGGTACGGAGATCTTCGACGCGGCACAGGCGGAGGATTGGGAGGCCGCCGCGGCGGCGGCCGAGGAAATGATGGGCGCATGGAACACGTTCAAGGAGGGCGAGGTACCTCCGAGGCTCAAGACACAGATGGATGGCGCGCTCGAGGAGCTTGGGGCGGCGGTCGAAGGCCGTGACCAGGGCGAGACGCGCCAATCGACGCTCAAGGTTCTCCAAGCCAGCCTCGATCTCCGTCTCCGATACCGGACCGCGGCAGAGACCGACCTCGAGTCTCTCGATCTGTGGGCCCGTCAGCTGGTCGTGGACTCGGAGGCAGGCGACCGCGATGCGATGATCGGCGATGCCGCCACCCTCAAGTGGATCCGGGACCGGATCGCACGTGACGTCAGCGCGGCCGAGCTCAGCATCATCGATGCTAGACTCGAAGGGCTTCGGGCCGCGGCAGAAGCCGGGGACACGGTCCGCGCGGCGACGGCCGCCGCAAGCTTCCGCCTGGCCCTGACCCGCACTCATCTGCTGAAGGCCAGCCGGCGAGGAGGGCTATGATCCGGGCGCCGGATCGCCCTCACGCTTGGGTCCCTTGGGAAACAGTCCACCAACGAGGGCCCCGGGGATGGCACCGAGACCTGCTCCTAGGAGCCCGCCAAGCAGAGTCGTTCCGACGCAGTCCTGACCGGACTCCTCCGAGAGCCCGCAAACCAAGGAGCCGAACAGCCCCAGGCTCACCGCCCCGGCCACACCTCCCACAATGGCGCCCTCTTTCCAGTAGGTGGGGCTAATGCCGGTCCGCACCGAATCTCGCGAGACTGAGCTCCAGGTGCTGTGGAGCGGGCCGCGCGCGCGGGGGACGAACATCACCGATGACGTAGGCCGTACCGGCGTCGCTGGCATCTGGGCGGAAGCGGGGGTGGGACCACCCAGCAGTAGCAGCAGGAGACCGAGCAGGCGGAACACGGGCATCGCGGACCTCGGGTGGAGGATACCCCAAGGTATTTCGCACCCTTGACCTCGGCGTGACCGGATAGCCTCGACCAGCCTCGGGACCTCGCGCTTACGCCGCGGCGCGCTCCAGCTCTCCGGCGTCGATGAAGATGCTGTGAATGAAGGGCGACAGCTGATGGCGCCTGGGCAGGCCCAGCGCCGCATACATCAGGGCCAGAGCAGATTCCCACTCCAGGCGGCTTGCCGGCCCGCGTACATCCCGGGCGTTCACGAAGTACACGAACACCAGGCGGGCCGGTAGGTGATTTACGTGCCGCAGGAAGTACAGAAACGCAAGCCGGTTGGCGTAGTGGTAAAACGTATGGGCCCACTCGGCGGTGGATTTCGGGGCCAGAAACTCCCGCACTTCCTGCAGCCTTTCGGTGATTTTTCTGAGGGATTCGGGCCCGGACTGACTGCGGCCGGAGGTAAGCTCCGGAATGTTTGCCCTCGCCTCGAGCAGCAGCAGGTCACCATTGGCGGAGCGGGCCAGGCCGTCCCAAACCGGCCCCCGGCGAGGCCAGAAGTCGGCCAGTGCGTGTTGCACCGCGTCCGACACCCCGAACGCCTTCAGCGCATCGAGATCCTTGTATTCCCGGTAGCCGCCTGAGTGCAGCGGGCAGAGCCACTCCAGGGGCGAATGTGACCCCTCCCCCATGCTACGTAGCAGAGGCTCCTCGACCAGGCGCGGGTGCACGTTGACCGCGAGCTGAAGCCACCGCTGACTGCCCGCCGCCGCAAGACCGGCCATGATCCCTCGTTCCGAGTGGCACCGAAGGGTAAGTGTCGCAGAAAACAACGGGCTTGATCAGGTTGGTATTTCGTATCTCTCAAGAATGATTGAGCTTGAAAAATACGTGCTCCACAGGCAGCAAAAATCGGCCCGTGGATCGTGTGGGCGTGACGCCACGCTGCGGATTTTTGCGTGTTCGAATATTGGTGGTGTTAGACCGTTTTACTGCTGCTCAGGGTATCCGCCGTGGTGTTCTTTCGGTGTAGCCTCGCCCGGGCCCGAGCCAGCGATACCCCGCTCCGCCAGAAGTCGGCCCAGGGGTCACTTGCCGTGTCGAGCCGGTCGAAGATGGTCCGGATGGTGACGCCATCGGACCGGAGGTCTTTCTTCCGAAGCTCGCTCCAGTCGACCGGCAGCGAAACGGGGGCACCGGGGCGTGCCCGGACGGCAAAGGCCGGGGCCACCAGCTGAGCGTAGCCGTTCCGGTTGATATCGATGAAGACGCGGTTGCCCCGCTTGATCTTGAGCGATTCCAGGGTCCGCTCGCCCGGCGCCTGGCTGACCACGATGCGGGCCAGGTCCCTGGCAAAGTCGCGAACCGAGTCGAACCCCTCCCGGCGCTGAAGGGGCACCACGATATGCACTCCGCGGGAGCCGGTCGTCTTGAGGTAGGCGGGCAATCCGAGTTCGTCCAGCAGCGCCTTGAACGCCTGGGCCGTGGACCGGACCGGCTCGAAGTCTTCGCCCTGGGGATCGAGGTCCAGCACCATCTGGTCCGGTAGGTCCATCCTGTCGGCGCGGCCCAGAACGATGTGGGGCGTCACGCAGGCCTGGTTGGCGAGGTACACCAGGGTGGCGGTGTCGTTGCACACCACGTGGGTGACAGTGCCTCCCACCTTCTTGACCGTGGCCCGCCGGATCCACTTGGGAAAGTAGGACGAGGCCTGTTTCTGGAAGATGCGCACCTTGTGGAGGCCGTCGGGAAACCGTTCCAGGGTCAGCGGCCGGTTGCGCAGATGGGGCAGGATCCGGGGCGCGATGCGGGCGTAGTACTCGATCAGCTCTCCCTTGGTGATGCCGTCTTCCGGAAAGAGCACCTTCTCGGGTCGGGTGATCTCCATGGTGTGGCGGCCGATTTTGACCCGCGCTGCTTCAGCCGTCATTTCCGGAGTCCCCCGAGTTCACAGCGTCCGCGATCTCCCTCATAGTAAGGCCGCGGATCAGCATCGGAAGCTGGGTCCTCGTGTTCCTTCGTCCATCGCGACAGGCAACCATAGGGTTGCGCATCTCCGGCCCCGGAGTTAGACTGATGGGCAACCAAAAGGTTGCCTATTCCCTCAAGGAGGCTGACCATGAGTACCAGCACATCACCCAGAACGTCCAGCAGCACCGACCGGATCGAGAAGACCGTTACGCTGCGCGCGCCCAGGTCCAGGGTCTGGCGCGCGCTGACCGATTCCGCTCAGTTCGGGCAATGGTTCGGGGCCGAACTGAAGGACCCCTTTCTTCCCGGCGCGCGGGTGCAGGGGCCGGTCACCAGCCGGGGTTACGAGCATCTCACCATGGATATCACCATCGACCGGGTGGAGCCCGAGCGGCTCTTCTCCTGGCGGTGGCAGCCCGGTGGGATGGAGAACATCGATCCAGCAGAGCCCATGACGCTGGTGATCTTCGAGTTGGAAGAGGTGCCGGAGGGAACCCGGCTGACGGTAAGGGAATCGGGCTTCGACCAGATTCCCGCTGCCCGCCGCGGCAAGGTCTACCGCGAGAACACAGAAGGGTGGACCGGTCAGCTCGAGAACATTCGGAAATATCTTGCCCCAGCGGCGTAGGACGGTAACGCCGGCGCCGGTCTTCGCCGCCCTGGGCGACGAGAACCGGCTCCGGCTCCTGGCCCTGCTCGGCGGCGGACAGCTGATGTCGATCTCCCGGCTCACGGCCGGTTCCGGCATCAGCCGGCAGGGCGTCAGCAAGCACCTCCGCGTGCTGGCCGGCGCCGGGCTGGTCCGGGGGAGCCGGCGAGGAAAAGAAAGCCTCTGGCAGCTGGAGCGCCGACGGCTGGACGAGGCCCGCCGTTCGCTTGACCTCATCGCGCGCCAGTGGGACGTGTCGCTCGGCAAGCTTAAACAGTTCGTGGAGGAGGACTAGGCAGGGCAGCGGGACAGCGGGTCAGGTGCAGCGCACGTCGAAGGCCAAACGGATCTCCTGGCCGCCGGACATAGCCGCTATCTGTGGATTGGGTCCAGAGACCTGACAACTCTCCGGAGGCAGCAGGGCAACCTGGAGCTCGCCATCAGCCATGGGTGGCAGTGTCAGCTGTCCTGAGGCGGGTACGTCCAGGGTTCGAACCGTTCCCGAGGCATCACGGGTGCGCAAACGGAACCGATGCCTTGGCTCACCGGTGTCGCCCATGACCGAAACGAAGACGAGCCCATCGCTGTTGATGGACAGGTGCCACTGGCCACACGCCGCCAGATAAACCAGTACGGTCAGGCCCAAGACGATTCGCGGCATATTCAGAGCTTCTTAGGGTAGAGGGCGCTGCTCCCGTCCATGTCGCCCGTGTCGACATACATGAGCGGCGTGGCGTTGGGGTCCAGAACCCGCCCGCCGGTGACTCGGCCCAGTGTCAGCTCGTGATCGCCCGCTCCCATTTCTCCGCTTAGCTCACAGTCAAAGTAGGCCAGCGCATCCTCCAGGATGGGCGCGCCATTGCGCCCGGGGCGCCACTCGATGCCGGCCAGCTTGTCCTCGTCCCTGCCGGATCGCGTACCGAAGCGGCGAGCGAGGTCCTGCTGACCCTGCTTCAGCACGTTGACGGTAAATCCGCCTCCGGCGTGGAGCAACGGGTAGGAGGCGTGCTCCGGGTTGATGCTCAAGGCCAGGAGCAGGGGATCGAACGCAACCTGCATCACCCAGGCGGCGGTGAATGCATCGCGTTCGTCTCCGTCGGCGACGCCGACGACGTAGACTCCCTGGGTGAGCCGTCGAAACAGCGCGGCTATCTCGTTCACGTCGGTTCCTCCACGCTGCACGTTCAGGCCCTTCGCCGCCGCCGCTCGTACACCCAGATCACCGGGAAGTAGAACGCCACGTCCGCCAGGAGCTTTCCTGCCACGATTCCCAGACCCCAGCCCAGGAGTCCGGTGCAGAGCGCAATGGTCAGCGGCCGGATCACCCCTGTGTCCAGCAGCTCGGCTGGCCCGAACTCGAGGAACAGGCCGCGCCAGGTCCGCATCATCTCGGACGCTCCATACGGGGCGCGTCGAGCCCCGGCGAAATACGCCTCCTGGATCATCTCCCGTGTCACCAGCGACCCATAGAATCCTAGTGCTTCTCCAATGGAGGCGCCGTACGCGGCGGCGATGACGCTGCCACTGGCCTGATGCACCAGCCAAGAGACGCCCAGCGCCGTCGCAATGCCGGCCAGCTCGCTGGGGCCGTACCGCTTGATCCACATCCCGACCCGGCTCTTCCACGAATCTCGCTCGGCCAGGGCCAGCGCCAACCCCAGCTTTCCGGTCGCGCGGGAGCCGAGGGGGGCGGAGCGAGGATGCTGGCTGGTCTCAGGTGCGTCGGGCAGCGCCTGGTCTGAGGCGGGCGGAGATGCTTCGGCGTTCCGCAGGTCGAACCGGAACGAGTGAGCGCCGATCTGAACCACGTCCCCATCGACGAGGATCCGTTGGGCCTGCACCCGCTCGTCGTTGACGTAGGTGCCGTGAAGGCTGCTATCCATCAGCAGGAAGCCCTGGGGCGTCCGGAGGATGTACGCGTGGGAGCGTGAGACCTCCTCACTGTGCACCGGTACGTTCGACGACGGCTCCCGCCCGATCGTCAGGGGCACGGCGCCAATGATGTAGGATTTCCCGTCGGGGAAACCGACGAGGCGGCCGGCGGCGAGCGAGGGACGATCCATGACGTCTCCACCGAGATACTCAATAGTACGGTAGATTCTCTTGGCCATGAGCGAAATACCCGAGCGGCTCGCAGCCGCCCTGAGCGACCGGTACGTCCTGGAGCGGCAGGTCGGCGCCGGCGGTATGGCCACAGTCTATCTCGCGCGCGACCTCCGCCACAAGCGCCAGGTGGCGCTGAAGGTGGTCCGCCCCGAGCTGGGTGGGCGCGAGGGGGTGGATCGCTTTCTACGGGAGATCGAGCTCGCCGCCCGGCTCCAGCACCCCCACATTTTGCCGGTGTTCGATTCGGGCGTCATCGATGACGGCGGCGCTCCGATACCGTACTTCGTCATGCCCTACGTCGAGGGCGAGACGTTGCGGCAGCTGCTCCAGCGCGAGGGGCGCCTTCCGGTGGACGCCGCCCTTACCCTGGCGGGAGAGGTGGCCGACGCCCTGGCCTATGCCCACGCCCAGGGCGTGGTTCATCGCGATATCAAGCCGGAGAACATCCTGCTGAGCGGCGGCCATGCAGTGGTAGCCGATTTCGGCGTCGCCAAGGCGCTCGAGCGCGGAACCGCACCTGGAGCGGCCGAGGAATCTACGCGTCTCACCCGCGTGGGGATGGCGGTGGGCACGCCCCAGTACATGAGCCCGGAGCAGGCCACCGGTGACGAGGTGGTGGACACCCGGGCCGACCAGTACAGTCTGGCCTGCGTGCTATACGAGATGCTCGCGGGCGAGCCTCCGTTCGCGGGCCCTACCGCGCAGACGATTATCGCGAAGAGCCTGACGGCGCCGAGGCCGCACGTCGGGCGCATTCGGGCAGGGGTGTCCGCCGGCCTGGATCAGATCGTCCACCGGGCGCTGGCCGTGGAGCCTGCCGGGCGCTTCCCCGACATGGTCTCGATGCGGTCGGCGCTCCGAAGTGCGGCAGTGGCACCGGGGCCCGGCGTGAGCCGGCGTTTCCTGTTGGCTGGTGCGCTGGCCGCCCTCGCGGTAGGGTCAGGGTTGTGGCTGTGGCTGACCAATCGCACTCCCGCGCAACAGGTGGCCGCCGCCGCCGAAGTGCTGGCCGTGCTCCCCTTCCACACCTCGGGTCCTGGGGTGGAGTTCCTGAGCGAGGGGATGATGGATCTGCTGGCCACCAACCTCCGAGGGGTGGCCGGCATCAATACGGTGGACCCCCGAGCGGTGCTGCGGGAATGGGGTAGCACGCGGGGCGGGGACGACCTGAAGCGAGCCCTCGCCGTGGGACGGGACCTCGATGCCGGGTCGGTGGTGCTGGGGAGTGCCGTGTCCACCGGTGGGAAGGTGCGGGTTGCCGCCGATCTCTACGCCATCGATGGGCATCGCCTGGGACGGGCGCAGGTGGATGGCCCGGCGGACAGCGTGCTCGCCGTGGTGGACCGGCTGAGCCTGGCGCTGCTGCGCGATGTATGGCGGTCGAAGCAGCCGTTGCCGAATCTGCGGCTGGCCTCGCTCACTACCGACTCGATCGACGCGCTGCGCTCCTATCTCCAGGGCGAGCGGTATTACCGCCGCACGGAGTGGGATTCAGCACTGAGTGCGTACACCCGGGCGGTAGAGACTGACTCGACCTTTGCGTTGGCCCACCTCCGCCGGGCCCAGGTCTTCGGATGGATCGGCGGGTACGGCAACAAGGACGCCCACGAGGCCGTCGCCGCCGGCGTCCGCTTTGCCAAGCGCCTGCCCCCGCGCGACCGGCGGCTCCAGGCGGCCTATCAGTTGTTCGACCAGGGGAAGCCGGCGTCGATCGATTCGCTGCGCGCGTTCGTGGCGGAGTATCCGGAAGACGTCGAGGGATGGTTCCTGCTGGGCGAGGCGATGTTCCACACCAAGAGCTTCCGTCCCAGTGCCCCAGACTCCATTTCGGCGGTATTCGACAGCGTGCTCCGGCGGGACTCGACCCTGTTTCCCGCCCTGATCCACCCAATGGAGCTCGGAGTCATTTATCGGGACAGCGCGCGGTTCGCGCGCTACTTCACGGTATTCGCACGGACGGCATCGCCCAGCAGGGTAAGCGCCATGCGCACGACAGCCAACCTGGTCTGGGGCCCGCCACCGACCGCCAAGGA
>JBKJZM010000152.1:0-4054 GCA_046715295.1 Gemmatimonadales bacterium | reverse complement strand
ACATGGCGCTCACCCGCCTGCACCGACCGCTGGAACGGTTGGTGCCATACGCAGTGCCTGCGCTTCGCATCCTGACCGGGATCGGTATCGTGGTCCTGGCATTCACCGAGAAGCTCTGGAACCTCCCGATGGGGTTAGCCTTTCTCCAGGAGTATCGCTTCAACTTCTTTCCCAGCCTTGGTTTCCAAGGTCTGGGTGACCGCGAGTTCCTCCTGATTGCGGGGACGGTGGAACTGACCTTCGGATTGCTGCTCATGTCCGGCGCCTTCATACGGCTGGTCATTCTGCTCCTGTGGCTGCCGTTCAACCTCACCCTGCCCTTTCTGGGCTGGCGGGAACTGGTGGGCCATCTGCCCATCTACGGCATCTTCGCGCTACTATTGATCTGGGGCGAAACCCAGCCCCAAACGGAGCGGGCCATGATCGAGGGAATCGAAAAGCGGGACCGATCGGGGAGTTCTCAGTAATGCGGATCGCCATTGCAGGAAAGGGTGGGAGTGGAAAGACCACCATCGCCGGCACTCTCGCCCGCGCGCTCGCGCAGCAGGGGCGAGAGGTGCTCGCCATTGATGCCGATACCAATCCGAATCTTGCAATCACCCTCGGCCTGGCCACGTCCAAGGCGAGCGATTTGCTCGGACTCCCCCGCGATCTCATGGCGCGGCAGACGCAGGCAGACGGCAGCACCAAGGTGGTCTTCACCGCTGATCCGGAACAGGTCCTCAAGGAGTACGGCGCGCTTGCGCCCGACCACGTGCGGCTCATCGTGATGGGCAAGGTCCATCACGGAGGCGCGGGGTGACTGTGCTCCGCCCACGCCACGGTTCGTGGCTTACTCGGTGAAATGGTCGAGCGGAGCGGCGCCGGACGCGATATCATCGTGGACATGGAGGCGGGACTGGAGCATCTCTCCCGGGGTACGGGCAAACACGTCTCTCGCCTCTTGGCGGTACTGGAGCCCTATTACCGCTCCATGGAGACGGTGCGGAGGATTGCGGAGCTGGCCAAGGAACTGGGCATCGCCGAGGTCGAGGTGGTCGCCAACAAGGTTCGTGACGATGGCGACCGGCGCGCCATCGCCGACTTCTGTACCGCCCATGGCCTGATGCTCACGACCGAGATTCCGCATGACGAGTCGCTCGGGCAAGCCGAGCGCGGCGGCACCGCCCCGATCGACCATTGGCCCGCGCCTCCGGCCGTAACCGCTATTCGCCAATTGGCCGCGCGCCTGATCGGTGAGGCCGCGCCGAAAGCACCCTGGGGTAACGCAAACGCATAGCTCCAGGAGATGACCCTTATACCTAGATCACTCTCTCCGACCCATGCTGTGCTCGGCGGCAGCGCCATTCTCATGGCCTGTGCCTGCGGGGCTGCCGTCAATTCGGCCAAGCTGCTCGGAATCGGCGGGCTCACCGTTTCCAGTGGGATCGTTCTCCCGGCTTTCATTGGTGTTGCGGCCGCTCTGATCATCCATGGTCTCTGGCGCATAGCGCGGATTTCGGCATATCTCGCCGCCTGCGCATTCGCGGTACTCGCTGCCGGGGCGGTGCTGACGCCCCAGTCTGCCATGGTCATCAAGGCGCTTCCCTGGGACGTCTCTCAGGTGGCCGGAGCGGGACTCTACATGCTGGCGGCCGGGATTCTCGTATACGCCTTGTGGCGCGCGTTTCCCTCACCGAGACCAGCCGCTTCCGGGGTGGCGATGAGTGGCGCGGCTTTGGCCACGGGCTGCACGTGCTGTATGGTGACCGGGGCCGTAGCCGGAATGGCGGCCACCGCCGGTGGCAGCGTCTCGCTGGTGGAGTCCACACCGCTCCTGTTCTGGGCCGGGTTAACCTTTGCCGCAGCCGGTCTGCTCCGATTGGGCGGGCTGCGTGCCGCAGTGTGGGTGCCCGCCGGTGGGCTGATCGTCAAATACGGGCCTGAGGCTCTAAAACTCACTGGCGATTGGATGGTCTCAGGAGTGAACCTTCGGTTTCTGCCCAGCTATCTCATCACGATCGCCGGAACCGGGGCGATCATGTACGGATTCTCCCTCGCTTACCAGGTAGCTCACTCCCGCAGCCGTGAGCTGACTTGGACGTCCCTGGCCCGGGAGCCGGTCCCGGGTTGATGCGCCTGGCCTTGGTAGGGAAGGGAGGCAGCGGCAAGTCGGTCATCGCGGGTACAGTCGCCCGACTCCTGGCGCGCGACCGCCAACGAGTCCTGGCCCTGGATATCGATACGCTGCCGGGGCTCGCCTTCTCCCTCGGGCTCGGCCGAATCCCTGATGCGGGCATGCCGGAAGAGCTCGGTCAGCGGCGAGAAGGGCAGGGATGGGTGCTACGGGAGGAGATCAGCGCGGAGGCGCTGGTCGACCGGTACGCCCTGGACGGTCCCGACGGCATCCGTTTCCTCCAATTGGGGAAGCTTCCCGGCCATGTCCGCCCCGGCTCGACCGTCGCCTTCCGTCACGTCGTGGAATCATTCCATGCACCCGGCTGGTCCATCGTTGGCGATCTGGCAGCAGGAACCCGACAGGGCTTCGCCGGCTGGGCTGGCTTTGCATCGCTGGTTGCCATCGTGGCTGAACCCACGGAAGCGGCGTTTCTCTCGGTGCGCCGGCTGGCAGGTTTGGCGAAGACCATGCCAGGGGTTCGCATAGGGGTGGTTCTCAGCAAGATCCGGGGTGAGGTCGGGATCCGCACGAAGCTGGCCGATCTCGGTATTCCGGTCTGGGCTGAGATACCCTACGACGAGAGCGTCGCTCTCGCGGAGCGTGAGGGCGTGGCCCCCATTGACGCGGCGCCGGAGTGCCAGGCCATGGCTCTCATTACAGACTTCACCGCCCGGCTGTGCCGGCTGGCTCGGGAGGGGGTAGTGGTATGAAGATCGGGGTGGTGGGGAAGGGTGGCGCCGGGAAAACGACGGTGGCGGGCATCCTCGCCAGATCGCTGGCGGAGTCCGGCCGCCAGGTAATCGCTCTGGACTGCGACACCAACCCTAACCTCGGTATTGCGCTGGGGCTGGGCCTGGAGGAGACCGCGCGCCTGATCGGCATCCGCCAGGCCTTGGACGAGGGGAGCGAGGAGCACGCGCCGACGGTTCCCGAGTTGCTCGAGCGTTTCGGCGCTCAGGCCCCAGGCGGAATCCGGCTTGCGGTGGTCACCAAGATAGAGAAGCCCAATTCCGGCTGTGGCTGATGTGGTGTGTCACCTGAGCAGTTGCTCGGGCAGATCGAAGCGGAAGAGTCGGTGGTCCTGGCCGATTTCGAGGCGGGGCTTGGCACGCTCTCGAGACTGAAGGCCGGCCAGCTCGACGTGGTGCTCATCGTCGCCGAGCCTACAGCCAAGTCGCTGGAAGTGGCGCGTCGTGCGGTCGAGCTGTTGCGCGAGCGCACGGCCTTGGAGCCCATCATCGTCGCCAACCGGGTTGCCGGCGCGGAGGAGCGGCTGCTGATCGAGCGTACGCTTGCCGGGACCTCGATCGTAATCGTACCTGACGATCCGGCGATACGGGCGGCTGATCTGCGCGGTGTCGCGCCCTTCGATGCCATGCCCGATGCTCCGGCGGTGCGCGCGGTGCGCGGACTCGCAGCCCGGCTTCTCACCTCCCATCTGACAGACGCGGGTCGAGCAGGTCGCGGAGCCTCTCCCCCACCAGATTGAAGCCCACCACAGCCAGGCTGATGGCGAGGCCCGGGTAGATCATGAGCTGGGGCGCGGTAAGCAGAAAGGGGCGTCCATCGTTCAGCATCGCCCCCCATTCTGGAGTAGGCGGCTGGGCCCCCAGGCCGAGGAAGCTGAGCCCCGCAATAGCGAGAATCAGACTGCCCATTTCGACGCTGGCGAGCACCAGTACGGGCGGGAGGATATTGGGAAGCAGTTGGCGGGATATGATGGCGAGATCGCCGGCTCCGAGCGCTCGCGCTGCCTCGACGAACTGCCGTTCGCGCATCGAGAGCACCAGCCCCCTCACGAGACGGGCATAGCCTGCCCACCAGACCGCGACCGTGGCTCCAAGAACGTGTTCCATTCCCGGCCCCAGCATGCCCGCGATAGCCAGGGCCGGAATG
>JBKJZM010000151.1:0-4194 GCA_046715295.1 Gemmatimonadales bacterium | reverse complement strand
CCCAGGCCGGATCCGAGATAGAGTAGCCCGGCGAGGAGCTGTGGACTGGTGTCCTGGAGGAGCCCCTTGGCCAGCGGCGTGCTCGCACCGAAGAGCGCTGCTGCCAGCAAGGCCATACCGACTCCGCTGACCCTCATCGAACGTCCTCCCAGCAATGGCCCCCTCACCCCAGAGTCGGCTCCAGCATGGGCGCTTCGGTGACCTCCTCAGCCCGGTCTGCCGCAGCGAAGGGTGCGCCGCTATAGAGAGTATAGAGCGCCGGCAGAACGAGCATGTTCAGTGCGGTCGCGGACAAGAGCCCGCCCAGGATCACGATCGCCATGGGGGTCTGAAGCTCGTTCCCCGGTTCTCCGCCCCCGAGTGCCAACGGGATGAGCGCGAGCCCAGCCGTCAAGGCGGTCATGAGGATGGGCGACAATCGCTCCAGGGAGCCGCGCACTACGGCGTCGTGCAAGCTCGCTCCCTCGCCGAGAAGCTGCTGATAATGCGAAACCAGCAAGATCCCGTTCCGCGTTGCAATTCCGAACAGGGTCACGAAGCCGACCAGCGAGGCGATGCTTACCACCCTGCCGGTCACCATGACCGCCAGGATTCCCCCAATGAGGGCGAGCGGCAGATTCGCCATGACCAGCGCCGCGATCCGTGGCGACCTGAACTCGGCGTACAGAATAAGGAAGATTGCGGCAATCGACAGCAGGGAGAGCGCGCCCAGGACGCGGGTAGCTTCCGATTGACTCTCGAACTGGCCGCCGTACACCAGGTGGTACCCAGCCGGCAACGCTACCTCCTGCGCCACCGTCCGTTGGATGTCGGCGACCGTGCCGCCGAGGTCCCGGCCGGCAACGTTCGCCTGGACCACGATCTTCCGCTGCACATTCTCCCGGGAGATCGTGTTGGGGCCCCGGTCCACCACGATGGCGGCGAGTTGCGATAGGGGGACTTTCTGGCCCGTCGGGGTGTCGAACACGACGCCTGCGATCGCCTGCGCGTTGCTCCGAAGCTCGGCTGGGAACCGCACCACCAGATCGTAACTCCGCCCCTTCTCCAGGACCTGGGAGACGACCTCTCCATTGAAAGCCACATCGATCGCCTCTGCCAGCTGCCCCACCGTCATGCCATAACGCGCCAGTGCACCCCGGTCCGCCCGGATCTGGAGCTGCGGCACATCCATCTGCTGCTCCAGCTGGAGATCGGCGACACCCGCCACCGACTGCATTGCATCCCGCACGCGGGCACCCACCTGCCGCAACTCGTAGAGGTCGGGGCCGAAAATCTTGACCGCGATGTTGGCCCGGGTACCCGAGAGCATGTGGTCGATGCGGTGGCCTATGGGTTGGCCGATCGTCACGTTGGTTCCCGGGATCCCGGCAAACTCGCGCCGGAGGCCCTCGAAGAGCGGCTCCTTGTCCACGCCCTCCTTCAGCGTCACGTCGATCTCCGAGGCATTCACCCCTTGCGCGTGCTCGTCCAGCTCCGCCCGCCCCTGCCGCCGGTCGGTATTCGCAATCGCCGGATTGGGGAGGAGAATCTGCTCCACTCGTTTCCCAATGGCATCGGCCTCCGTCAGCGAGGTTCCCGGCACGGTCACCACCGACACCGTCAGCGCCCCTTCGTTGAATTCCGGTAGGAACGAGGAGCCAAGAAGCGGGATGCACGCCACCGCAGCGCCGAGCCCCACGATGGCCCCGATGAGCACCCGCTTCGGCCGAGCCAGCACCCGGTCGAGGATATGCGCGTAGTGTGTCTTGAGCCAATGCACCAGCCTGCTCTCGCGCTCCTCCTGCACTGCCTTGGCCTTGGGCAGCAGGTACGCGCATAATACCGGGGTTACCGTAACGGCAACGAGGAGCGAGGCGAGAATGGACACCACGTAGGCGAAGCCGAGCGGCCGAAGGAGGCGGCCTTCGACGCCGCCGAGGAAGAAGAGCGGCAAGAAGACCACGATGATGATGAGCGTCGCGTTGACTATCGAGGCCCGGATCTCACGGGAGGCCTCGTACACGACCGTGAGAGCCGGCCGCCGCTCCGCCGCAGGCCGATGATGGTTCTCCTTCAAGCGGCGGAAGACGTTCTCCACGTCGATGATCGCGTCGTCGACCAGGGCGCCGATGGCGATCGCCATGCCGCCCAGGGTCATCGTGTTGATCGTGATGCCAAGAAGCTTCATCGCGAAGATTGCCACCACGAGCGAGAGCGGAATAGCCACGATCGAGATGGCTGTGGTGCGGAAATTCCAAAGAAACAGGAACAGGATCACCACCACGAGGATCGCGCCGTCGCGGAGCGCCTCGATGACGTTGTCGATGGCGACGGTGATAAAGCTCGCCTGGCGGAACAGGTCCGAGCGGATGGTCATCCCCTCAGGCAGCGTGCGCTGAATTTCGGCGAGTTCCGCCTCCATCCGCCGGGTGAGCTCCAGGGTGTTGGCGCCCGGCTGCTTCTGTACCGCGAGGACCACGGCCGGCGTGGCGTTCACCGAGCCCTCCCCGAACTTGGGCGCCGCGCCCACCACGACGTCCGCCACCTGGCTCAGGAGAATCGGCACGCCGTTCCGGACCGCGACCACAGTCCGGGCAATGTCCTCGGAGCCCTGGACCCGGCCAATGCCGCGGATCACGTACTCCTGGCCCCGGTCCATGTAGACCCCGCCCGAGGCGTTCTGATTCGAGCCTTCTGCGGCGTGCAGCACCTCCTGGAGGGTGACCCCGGTGGCGAACATCCGGGCCGGATCGGCGAGGACCTGGTACTGCTTTACCTCGCCCCCAATAGGAACCACCTGGGCGACACCGGGGACCGCGAGTAGCCGCCGGCGGATGGTCCAGTCGGCCACCGTCCGGAGCTCCTGCGGCGGCTGCGATCCGGTGAGGCCGATCATCATTATCTCGCCCATGACGGAGGACACCGGGGCGAGCACCGGTGCGCTGATCCCGATAGGCAGCCCACTCGCCACCGTCTGGAGCTTCTCGCTGACGATCTGGCGGGCTCGGAAGATCTCCATTCCCCAGTCGAACTCCACCCAGACGACTGAAATTCCCTGGGCGGTCGAAGATCGGACTCGCCGCACCCCGGTGGCGCCGTTGACGGCGGTCTCGATGGGAAAGGAGACGAGGGCCTCGACCTCCTCGGGCGCCATACCGTGCGCCTCGGTCAGGACCGTTACCGTCGGCGCCGTCAGGTCGGGAAAGACGTCCACCGGCATCCGCGCCGCCGTCCAGGAGCCCCCAACGAGCAGAAGCGCCGCGGCGGCGAGGACAATGACACGGTTACGGAGAGACCAGGCTATCAGGTTGTTGAGCATGAGGGCTCCTAGTGCTCGTGGCCCTGGGCGGGGACGCTGGTGGAGAGCGAGGCGAGGCGGACCTGATAAGGGGCACCCGTCACGACTCGCTCCCCTGCTTTGACCCCCGAGAGCACAACCGTTCGGCCCTCACTCTCGCCGCCCAGCTGGACGTCTCGCTTCTCGAACCGCTCACCCTCCGGTTGCACATAGACCACCGGCCGTCCGTCCTCATCGAGGATGGCTGAAGTGGGAATCACAACCCCGGCGGCCTTTCGGGCGGTGCCGACCGCCGCCTGGGCGTGCATCCCGATCTTGAGCACGCCGTCATGGTTGGCGACTTCGTAGATCACAATGACCGTGCGTGACACGGAATCGATGACGCTACCGACCGAGATAGTGCGGCTTACCGGCATCGCGGCCTCGCTCCCCGCCACCCGGAACGTCGCCTGGCTGCGCGAACTGACCCGTGCCGCCTCGCTCGCGGACACCCGGGCTTCCAGCCATACCACAGAAGGGTCTACGACCGTGAACAGCTCGGCGCCGGCGTCAACCCGGCTCCCCGGGGTGAGCGTGCGTGAGGCCACCACACCCGAGAGCGGCGCGCGGATCACAACCCGGCCGTCCTCCCTGGTAGCACCAGGCCCGCCCAATGACGCAAGCGCCTCGCGCGCGGCCGTTAAGCGGATTCCGGCGTGGTGCACTCGACGCTGGGGGACTGCCTCGGCAGCGTAGAGTCGATTGGCGCGAGCGTGCTCATCCTCGGCCTCGCGCAGCTCCGCCCGCGCCTGGGCATACGAGCTGCCGCCTTCGCCAAGCGCCGGGGTGAGAACGGCCAGGACCTGTCCCTTCGTAACCCGCTGCCCCGGCGCGGGCGATTGGGTCAAGCCGCTCACCTCGATGACGCCCGCCACCGG
>JBKJZM010000150.1:0-7258 GCA_046715295.1 Gemmatimonadales bacterium | reverse complement strand
CTCACCATCAGCGCGCACACCAACCTGGGCACGTCACCCATTGTGGAGTTCGGCACCGAGGCGCAGAAGCGCCGCTACGTCCCGCTGCTGGCATCGGGACGGGTGCTCGGCGGATTCGGGCTGACCGAGCCGGGGGCCGGAAGCGACGCGGGAGGCACCGCCACCACCGCCGTGGACAAGGGCGACCACTACCTGATCAACGGCTCCAAGATCTTCATCACCCACGCCGGCGTGGGCGAAGTCTTCTGCATGACGGCGCGGACCGAGCCGGGAAAGAGCAACAAGGGGATCACCAGCTTCATCGTGAGCAAGGACACCGTCGATCTCGAGCAGTGCCGGAAGCTGGGCATTGGCCACGCGCCCGATCTGCCCAAGACCAAGGGAGTGCGCGCCGGGAAGAAGGAAGACAAGATGGGCTGGCGGGCCAGCGACACGCGGGAGCTGATCTTCGAGGACGCCGTGGTGCCGAAAGAGAATGTACTCGGCAAGCTGGGCTACGGCTTTATCAACTTCCTCAAGACCCTCGACGCCGGACGCATCGGGATCGCCGCCCTGTCGCTGGGAATCGCCGAGGGGGCCTACGAGGAGGCGTTGCACTATGCCGGGGTCAGAAAGCAGTTTGGCCGTCCCATCGGAAGCTTCCAGGGAGTGAGCT
Organism: Gemmatimonadales bacterium; assembly: GCA_046715295.1. Taxonomy (GTDB): domain Bacteria; phylum Gemmatimonadota; class Gemmatimonadetes; order Gemmatimonadales; family GWC2-71-9; genus CAVVWJ01. The sequence continues at coordinate 6,603 of JBKJZM010000150.1, read as the reverse complement.
TCCAGCTGGCCGACATGGCGCTGGAGATCGAGGCGGGCACCCATCTCCTCTACCACGCGGCCTGGCTGAAGCAGAACGGGAAGCCGTTCAAGAAGGAAGCGGCGATGGCCAAGCTCTACTGCTCGGAGCTCGCCATGCGCGCCACGACCAAGGCGGTGCAGATCTTCGGCGGCTACGGCTACACCACCGACTACCCGGTGGAGCGGATGATGCGAGACGCCAAGGTCTGCGAGATCGGCGAGGGCACCAGCGAGATTCAGCGGATCGTGATTGCCCGGCATATTCTCGGGGAAACAGTGGATTGAAGGCTATTGGCTATGGGCCATGGGCTATGGGCTGAAGCACACCTGATTAGTTCGCGCCTTTGACCGTAACTCGCCTTCCGGCGTGGACCATTCGGGCCAAGCCTTGCCAATACCCAATAGCCCATGGCCCATAGCCCACAGCCCTAAGCCTTCCACCATCATTGCTCTAAACCCCTCCGTCTCATATAATTAGCCCCAGCAGCGACGCGCTCTTTCGCGGCATGCTCCTCTCTTGGCGTGGGCAGGCCAGCCGGGAGCGCGTTTTCTTTGGGGTGAGTGAATCACCGGAGTCAGCGCTCCGGTGATCTCCACGAGGTCATATTTGAAGCGCGAGATCCTGATCAACGGAAGCCAGCGGGAAACCCGCGTGGCGATTCTGGAAGACGACAGGCTGGTTGAGCTGCTGGTGGACCGCCCCGACCACCGCCGCACAGTCGGCGACATTTACCTGGGCCGGGTGGAGGCGGTTCTTCCCGGGATTCAGGCCGCCTTCGTCGACATCGGTCAAGAGAAAAGCGCATTTCTGCACGCCTCAGATCTCCTCGAGCCGGACGAGGATGAGGAGCCGGAGGAAGAGGAAGCTTCCGCCGACGAAGAGAGTGGTGCCGAACAGCCTGAAGTGGCCGCCGAGGCTCCCGCCGAGGGTGCTACCCCGGAGCGGAAGGGTGGATGGCGCAGCCGGGATCGCCGCCGGGGACGCCGCGGCGGCAACGGGGCCGCTGCCAGCGAGAAACCCCCGGCCGAAGTTCGCCAGCGCGAGATCTCTCCCCGCCACGCGGTCCCCAACATTCAGGACATCCTGAAGAAGGGCCAGAGCCTTCCAGTCCAGGTCACCAAGGAACCGATCGGTTCCAAGGGCTGCCGCGTCACCGCCCAGATCTCCCTGCCGGGCCGATTCCTGGTCTATATGCCGTATGCCTCCAAGGTCGGCGTGAGCCGGAAAATCGAGAGCCGCGAGCAGCGTGCGAAGTTGCGGGAAATGGTCACCAAACTGCTCCCCAAGGACTCGGGTGGGGTGATCGTGCGGACGGTGGCTGAGGGTGTGACCGAGGACCACTTCCGCCGCGAGATCGACTCCTTGCTCACCCTGTGGAAGAAGATCAATCGGAAAAAGAGCTTCGTACGGCGGGCCCCCGCGCTGCTCCAGCGCGAGACCAGTCTGACCCGGGGGATCATCCGGGATCTGTTCAGCGCCAAGGTCGACGCCTTGCACGTGGACATGAAGGAGCTGTTCAACGAGATCGAGCAGTACCTGCAGCAGATCGATCCCGACCTGATGAGCCGGGTTCACATGTATATCGAGCCCACCCCTCTTTTCGACAAGTTCGACATCGAATCGGAGATTCGTGATCTCTTCAAGGCCCGGGTCGAGCTTCCGACCGGCGGGTCGCTGGTCATCCAGCCCACCGAGGCGCTGATCAGCATCGACGTCAACACCGGACGCTACACCGGAAAGAAGGATCCGGAGAAGACGATCCTGCGAACCAACATCGAGGCTGCGAAGGAGATCGCCCGGCAGATCCGCCTGCGCGACATCGGTGGGATCATCGTGTGCGACTTCATCGACATGGAGACCAGGTCCAACCGGGATAAGGTCCTGCAGGAGCTGAGGACCCATCTCGGCCGCGATCGCGCCCGCACCAAGGCGCTGGCCGTGTCCGAGCTCGGCCTGGTGGAAATGACCCGCCAGCGAGTGCGCCCGTCCCTTTGGCATTCGATGACGACCGACTGCCCCACCTGCGCCGCCAGCGGGCGCGTCTTTACTCCGGAAGTGGTGACCCGCCGGCTGGAGCGGGCCCTGAAGCGGGCCGGCCATGAACGGCGTGAGCGCCAACTCACTGTCCGGTTGCATCCTGAGGTGGCGCTTTATCTGCTGGAAGAGGAGCCCCGTCTGCTCTACACCCTGACCAAGCTGACGGGGGTGGACATCGAGCTCCGGGATGACCCCATGATGCGGCTGGACGAGTTCCGCCTCATGAGCCGGCCGGCCGGACGCGATGTGACGGAGCTGTACGCGGTGGCGTAGAAGGCGGGGTAAACCCCTTGTCACAACCACCGTGCCCGCCTACTTTTACGGGCTGTTGTGGGAATCACCCGAGCCACAGGCTAGACATGTACGTCATTTTCAGGGCGCTGGGCAAACAGTACAAGGCCGAGAAGGGTAAGACCCTCCGGCTTCCGCTCATGAGCGCCGAGCCGGGGTCGAAGGTCACCTTCGATGAGGTGCTTCTTTCCTCTGACGGAGAGACCATCAAGGCCGGTGCTCCCCTGGTCAAAGGCGCCAAGGTTCTGGCCGAAGTGGTGGGAGACGGCAAGGAGCCCAAGATCTACGTCTTTAAGTTCAAGCGGCGGAAGAACTATCGCAGGAAGACCGGACACCGGCAGAAGTTCACCGAAGTCCGCATCACTGACGTCAAGCTGGGTTAGGGACAGATGGCACACAAAAAGGGCGTAGGCTCCAGCCGCAATGGCCGGACGAGCAATCCCCAGTATCTCGGGGTGAAGCGTTACGGTGGGGAAAAGGTCATCGCCGGCAACATTATCGTTCGCCAGCGGGGGACCAGGTTCCACGCCGGCCGCAATGTCCGCCGGGCTAACGACGACACGCTGTTCGCGCTGGTGGACGGGGTCGTGAAGTTCGAGTTCAAGGACAAAAACCGGCAGAAGGTGTCGGTCTATCCGGCCGAGGCAGCCGCCTCCTGAGCCGGTGGTTTCAGAGACGAGGGACGCGGAATCCACTCCGCGTCCCTTTTGTTTATGTTGAGGGTGTTAGCTGGGAGCTGGGGCTCATAGCTCGAAACTCGTCATAGGACCAGGTCGTAACTCATCGCGGAGAACCTTTAGCTCCTAGCTCCTAGCTAAAAGCTCACTGCCTTACTGGAGGCCCAAATGACTAAATCCACGCTGTTTGACCGGTTGAATCATGAACTCGAGGCGTTCGGCAAGAAGGCCCAAGCCGCGCTCGACGAGGGGAAGCTGCAAATCGAGCTGCTGCGCTTCCGGCGCCGGCTGGACGCCTCCGCGCGCGACCTGGGGTTGCTGGTGCATCGCCGGGAGCGGGGCGGAGAGACCGACCCGCGTCGCTTCGAGGGACTGATGTCGCGCCTCGACGATCTGCAGGCGGACGTGGCTCGTCTGGAAAAGCAGATTGCCGAGGGCCGGCGGGGAGGCGGCTCCCCCCATTCCAGGCCTCCAGCTGGGGAAGTTCCGGCCGGGACCACGGAGACGCAGGGAGTGGTTTAGTCGCTCAGGCTCGCCAGGCCTGGTCCAGACGGGGTGCAATGGCCACCCGGATCCGGTCCGGGTAATTGCCGCACAGACCGTCCACCCCGAGCCGGACCATGCGGTCGAGGTCGCCGATCTCGTTGACGGTCCATGCAATGACCGAACAACCCGCCTCGTGCACCTGGGTGACCAGCTCCTGGTCCACCTGCTGCCACTCCTGCCAAAGGGTGGTTGCACCCACGGAGCGCATGACCGCCACCGGGTCGCACAGGTAGGCCGAGAGCAGGATTCCCCGCCGAAGACTCGGCTGTACTTCTCCCAGTCGATGCACGATCCGGTGGTCGAAGCTGTGGATCGCGTAGCGTTGCGGGGCGGGGCCTCGATCGAGGATCGCGAGCAGCACGCTATCGTAGTGAGAGGCAAGGCCCTTGACCTCGACCCACACATCCCGGTCCCCCACCAGATCCAGTATCTCCGCGAGCAGCGGCACCTGCTCCCCGTTGGGGATACGGAGCTGCCGAGCCTCAGCCAGCGTGAGTTGCGCAATGGGGCCGGCCCCCGGAATCTCCGGGTCATGGTGGACCACGATCCCGCCGTCACGCGTGGCGTGAATATCCAGCTCGATCCCGTCGGCATCGAGCATCACAGCCCGCCGAAAGGCGGCCCGCGAGTTCTCGTATTCGTATCCGGAAGCGCCGCGGTGGGCGATGACACTTGGGCGTCGCATCGCCTAAGATAGCGCCACCGTACGGGGCCGTCCAAGCTTAACAACTCCGTGCCACAATCGTCTCACAATCTGGATGAGCGCCCCCACGATGCCGGGTTTCGTAAGACCGGACCCCAACACCGACCCGGTCCTGGTTGCCGCCTACCGCAACGGGGACGAACGAGCCGCGGCCGAGTTAGTCGGGCGCCACGCCGGGGCGCTGGGACGATTCCTGTACAGTCTCGGGGCTGATCGCGACGACCTGGAGGACCTGGTACAGGAGACGCTGTTTCGGGCCTTCCGCCGGGTCGACAGCTGGAGGGGTGGGGCGTCGTTCCGGAGCTGGTTGCTGACCATCGGCAGCAACCTGCTGCGCGATGAGGTTCGAAAGCGAAAGGGTCAGCTGGTGTCCATCGAAGGCCGCGACATCCCCGATCGAGCCGACCCGGCGGCGGACTTCGCCGCCGGCGAGGCAGAAGACCGGGTGCGGCAAGGGCTGGCGACGCTGCCTCGGCTACAGCGTGAAGTGTTTCTTCTGCGGGCGCAGGAGGGCAGCGACTACGGCGACATCGCCGCTGCACTCGGTACTACCCCCGGAGCGGCACGAGTCCATTACCACCACGCCGTCAAGCGGCTAAAGGAGTTGGTTCGATGAGCGACTGTGAGTGGCTCTCCGATCGAATGCCGGTGGTGGCGCTGGGCCGTGCCGGGTGGACCCCGGACGAGATCCGTCATCTCAACGGATGCGAATCGTGCCGGCAGGAGTGGGAGCTGGTGCAGGTGGCGGGCCGGGTGGGAGAGGAGGCCGGTCTCTCCCTCGGACCCACGGCCATAGCCGACCGCGTGGTCCAGCGGCTTCACCGCGAGCGAGAGGACGTGCGGCTTCGACGACGGTCATGGAGCTTCGCAGGTCTGGCCGCTGCCGCCGCGCTCGCCGCCGCTGTCTGGACCGGGGGCCTGGAAAGTGGGCCATCGAAGGTCCCCCCAGTGGGTACTGAGGTGGCGGGACGGCTCGCGATCCCGCTTCCGGAGCTCGAGAGCCTGGAGCCGGCGGAGCTGGACTCGGTGCTGCAAACGATGGATGAGCCGATCGTGAACGGATCTCCTGCAGACGACCCGTTGGGTGACTTGAATAACGATGAACTTGAGCGTGTCCTAAATTCCTGGGAGGGTTGATGCGAAGTGCATATTTGTGGTCTCTCGTGCTGGTGCTGACCCCGTTCGGTGTGGCCGGCGCTCAGCGCGCTGATACCACCTCCGGCCGGAGAGACTCTCTGCGGCACCGGATAGAAGAGCGGTTTGCTGCGCGGGCGCAGGAGGAGCTGGGGCTCACCAACGAGCAGGCCACCAAGCTCCGCGCTACCAGCCAGCAGTTTGGCGCCCGGCGGGGTGAGCTGCGCGGCCGCGGGCAGCAGTTGCGGGAGGCGTTGACGGCCCAGCTTCGGCCGGGAATTGCGGCCAACCAGGATAGCGTCGCCAAGCTGACCGACGCCATGATCCAGCTCAGGACGGCCGAGGCGCAGATCTCCCGTGACGAGATCAAGGAGCAGTCGAAGTATCTCAATCCGGTTCAGCGGGCTCGGCTCTATGTCATGCGGGAGCGCTTTGCCCACCGGGTAAAGGAAATACACGGGCGCCGGGGAGAGATGGGAAAGCACGGGAGCGGAATGAGGGAGCACTGGGGCGAGGACGGGCACGGGAGGGGTGGAGATCGCCCGCCCGAGCGTGAACGGGCTCCAGTCGATAGCGCCGGCCGCACCTGAAGCGGTGTCATCCCGAATGGAGCGAGGAGGCCAAGCAGCTTTCGGTCCCCTCACTTCGTTCGGGGTGACAACCTCGCTACCTTTTGAGCTACTCCCTTACAGGATACCGCGATGCGCCGCTGGACGTCGCTGACGCTCGCTCTTCTCTTTGCCCCGTGGCTTTCCGCTGCGGCCCAGGCTCCGACCGTCTACCGCATTCCCGTCACCGGGGTAGTCGAGAACGGCCTGGCGCCGTACGTCGCCCGCAGCCTGCGGGAGGCCGAGTCTGAAGGAGCCGTAGCAGTGTTCCTGGATATCGACACGCCGGGGGGCAGAATCGACGCGGCGGAGCGCATCGCCGACGCCGTCCGCGCCTCCCGCATCCCGGTCTATGGCTTCGTGAACCCCCGGGCGTATAGCGCGGGGGCCCTCATCGCGATTTCCACCAACGGTATCTACATGCGGCCGGGCGCGGTTATTGGGGCGGCCACGCCGGTAGACGGGCAGGGGACCAAGGCATCCGAAAAGATGGTGTCCGCCATGCGGGCCGAGTTCCGAGCCATGGCCGAGCAGCGGGGGCTCGATCCGAAGCTGGCCGAGGCGATGGTGGATGAGAACGTGGAGA
>JBKJZM010000149.1:0-7804 GCA_046715295.1 Gemmatimonadales bacterium | reverse complement strand
TGCAGTATCTCCCTGATTGAGTGAGAACTGTGCTGTGCCTCGGAACCAACGAAACTACCGTGATCAACAGTAAGCAGACCGCGCCCTGATGCAATAGGGAATCGGCAATTTCCCCTCTGAGAACCGGGCCGGGCCCGTCGGGCGGGACCCCGGGGCTGGGGCGCACCGGGGTATCTTTCAGAGGAAGAATGGGCATTTTCTCCAGTATCAGGCACTCCAATGGTGGTTCATATGACCCGTACAGTCTCGATTCTCCCGCCTGCCGCGCTCGCGCTGGTGGTGCTGGCCTTCCTTCCCGGGATGCGGATTTCCCCTCTGACAAACGCGACCTGCGACGCCGACAACGGCGGCCTCGTACTGCCCGAGGGCTTCTGCGCGACCGTGGTCGCGAGTCAGCTGGGGCCGGTACGCCAGCTGGCGGTGGCTCCCAACGGTGACCTGTACGCCGCCTTGAGCGGCAAGCCGGGCGACAACACCGGTGGGGTGCTGGCGTTCAGGGACAAGGACGGCGACGGGAAGCCGGACGAGCGTGCCAGCTTCGGGCCCGGGGGCGGCAACGATGTGAAGGTCCACAACGGCTACGTGTACTTCGCGCTGAACGACGGGGTCGTGCGTTACCGGCTGGGCGACGGCAAACTCGAGCCCACCGGGAAGAAGGAGACCGTGGTCTCCGGGTTACCCAGGGAGGGCGGACACCAGGCAAAGAGTCTCGCGTTCGGTCCGGGGGAGGAGATGTACGTGAACATCGGATCGAAGACGAACAGCTGCCAGCGCACCGACCGCCTGCCTGCGTCGCCGGGACACGATCCCTGCACCGAGCTGGAGGAGCGCGCTGGCATCTGGCGTTTTTCGGCCGAGCGGCTCGGTCAACGCTTCGCTGATGGCCGGCGCTTCGCCACCGGGCTTCGCAATGCCATGGCCCTGGCTACGGAGCCCGGAACCGACGCGCTCTTTGCCGCGGTGCACGGTCGCGATCAGCTGAGCGACAACTGGGGGTTCAGCAACGAGGTCAACGCGAACAACCCCGCGGAGGAGCTGGTGCGGGTGGAGTCGGGTGGGGACTACGGCTGGCCCTACTGCTATTACAGCAATCAGTACAAGAAGAAGGTCCTGTCTCCGGAGTACGGCGGGGAGGGTGACAAGGTTGGCCGCTGCGCGACGGCGAAGAATCCCGTCCTTGCGTTTCCGGGCCACTGGGCGCCGATGGCGCTGACGTTCTACCCGTCAGAAGCGTTCGGACCCAAGTACAAGGGCGGCTTGTTCGCTGCATTCCATGGGTCGTGGAATCGCGCCCCCCTGCCGCAGGAAGGGTACCGGGTGGTGTTCGTGCCATTTGCCAATGGCCGTCCCACCGGGGACTACTCCACCTTCGCCACCGATAAGGGCGGACCAACGGGGCTTCGGGCGAGCGGCGTCGCGGTGGCACCGGACGGGTCGCTCTATATCTCAGCCGATCAAAATGGAAAGATCTGGAAGGTGACGCGCAGGGGGTGAGAGCCTATCGTGCGAGGACTTTCTCGATCTCCGAGAGGTTCGCGTCGATCTCGATCGGGCGGTTGGCGCCAGGCGGAGGCGGGTCGGTCTCCTGATGGTATTTCAGCAGGAGGCCCGGGTCCTTGAGGATGTGTCCGGTCAGCACCCCGACCACCCGGTCCGAGGGCTTCACGGTTCCCTGTTGTACCAGCTGTCTGAGCCCGGCCAGGACGACCGCGCTTGCTGGCTCGCATCCGACGCCGGAGGCGTCGATCGCCGCCTTTGCGTTGAGTAGCTCCGCGTCCGTTGTCGAGAGCACCACCCCATCGGTCTCGGTGATCGCCTGCACCGCGCGGTCGTAGGACGCCGGATCTCCAATCTTGATCGCCGTCGCTACCGTCTCCGCCTTCACCCGATGCCGCTTGCTGAAGCCCTCGGCGAAACTACGCGCGAACGGCGCCGCGCCCGCCGCCTGCACGGCCGCCAGCCGGGGCAGTCGCGAGATCAGGCCCCAGCCTCGAGCCTCCCGGAGCGCCTTCCCGAATGCCGCGGTGTTCCCCAGATTGCCCGCCGGCAGCACGATCCAGTCGGGCGCCTCCCAGGCGAGCTGCTGCAGCATCTCCAGGATGATCGTCTTCTGACCTTCGATCCGGAACGGGTTGATCGAATTCAGCAGGTATACCCCCAGCTCGGTGCTGGCCTGCTCGACCAGCCGGAGGCAGTCGTCGAAGTCGCCGCGTACCAGCAGCGTCCTGGCACCATAGGCGAGAGATTGGGCCAGCTTGCCGGTCGACACCCCGTCCCGCGGCACGAGCACCAGGGCCGGGAGCCCTGCCTGCGCCGCATAGGCGGCCAGTGAAGCCGCAGTGTTTCCCGTGGAAGCGCAGGCCACGGCCGTGGCGCCGATCCGCTTTGCCTGAGTGACTCCCACCGTCATGCCCCGGTCCTTGAACGATCCCGTCGGATTGTGGCCCTCGTGCTTGAGCAGCAGATGATCCACCCCGGCCCACCGGTCCAGGGCAACCCGGTGCAGAAGCGGGGTGTTCCCCTCGGGGTGCGACACAACGGTATCGGCGCTGGGAAGCACGATCTCGCGAAAGCGCCAGACGCCGGACGCCGTGGCCCCGGGCTGCCCCCCGCGCCGCTCGGTGAAGCGCTGGATCAGCTCCGCCGGCGTCAGTGCCGGCGGCCGGTGCTGAATCTCCAGCAATCCGCCGCAGGCGCCACAGCGCGGCTGGGGATCGGTCTCGACCATCTCGTTGCCGCAGGCAATGCAGGACTGCCAGCTGGCCGGCCGCTGGGTCTGGAACCTCATGGGCTCGCTCCCTCGGACTCGCTGATGACCCGGGCCCCCTGGTGATCGACCTGCGCGACCCGGACGTCGCTCCGGTGGCCGCACCCGGTGTATGCCGCAGCCATGGCCGCGGCCACGCGCTCCCCCGCATCATATCCTCGGACCAGGGCGAACGCGGTAGGCCCGCTGCCGGAGATGGAGCTACCCAAGGCGCCCGCCTCCAGCGCAGCCTGCTTGGCTTCCCGGAAGCCCGGCAAGAGCGCGGTACGCACCGGCTCGGCGATGCGGTCGTCGATGGCGCGGCCGAGCAGGTCGTAGTCGCCGCTCGCGAGCGCGGCCACCATGGCCCCCACCTGCGCCGCCTGATGCAGAGCGGTGGCCCGTGAGATCTGATCGGGCAGGACCGAGCGGGCTTCGGCGGTTCGCAGCCGTTGGTCCGGCCGGGCCACGACCACCCACAGCTCATCTGGTACCGGGAGCTCAACCAGGTCCAGCGGATCGAGCGACCGGATGAGGACGATTCCCCCCAACAGCGCGGGCGCGATATTGTCGGCGTGCCGGCCGGAGACTTTCTCCTCCGCCGCAAGCGCCGCACCGACCAGCGCCCATCGGTCGAGCGGGTAGCCCAGCAGCGCATTCACCGCCACCGCACCAGCCACCGCGGATGCCGCGCTGCCGCCCTGTCCACCGGAGAGGGGCAGGCCCTTGGTGACGGTCAACGCGATGCCGGCCTTCCGGCGGGCGCCCTCGCCGCTGCGATCGATCACCGCGCGCGCGGCCAATCCCGCTGTGTGGCGGGCGGGGTCGGTGGGGAGGTCGGGATGCCCCGGGTTGAGGATCTGGATACCGGGCGAGTCGGTCCATTGGGCTCGGACCGTGTCGCCCAGTCCAGCAAGGGCCAGCCCCAGAATGTCGAGACCGGGTCCGATGTTGCCCACGCCACCGGGTGCAAAGGCGACGGCCGACCGGCGCTCGGGGCTCATGCGCCGGCCAGCCGTAAAATATCGTTGAGCACGCCGGCGGCAGTTACCTCGGCGCCGGCCCCGGGACCGGTGATGACGAGTGGGTTGGCCTTGTATCGCGCGGTGGTGAACACCAGCTGATTGTCCGATCCCTTGATCCCGGCCAGCGGACTCGCAAGCGGCACCGCCTGCACGCCGACGGCGACCTTTGTCGGAGTCACCTGGGCCAGGTAGCGAAGTACCGATCCGCGTGCTGCGGCCTCGTCCACCCGCCGTTTCCACGGCACATCGACCTCCTCCAGGCGGTCAAGGAAATCCTTCAGCGCGAGTCCCCGCCCCCACTTGGGCACGAGGGACTCCACCGAGCTCTGCCGCAGCTCCCCTTGATAGCCGAGAAGTCTCGCAAGAATGAGCGCTTTCCGCGCCACGTCCATCCCCGAGAGGTCATCGCGCGGATCGGGCTCGGTGTAACCCTTGGCCATCGCACTGCGCACCGCCCGGGAGAAGGGGACCCCGGCGGACACCTCGCTAAGCACGTAGCCCAGCGTGCCGGAGAGCAGGCCCTCGATGCGTTCCACCCGGTCACCTGATTCGACCAGTTTGTGGTAGGTGTCGATGATGGGGAGCCCGGCGCCCACCGTCGCCTCATGCAGGACACGGCGTCCGTGGGCCCGGGCCGTCTGCCAAAGGCGATCGCTGACCGATCGGCGGTCGGCCAGCGGCCGCTTGTTGGCCAGGACCAGGTCCATGCCGTGAGTGAGCGCCCGTTCGAGTGCGGGCACGGTGTCGTCCGCTGTAAGGTCTACCAGCACCGGCCGGGTCAAGGCATAACCGGCAATGTGCGCCACGGCTTGCTCCGCCGTCGCCGCCTGACCTTTCGGGAGGTCGGAGAGGCGGCGGCCTTTTCGCTTCTCGGCGGCCAGGCCGGCCAGGCGTCTCGGGCTGATGCCGTCGGGATCGAAGACGAAGCCGGAACGGTCGATGACCGCCGCCACCCGGAGCGACAGCGCCGGGCGGTCGACCCGCGCCAGGAGTGATGCCAGCGCACGCCCGATCTGGCCGAACCCGAGCAGCACCACCTCCATGCGCTCGGGCCGAATCACCGACCCTCCGGCGATGCGCGAAAGCTGAAAGGCCGCGTGGATCCGGCGTTGGGCTTCCGCGGCGTCCGAGGCCGCCACCACGACGGAGATGTTCAGCTCCGAGGAGCCTTGGGCGATGGCCACGACGTTGAGGTTTCCGCTCGCCAGGGCGGAGAACACGCCTGCCGCCACTCCCGGGGTCCCGTGCATGCCCAGTCCGACGACAGCAACGGTGGCCATGGCGGGGGTCACTTCAACCCCATCAATCTCCCGGCGTCCGATCTCTTCCCGAAACTCCTGCAGGAGGCTATCGCGGGCGTCGGCGGCGAACGGCTCGGGCACACTAAAGCAGATGGAGTGCTCGGAGGAGGCCTGTGAAATCAGCGAGACCGATATCCGCCGCGTGTGCAGGGCGGCGAATGTACGGGCCGCGATTCCGGGCACGCCGAGCATGCCGTTGCCCGTCACGGTGATGAGGGCCTGGCCTCCGGCCGCAGTCAGGGCCTTCACCGGAAAGCGACCGGGCTCAACCTGCTCCGAGACTTCCGTTCCCGGAGATTCGGGATTCTCGAACGGACGGATGTGGATCGGGATCCGCCGTCCGGCCAGTGGGATGAGGGCGCGGGGGTGAAGCACCTTGGCGCCGTAGTACGCCAGCTCCGCTGCCTCGCGAGCGTGGAGCCGCAGTATCACCCGCGCGTCCGGAACCACCCGGGGATCCGCCGTCAGCAGTCCCGGCACGTCCTTCCAGAGCGATACCTGCCGCGCGCTGAGCCCACGAGCCAGCAGCGTGGCGGTAAGGTCGGACCCGCCGCGTCCCAGCGTGGCGACCTCACCGGAGGGAGTCGCCCCGATAAAGCCGGGCACGATAGGGATGACGCCCCGGGCTATAATGGGTCCCAGAGTCCGCTGTACCGAACGATCGGTGTGGGTGAAGTCGGGTGACGCCTGGCCGAATGCATCGTCGGTGTGCACCACCTCGAGCGCGTCCACATACCTGGCCTTGGTGCCGGCTGCCTCCAGTGCTCCGGTCAGCAGCCGCGCACTGAGCCGCTCTCCCCGGGAGATCACCAGGTCGGTCGTGCGTGGCGTGAGCTCACGTAGCCGCCGCAACCCCGCGGCCAGCGACTCGAGCTCCTCGAATACTTCTGCAATGTGTGCCAGCATCTCCGCCCGGCTTCGGCCGGCGGGTAGCAGCGCTCGGGCAACCTCGGCGTGCCGAGTCTGTAGCTGCCCGATGAGTGCCGAAAGGGTGCGCGCGTTGCCGCTCCCCGCCTGTTGGGCGACCGCGAGGAGCGCGTCGGTCACTCCGGCCATGGCGGAAACCACCACGGCGGTAGGCTCGGGTGCGTGGCTCTGAATGATGTCGACGGCACGGCGGACGGCGGCGGAGTCGGCCAGGGAGGCGCCGCCGAACTTGTGCACGTGCGGTGCGCGGCGCTGGCGTGGCATAGAGGGTCGAGAATAACAGGGCTATTGGCTATTGGCTATTGGCCAATACCCAATAGCCTCCATACTTTCCCTGCATGCTGACCCTGCTCAAGCTCATCCAGTCGATCCTCAAGACACTGCATTCGGAGGGTACACCGGGTCAGGTGGCCGCCGGCATCGCCATCGGTTCGGTGCTGGGGCTGACGCCGCTACTGAACCTGCACAACCTGGTCGTCTTTTCGCTGGTCGTGCTGCTCAACGTCTCGTTCGGTGGAGCGATGCTGGGGTGGGCCCTGTTCGTGCCGGTCGGATTCCTGCTCGATCCCCTGTTCCACTCCGTTGGTCTCCATCTGCTTCAGGCCCCCTCCCTCCGGCCGCTCTGGACCGCCATGACCAATATGGCACTCGTGCCGTACACCAACTTCAACAACAGCGTGGTGCTGGGCAGCTTTGTCGGGTGGGTGGTCCTGGCGGTGCCGATCTTCTTTGCGGCCCGGTACGGCGTGGCCCGGTACCGGGCCACCATCGGTGAGCGGGTGCGGCGGTCGCGGCTCTACAAGGCGGTCACCGCCTCACAGGCCTACAACTGGTACCGCATGTTCCGGCCGAGCTAGCCGATGCAGGTCAAGATCTTCCGGTGGAAAGCGATCGGTCCGCTGCTCCTCTTACTCACCATCCTGACCGTCCTGGTGGTGATCTTCGCCGAGCCGGTAGCGAAGGACACCACCGAAGAGGCGAGCACCGAGCTGCTCGGGACTCAGGTGGACGTCGGCACGCTGGACCTGTATCCCCGCAAGGCCTCGGTCAATCTGAGCCGGCTCCAGATAGCCGACCCGTTCGCCCTCACGCGAAACCTCCTCGAGGCCGACGAGATCAGGCTCAAACTGAACCCCGGCGCCTTGGCGGAAAAAAAGCTGGTCATCGAGCGGCTCAGCTTGAGCGGGATGCGCTTCGGCACTGCCCGCAAGACACCGGCACGCCCGGTTAAAGGCAACGGATTTGCCCCGAGAATCCTCCGGTCGGTGGAGCAGTGGACCAAGCAGTTCGACGTCCCGCTGCTTTCGCTGACGCCGATCGACACCATCCGCCAGCTCGCCCTCGATCCCACTCAGCTGACCACAATACGCGAGGCCCAGGCACTCCTCGCGCGCACCGACTCCACCCGAAAGGCGCTGGATCAGGGATTTCAGCAGCTGGATATCGGTGAGACGCTGGACACGGCCCGAGGGCTGGTTCAGCGGCTGTCCGCCGCCGACCCGAAGAAGCTGGGCGTGGACGGCACTCGCCAGGCCATCCAATCGGTGCAGGGGACACTGCGGCAGATCGACGCGGCCAAGAAACGGCTGGAGGCGCTGGAGCGAAATACCCGCACCGGCCTGCAGCTCCTCGGTCAAGGGACCCAGTTGCTGGATCAGGCTCGGCAGAAGGACTTCGGCTTCGCCAGGTCCCTGCTCAAGCTGCCCAGCTTTTCGGCGCCTGACATCGGAAGCGCCTTCTTCGGCAAGGTGAGCATCGAGCGCTTCAAGCAGGCGCTCTACTGGGCCGAGCTGGCTCAGCAGTAC
>JBKJZM010000148.1:0-2606 GCA_046715295.1 Gemmatimonadales bacterium | reverse complement strand
CCGCTGGCCGTTGGGGTGCCGCAGGCCGCGAGGGAGCCCCCGCGGGAGCCGACTCAGCCGGAGCGCTCGGCGGGCGCGGGACCGTGGGCGCCGCCGTAGGACGCGGCTCACCCCGCGGGGCCTCGGTGCGGCTCGGCTCGCTACGGGCGGGCTCGGGACGCGGCAGTTCGGCGCGGGGTGGCTCGGAACGCGGTGGCTCGGGACGAGGCGGCTCGGGACGTGGTGATTCGGCCCGCGCGGGCTGCACCGTCAGCGGCGGAGGCGAAGGGGCCGTGGTCACGGAGAACACTGCGCTACATACGGCGCAACGTGCCCGGACACCGGCCTCCGGCACCTTGGCGGGGTCAACGCGATAGACGGTGGCGCAATTGGGGCACGTGACGTTCATATCATGATCCTCAAGCCTGCTCCCTGGAGGTCGGTCCGGTCCGCTCTTCGCCGGTGACGCCCTGCCGACGGTCTACCACGAACACCGACCCGGGCAGCGTCTTGGCGTAACTTTTCATTTCGGTGGCAAGCTCGCTCACCTGCGCTGGATGCGCAAATCGGCGGTGCCGGTTGGTGACAATGCCGATCGACAGTGTCATCAATGGCACCCGGTGCAGCTGGCCCCGCCGGTCCTTCCCAAAAAAGTACCCTGCCCTTCGGTCCTGCTCGTTGTACTGCAATGGCACCAGCGAATCGAAGACCTCGAGAATCTCGCTACAGACCGGGCTGATGTCCTCGGCGGGAATGACGAAGATAAAGTCGTCGCCACCGATGTGACCCACGAAGCCACGCGATCCCATCAAGCCCCGCACGACATCGTGCAGGATTCGCGAGAGAATGTAGATGACCCGGTCGCCATCATAATAGCTGTACCGGTCGTTGAACTCCTTGAAGTGGTCGAGGTCCGCGTAGCAGACCGCGAATTCCTGGTTGGACTCAAGCCGGCGCCGGATCTCACGCTCGATTTCGGTGGTGCCCGGAAGCCGGGTGGACGGGTGGACCGACACGTCACGCTCAGTCCGCACCAGCATGGCATCCATCCGGGAACGCTGCTCGGCGAGGGAGAACAGCCCGGTGAGGACCTCGTCCGCGCCGGAGGTGAACCAGGCCTGGACCTGTTCCGGGTGGTGGGTGCCGGCCAACGTGGTGATGGGGACGATGGCGGTAAAGGCGTCGGCCTTGAGCCGCCGGACGAGGCCCACTCCCGTGGTTCCCGAGTTGTCTCCGTCGACAAAGAGCATGCAGGGATGACCCCGCAAAACGATCGATTCGACCTCATCCGGCTGGTTGAGCGCCAGAAGAGGGAACGCATGCGCGGTCGCCCACTGGCGTACCAAGGGGGGGACCGGACACCCGTCCGGCGAAAAGAAAAGAATCGTCGGTCGAGTCCGCACCCATTGCCTCTCGTAAGGGATTACCTGTAGCTAACTTAGGCCTCTAGCAACGGCAAGTCAAACCCGCACGATCTGGCGTCTGCCGAGCCGATTGGGGTCCTCGCTGCAGGAAATTGCAGTCCACAGTCGTCAGGCGTGAAAACCTGAACACGTGGTCGCCGAACCAGCAGGATCAGGGCCACGGCGGGCAGCTCCACCGGGTTGGTAAGCGGAGGTCCGGCTCAGAGCGGCTTGGCTTCGTCGATCAGCATGATGGGGATTCCGTCTTCCACGGGATAGACCAGACGGCACGCGTGGCAGACCAGGGCCTCGGGGGAGACCCGATACTCGAGATCGCCCTTGCACTTGGGGCAGACCAGGATCTGAAGGAGCTCGGGGGCCAGGCTCATGCGGACTCCTTGTCGGGCGAGATGGCTTCGCGGTGCCCTGGGCGGGCCGCTGCCGTGCCTGCTGGTGGAGGGAACCCGAATCGGGCCAAGTCGCCCGCATGCTTCCGCCAGTTCGGGAGCGCCTTGACCCAGGAGTCGAGATAGACTGGTGCGCCGATCAGTTCCTCCAGCCGACCCCGTGCCAGGGCGCCCAGCGCCTTGATGGTCTGCCCGTTCCTGCCTATGACGATGGCCTTCTGCGACTCACGCTCGACGAAGAGCGTGACTCGAATGTACATGGGGCGCTCGGCTTCGCGAAACTCCTCGACCTCCGCGGTAAAGGAATATGGAACCTCGTCCTCCAGCAGGGCGAAGGCGGCCTCGCGCAGGTACTCGACCACGAAGAAGCGCAGCGGCTGGGTTCCCACCTCGTCCGGGTCGAACTCGAACGGGCGCTCGGGGAGGAACGAGCGGATCCGATCGAGCAAGCGATCGAGTCCCTGATCTCCCGCCTCCGCCACCACCGGCGCCTCGAGCGCAAGAGCGGCCCGGCGGCCCGGCGGCAGGAGGTCTCCCTTGGTGTAGACCGTGAGCGTCGGCACGTCCAGCGGCTGATCGATACCGGCCATACGCTCGAAGGGTGGAGCGGGTGCCTCCGGCGCCGGGTGGAGATGCAGGACCAGGTCCATGCGGGCTGCGGTGTCCAGTGCGAGCTCCCGCATGCGAGATTGCAGCAGGTAGCCGGGATCGAGGAGGCCGGGTAAATCGTGGAAGATGTACTGGGTGTCGCCGTCGGTCCGGATGCCGGTCACCGGCAGCCGGGTGGCCTGAGGCTTGGGGCTGACGATGGCAAGGT
>JBKJZM010000147.1:0-9569 GCA_046715295.1 Gemmatimonadales bacterium | reverse complement strand
GACACGGCGTGGGTCTGCGACGAGAGACGCTCCAGGTCGTAGACGAACCGGTCCCGGCTGTACTCCGCATTCTCGTAGTGCACGCCGACGTGGATCGCCTCTTCGGGGCAAACCTCCTGGCAGTACCCGCAGAACACGCAGCGGAACTCATCAATCTCGTAGATCAGCGGGTAGCGGTCGCCCTGCTCGTCCTCCCCCGGCACCAGCTTGATGCAGTTGGCCGGGCAGATCTGAGGACACAGCCCGCAGGCCACACACTTCGACCGGCCCTGCTCATCGGTGAGCATCCGGTGGGTGCCTCTCCATCGCTGGGAAATGCTCCACTGCCCCATCCCGTGCTCACTGTCGGTGCTCTTTTCCTCGGGGTACTGCATGGTCACCCTCTTCTCGAACATGTGCTTGAAGGTGAGAGCCATCCCCTTGAGCGTGGCGCGCACGTAGCTCACCTGGCGCTCGGGACGCTTCATGACCTTGACGCCGATAGCCATCAGTGGGTCACCGTGACGCGTTGTGCACGCGCATTGAGGGACTTCCGCTGGCGAGCGGAGCCGCGGATGAAGATGCCGCTGTCGAGCAGCCCGAAGACCAGCACCGCCACCACCAGGCTGAGACCGAACAGCACGAGCCCCTCCTGAATCGGATCGGTGATGCCGAGGACCCGGCGGATCACATAGATGGCCACGCAGACCACCATGATGTAGGCCAGCGCCAGCGGCATGAGCACCTTCCAGCCCAGGGCCATGAGCTGGTCGTAGCGGAAACGCGGCAGGGTCCAGCGGATCCACATCACGAAGAAGATCCAGAACATCACCTTGAGGAAGAAGACGCCCGCGGTGGCGATGCTCTGCAGAACCCCGCCGGCTTCGTCCCAGTGGGTAAACGGAATGTCCCAGCCGCCGAAGAAGAGCGTGGTGACCATGGCGCAGACCGTCACCACGTTGGAGTACTCGGCGATGAAAAAGAACGAGAACTTCATCGCGCTGTATTCGGTGTGATAGCCGGCGATCAGCTCGGACTCGGCCTCGGGCATGTCGAATGGCAGCCGGTTGGTCTCGGCAAAGCCCGAGATGAGGAAGATGAAAAAGGAGAGGAAGAGCGGCAGCACGTACCAGAGCCCCGCTTGCTGGTCTCGCACGATCGCCGAAAGGCTCACACTGCCGGACATGAGCAGCACCGGGATCAGGCTCAGTCCCATGGCCACCTCGTAGGACACCATCTGCGCGCTGGCCCGCAGGCCCCCGAGCAAGGCGTACTTGCTGTTCGAGGACCAGCCAGCCAGCGCGATCCCGTACACGCCCATCGAGCTGATGGCCAGGACAAAGAGGAATCCGATCGGCAGGTCGGCCACGACCATCGGCATGGGGCCGTGATGCACGAACCGCCCGAGGGGACCGAGAGTGAAATCGAAGTCCACCGGGAGTGGAGCGCCAAACGGAATTACCGCGAACAGCAGCAGCGCGGGGATGAACGACATCGCCGGCGCAAGCAGGAAGAGCCATCGATTTGCGAGAGCCGGGAACGTCTCTTCCTTAAGGATATTCTTGAGCCCATCGGCGGCGGGCTGCAGGAGGCCGGCCGGACCAACCCGATTGGGGCCGCGCCGGTTCTGCATCCAGGCGCTCACCTTGCGCTCCATCAGGGTCAGCAGTGCCACGCCCACCAGGGTCACCGTAAACACCACCAGCATCTTGATGACGCTGAGGAGGAGAAACCCCTTCATCGCAGGAGTCATGATACCCCTGCCCGCGAGGCATGCCTGCCACCGGAGGCGCCAGCCGAATCGGAGAGCACCCGTCCGGTGAATCCGATGTCATCGTAAGTCGTCCCCGCGAACACCGGCCAGCGCTCGCCCAGGAGATCGAAGGCCTCTGCGGCGGTTGCTGGAGCGGAAGCGCTCGGTCCCGGTCCGGCAATGACTTCGCCGGCGACCCACCAGGCCGGACGTGCCATGCCCGGCTGCGACTTGGCCTGGTTGTAACGCTGGATCCGGCGATCGCGATTCACGTAGGTGCCATTCTCCTCCGCCATGGTCGTGATCGGGAGGATGAGCTCCGCATTCCGCAGCTGCTCGTCGAACACCGTGGCCATCACGACCACGCTGGCCGGCGCCTTGGCGAGTAGACCCAGGTCCGATTCGGAGAGGTCCGCATCGAGGACGATCACCAGGCCCGCACTTGCCAGCTCGATCAGACCGGTAGGCCAATCGGAACCGTAGCCCAACAGCTCCGCGCCCGTGAGATTCGGTGCCCGCTCGGCGCGAAGAGCGAGATTCGGCACCGCCGCGAGGGGCGCCTCTTCGCCGATAGGAACCTGCACTACGCCGGTGACGCTCACCCGGTCGAGCATCCGCCGCACCAACCCGAGCGATTCCGTCGAGGCCCGGCCTGAGGCAAGGACCACTGCCGACCCGGAGGTCCCGCGGACCAGCTGCCCCAACCGGTCGAGCGCCGTGTCCCAATCGGTGGCGACATGACGGCCACCATCCCGGACCAGGGGCGCCTCGATCCGGTCTCCCCGGTTGAGCCAGCGATAGTTCATCCGGCCGTAGTCGCACATGAAGTGGCGATTCACTTCCAGATTCGGACGTGGGCGCAGCCGCACGACGATGTCGTCCCGGGTGTCCATGGTGATGTTGCAGCCTTGAGTGCAGCCGGGGCACACGCTGGCCGTCTTGTCGAGGTCCCAGGCTCGCGCCTTGTGGAGAAAATCCTTGGAGATGAGCGATCCCACCGGGCAGAGGTCCACCACATTGCCGGCCCAGGGATGATCGAGCAGCTGCTCGGTCGAGATCCCGATATAGGCGCGATCGCCCCGCTCCGAGACATTGAGGATGGGGTCCTCCGCCACGTCTTCCATGAAGCGCACGCAGCGGGTGCACAGGATGCAGCGGTTGGGCACGTAGAGGACGTCCGGACCGAAGTCTTCCACCGGGCTATAGCGCTTGGCGTAGTCGGCGTAGCGGGTGCCGGACCGGCCCTCCTGAAACACATAGTCCTGCAATTCGCACTCGCCGGCCTGGTCGCAGATGGGGCAGTCGAGCGGATGGTTGATGAGCAGGAGCTCCAGCACGCCCTCGCGCGCCTTCTTGGCCTTGTCGCTCTCGACGTGGACCACCTGGCCTTCGGCCACGGCGGTGACGCATGCCGGCATCAGTTTGGGCGCCTTTTCCACCTCGACGAGACACATCCGGCAGACCGCGGGCGAGGGGAGGGACGGGTGATAACAGTAGTGCGGCACCAGGACGCCCGCCTGCTTGGCAGCCTCGATGATGGTGGTGCCCTTGGGGACGCGTACTGGCATCCCATCAATCGTCACCGTGACAAGTTCTTCAGCCATGCTTCCTCAAGAGGATGACAATCCCGTCAAACCGCGGCCAGTGCCGGCTCCCGCGCGCCCTGAATGTAGGCCTCGAATTCCTGCCTGAATTTCTGAATCCCGCTCACGATCGGGGCAGCGCACGAATCGCTGAGGACGCAGATCGTCTTGCCCGTCATGTTGTCGGACAGGTCCAGCAGCAGTTGGAAGTGCTCCTGCTTGCCCTTCCCTGCCAGAATCCGTTCGAGAATTCGAGCGGTCCAGGCCGTCCCTTCCCGGCACTGGGTACACTGGGCGCACGACTCGTGGGCGTAAAACCGGGCCAGGCGCCAGATCTGGTAAACCATATCGGTGGTGTCGTCCATGACGATCATCCCGGCCGAGCCGAGCATCGATCCCTTGGCCACCACACCCTCGTAGTCGAGCAGGCACTCTTCGGCTTCAGCCGCGTTCATGATCGGCACCGAGGAGCCGCCCGGGATGACGGCCTTGAGCGTTCGGCCGGGACGCATCCCGCCGCACATGTCGTAAATGAGCTCCCTCATCGGTGTGCCCATGGTGACTTCATAGTTCCCCGGCCGCTGGATATGGCCACAGACCGAGATGAGCTTGGTGCCGGTGCTCTTGGGATTGTTGAGCGACAGCCCTTTATACCACTCGCCACCGCGCATCATGATGTGGGGCACCGCCGCCAGGGTCTCGACGTTGTTGATCGTAGTCGGCATGCCGAACAGCCCCGCTTGCGCCGGATAGGGCGGCTTGATTCGGGGATTGCCCCGCTTCCCCTCGATCGAGTTCAACATCGCGGTCTCTTCGCCGCAGATGTAGGCTCCGGCCCCCCGGTGCAGGATCACCTCGATCCGCTTACCGCTGCCGAGGACATTGTTCCCCAGCACACCCTTGGCCGTGGCCTCCTCGACCGCCTTCTCCATGATCTTGTAGGGATCGGTGAACTCGCCCCGGATATAGATGTAGCAGCGCTCGGCTCCAATGGCGTACGCCGCGATGGCGCAGCCTTCGAGCAGCTGATGCGGGGTCCACCGCATGATCTCGCGATCCTTGAATGTGCCCGGCTCGGACTCGTCGGCGTTGCAGACGAGGTAATGCGGCCGGCCATCGGCCTTGGGCATCAGCGACCACTTGAGTCCAGTGGGGAATCCTGCCCCGCCCCGGCCCCGAAGGCCCGACGACTTGATCTCTTCGACTACTGCCTCCGGGGTCATGCGGAGGACCTTCTTCAGCCCTTCGTACCCTCCGCGCTTGACCCACCCATCGTACGAACGTGCCTCGGGATCCCCGAAGTGCTTCGAGAGGACCGGATTCTCCTTGGGGTGGCTGGCGTGTGGGTAACCCATTACTTGTACCTCTGGAGGATGCCGGGAACCTTGTCGGGCGTGACGCTCTCGATGAAGTCGTCGTCGATCAGGATCGGGGTGGCGAATCCGCAGGCACCGAGACATTCGACCTCGATCACCGTGAATCTGCCGTCCGGGCTCGTGGCCCCAAGCTCGCCGCAGCCCGTCTCCCGGACCAACGCCCTCATCACGTCTTCCGCCCCGCAGATGTTGCAGGGCGAGGTGGTGCAAACCTGGATGAAATGCCGCCCGACGGGATGGGTGTGGTACATGGTGTAAAACGTGACCACGCCCTTCACATATGCCGGCGTGAGGTCGAGCACCTCGGCCACCTCACCGATGGCAGGCTCGGAGATCCAGCCGCGGGCCTCCTGCACCATCCAGAGCGCGGGCAGCAGACAGGCCTGCTTGGTAGGATATTTGGTGAACAGCCGTTCCAGGCGGGCCATAGTGTCGCCCCGGAACACCCGCTCATACGGCGCGGTCTCGGTGCCGTGCCCGCCGTGAGCCGACCCATGCCCCTGCCCCCCTGCCCCGCTGCCCCCCTGCCCCGCTGTCGTACTCATCGGTCAACTTCTCCCATGACGATATCCACGCTGGCGTTGATGGCGATTACGTCGGACAGGAGCGATCCCTCGCACATGGTGGGCAGGCTGGCGAGGTTAATAAAGGAAGGCGGGCGAATTCTCCAGCGCACCGGCTTGCTGGTGCCATCGGAAACCATGTAGTAACCCAGCTCGCCCTTCGGGTTCTCGACTCCGAGGTACACCTCACCCGCCGGGGGCTTCACCCCTTCCATCACCTGCTTGAAATGGAAGATCATCGCTTCCATATCACTCATCGCGCGCGACTTGGGAGGCAGCACCACGCGAGGGTCGGAGACGTTGATGGGAGCGCCCTTGAGCCGGTCCAGCCGGTCCAGCGCCTGCTCCAGGATACGGTTGGATTGGGTCATCTCCTCCAGCCGCACCCGATACCGGTCGTAGATATCGCCGTACTCGCCTATCGGGACATCGAAATCGTAGGTCTCGTAATCGAGGTACGGGCGGTCCTTCCTGACATCGTAGTCCACGCCGCTGGCCCGGAGCATCGGCCCTGACAGGGAGTAGTTGATCGCCTCGTCCGCGGTAAGGGCGCCGACGCCCTGGGTTCTCCCGATCCAGATCGCATTGCGGGTGAACATGGTGTCCACCTCCCGAAGCGTCTTCGGAAAGGTGTCGGTGAACTCGCGGAGCCCGGCCTCCCAGCCATCCGGGATATCGGCCATCAACCCCCCCACGCGAGTCAGGCTGGTCGTGAGCCGGGCACCGGTCCAGGCCTCCTGCAGGTTGTAAATCCGTTCCCGCTCCTGAAACGACCACAGAAAGGGAGTGAACGCGCCGAGGTCGATTCCGGTGGTGCCGAGCCACACGAGATGAGAGATGATGCGGCTCATCTCGCAGGCGATGACCCGGAGCACCTTGCAGCGCTCGGTGAGCTCGAGGCCCATCATCGCCTCGACAGCCAGCGCCAGGCAGACGTTGTTCGCCATGGGCGACAGGTATTCGGTGCGGTCGGTGAGCGGAATGATCTGGTTGTAGTGCCGGTACTCGCCCAGCTTCTCGAATCCGGAATGCAGATAGCCGATGTGGGGGATGCAGCGCTTGACCGTCTCCCCTTCCAGCTCGAGCACCAGCCGCAGGACGCCGTGAGTGGCGGGATGCTGCGGTCCGATGTTGACCAGCATGCGCTCGGCGCCGAGGTCCTCGCGGTAGTGGCCGGCCTCGTCGGCGACGCCGAGTGGCACCCGGGTCGGGTGACCGGCGGCATCCACACCCGGGGTGGCGAGCGCCATCTCCACGGTGCGAAGGGTCATTTCAGGAATCCTCGCTCGCCGCGCGCCAGCCGCTCCTGCACGTCCTTGGGCAGCTCGCCGTAGGCGTCGGCCAGGGAGAGCTCCTCCAGGGAGTAATGGGCCTCGGGATTGGCCGCCAGCGCCTGCCTGGTCTGCTCCGCCCGGCTGAAGTGTCCCCGGAGCGGAAAATCCTTCCGCAGGGGGAACCCTTCGGCATACGTCTCCCACATAAGGATGCGGCGCAGGTCGGGATGGCCGGTGAAGGTCACGCCGAACATGTCGAATACTTCGCGCTCGAGCCAGTCGGCGCCGCGCCAGAGATCGTATACCGAACGCACTTCCAGGGGGACGCGCTTATCCAGCGCCACCTTGATGCGGAGGTCGGCCTTGCGGCCGAGTGAGCGCAGCTGGTAGACCACCTCGAGCGCACGCTCGGGGTCGCGATAGTCCACGGCCGTCACGTCGGTGAGGTAGTTGTACTCCTGCCCGGGGGTGTCCCTGAGCCAGGCGAGAACGTCGTGGGACCGGTCCCGGCTCACGTAGGCGATGGTCTGGCCGGAGGAGACCAGGTGACGCTCGACGGCGGCACCGAACTCGGCGCGCAGCGCGGGAACGGACGGAGAGAGCGCGGTCATCGGCCGTTCCACTCCCTCGGGACGACAGTTGGGAAGGAGACAGGCATTAGCTGGATCGGGTTTGCTGAACCGAATTTCCGAAGGGCTCGCTCAGCTCGTCTACCCGCTCCGGCCGCAGAAAGAGCCCGGAAGGGCCCACGAGCTTCTCGTCCCGCAGCATGTCGTCCGCGATAGTCTCTCCCTTGATCTTCTTCTGCAGCAGAAGAATCCCATACATCAGCCCTTCCGGCCTCGGGGGACAACCCGGGACGTAGACGTCCACCGGGATGATCGTATCGATGCCCTGAACCATCGAATAATTGTCGAAGATCCCGCCGGTCGAGGCGCAGGCCCCCATGGAAATCGACCACTTCGGCTGGGGCATCTGATCCCAGATCCGGCGGATGACAGGTGCCAGCTTGAACGGCAGCCGCCCGGCGCAGATCAGCACGTCGGCCTGGCGGGGCGAAAAGCTCATCCGCTCCATGCCGAAGCGGGCCAGATCGAACCGGCTGGCCGCGGTGGCCATGAACTCGATGGCACAACATGCGGTTCCGAAGGGCATGGGCCAGAGCGAGTTCGACCGGGCCCAATTGGTGAGAAAATCGAGTCTGGTGGTCACCCAGTTGGGCGACACCGCCGACACCTGAGTGACTTCGTCGTCCCGGTAGGGGGCCACGGGATCGGTCAGTCCCATTGCAGGGCTCCGCGCTTCCATATGTAGACGTACCCCACCGCGAGGATGAGGATGAAGACGAACATTTCGATGATCAGGACGCCGGAGATCGCGGTGAGCTGGTTGAAGGCCACCGCCCAGGGAATCATGAACACGGTTTCGATGTCGAACACGATGAACAGCATGGCCACCAGGTAGAACTTGACCGAGAACCGCTCCCGGGCGTCGCCCAGCACCGGCATGCCCGACTCGTAGGGGGCAATCTTGGTCGGGGTCCGGCGGTAGCTAGAGAGGATATGAGACACGCCCAGCATCAGTATCGCGTTCACGATAACGAACGCAATCAGCAGCAGGAGCGGGATATACGGCTGGAGCATGAGCGTCAACATCTCGCTTTAGTGAATTTTTTCACTTGACTCCCCGAAGCTAACCCGATTCTGGACCTGATTCAACAGCGGCGCAAGCGCGAAGATGAGTAAGGGACCTTCTCCCACTATATTCCGCCCCTGATTCGGCTGCGGAGCACCCCTGCCCCGCCGCCCCGCTGCCCCATGCACCCGCTGCGCGGGTACCTGCCCGCTGAGACCATGTCTATTAAGTCCGACCGTTGGATCCGCCGGATGGCCCGCGAGCACGGCATGATCGAGCCGTTCGTGGATGGACAGGTACGCGAGGGGGCCATCTCCTATGGGGTGTCGTCCTACGGCTACGACATGCGGGTGGCCCCGGAGTTCCGGATCTTTACCAACGTCCTCTCCATCATCGTGGATCCGAAACACTTCGATGCCCGCAGCTTCGTCGAATTCGATGGCGACGTCTGCATCGTGCCGCCCAACAGCTTTGCCCTGGCCCGATCGGTCGAGTACTTCAGGATTCCGCGTAACGTGCTCACCATCTGCCTCGGCAAGTCCACCTACGCCCGGTGCGGCATCATCACCAACGTCACCCCCTTCGAGCCCGAGTGGGAAGGGCACGTGACGCTGGAGATCAGCAACACCACACCGCTCCCGGCCAAGATCTACGCCAATGAGGGCATCTGCCAGGTCCTCTTCTTCGAGGCCGACGACGATGACGTCTGTCAGATCAGCTATGCCGACAAGAAAGGCAAGTATCAGAAGCAGACCGGGGTGACCCTGCCGAAGCTCTAGAGAACGAAGGACTCCATGCGTTACGCAGTGTTGCTGGCTCTCCTGGTGGCCTCGCCTCTCGCCGCCCAGGAACGTTCGGGCCCCAGGCCGGTGCAGCCCGCCCGCCCACTGGCTCTGCCGACGCTGCGCCCACCCGTGGCCGATACCGGGATCTTCAGCCCTCCCCCGCTCCCTGCTCCCAGCGGGATCCGGCGGGCCGACGGAGCACCGGGCCGGGACTATTGGCAACAGCGTGCCGACTACGCCATCCGGGTCACCCTCGATACTGCCAGCCGGCGAATCAGCGGTACTACAACGATTCGCTACAGCAACAACTCGCCCGATACGCTCCGGTTCGTGTGGATGCAACTGGATCAGAATCTCTTCCGCCGGGGCAGCACAGGGTCGCTGCTGTTCAGCTCGGAGAGTCGTTTCGGTGGCGCGGGGTTCGAAGGTGGATTCGAGATCGAGAGCGTCGTACAGTGCGGTGTGCCGCCTGCCCGGCCACCGTCCCGGCGCCGGGTAGCCAGGCGTGTCGTGCCCGACACGGTGGGGACCGGCGTGGATTGTTTCAGGGCGACGCCCGCTTCACCCCTGCGGTCTCGCATCGATGACACCATGATGTACCTGGACCTGGTGCGCCCCATT
>JBKJZM010000146.1:0-26929 GCA_046715295.1 Gemmatimonadales bacterium | reverse complement strand
CATGTGAGGCCAGTAGGAAGAGTGTTAAGGTACCGCAACAATCTGCAGTCTAAGGGTCTAGAGTCTAGGGTCTAGGCCTAGGTCAACAGTCTAGGATTTGACCCTAGACCCTCGACCCCTGACCCTGTCAATCAACTATCTCTAAATCTAACGCATCGGCCGCCGTGTCGAGGGCCGGATCCTTGGAGCGGAACTCGCGCAGCCGCTCGGCCTTGAGGCTGGAATCGGACATCCGGCGCGGCCTGGACGGGGAAGCTGGGCCAGGGCTCGCTGTGACCCGAAGCCGCACCGACTGACCCAAGCTTCGGCTCAACACCTCTTCAACCTTACCGGCCTCCTGGTGCAGCCGGTCGGCGAAGAGCTGGTTTGGCTCAGCCATCACCACCGTCAGCCAGGGAAGCTCCAGGGTGGCAGGCTCGCTGGCCGCCAGGGCCTCGCCCAGAAAGCGGCTTTTGACCCTCACGGCGGCGACCACTTCGGGCCAGCCGGCCCGGAGGGCCTCGAGGGACGGCGGGCTGGAAGGCGGGGAAGCGGGGGCGTCAGCGGGACCGCGGGACAGCGGGACAGCCGGTGGGACGGCGCTGAATACCTGCTCAGCCGGCCGAGATGCCTGGGTAGTTAATGCCGTCTCGACCTGCCCCACGGGCATGCTCTTGCTGCCCTGCTGCCCCGCCGCCCCGCCTGCCAATACCTCCTGCAAATCCACGATGCGGTCCAGCATTGCCCAGCGCAGGAGCAGAGTCTCCACCACTAGGCGCGGGTTTACGCTCCGCCGGATCCCGGCCTCGTTTTCAGCCAGGAGCCGGAGCATGCGCAAGACATCTCCCGGTTCCAGCCGACCCTGATAACTCTCCAGGGTCGTCCGGAGCGCCTCAGTCACTCCCTCGGGTCGGGCCCCGACCTGGAGCATCAGCAGCCCCCTCAGCATCTCGGCGGCCCCACCCATGAACTCGGCCAGGTCGACTCCCGCGTCCATCAACCGGTCCACCAGCGGGAAGACCGCGGCAGGACGCCGTTCGACCACCAAATGGAGCACCTCGGCGTAGAGCTCGTCGTCCACCAACCCCAGCACCTCCCGGACGCGCTCGGCAGTGACCGCGCCTTCGCCGAAGCTCAGGCACTGGTCCAGCACCGACAGCGCGTCCCGCATGCCACCGTCGGCGTGGCGGGCGATGAGGGTGAGTGCGTCATCGTCGGCAGCAATCTTCTCCGCCGTCAGCACCTGGCGTAGCCGGTCCCGAATGGCGGTGGGGCTGATCCGGCGGAAGTCGAACCGCTGCAGACGCGACATCACCGGGGCCGCAGTGGCGGCGATCTTTTGGGGCTCGGTAGTGGCGAACACGAAGACCACACCCGGTGGCGGCTCTTCCAGGATCTTGAGCAGCGCGTTCCAGGCTTCCCGGGTCAGCATGTGGGCTTCGTCCACGATGTAGACCTTGTGGTGACCCTCCTGCGACGCGGCATACATGGCGCGCTCACGCAGATCGCGAGCGTCCTCTACCCCACGGTTGCTCGCCGCGTCGATTTCCACGACATCGATGTTGGCCGATCCGTTCCAGACGCGCACGCAGTTCTCGCAGTCCCCGCATGGCTCGCCGCAGGCCTCGCGATTGGGACAGTTGAGCGCCATTGCCAGGATGCGGGCCGCGGTGGTCTTCCCCACGCCTCGGGGCCCGGTCAGCAGATACCCGTGCCCGACCCGGCCCCGAGCCACCGCGCCGCGGAGTACGGCCACGACGTGGTCCTGCACCAGGAGATCTGCAAAGCGCTTGGGACGGTATCGGCGGGCAAGAGCAATCATGAAGACTATTCGCGCGGCGGGGGGTGGAGAAAGAAAAGTGCCTCAGGCACCCCGAAGCGACACCGGGCATCGCTTAGCGCTGCTACCGGCAAGGTCCTGACGCGGTTCACGCGCCGGCGCCCTTCGGACCTGAGGCATATTCAATATAACCCCGGCTTCTCCCCGATGGAATCGCGCACCACTCAGTGCTGCAGCGCGAGATTGGAGCTGTACATATCCACCACGTACTTCCAGCTGCCGTCGGGCTGCTTCTTGAGAATCTCGAGGAACTTGCCCTCATCGGCGACACCCGGTACGCCCTTGGCCTTGGGCACCGCGGTAAAGCGGTAATGACCCTGATTGTACGCCAGATCACCCCGTCCCTCGATGGTGTCCGAGGCCACCTCGAACCGCACACCATAGGCGTCCAGGAACCCGCCCCAGAACGCCTTGATCGCGGCCCGACCCTTCTGGGGTGGAAGGTTCGGCGCCAACAGGGCGCCGTTGTCGGCGTACACCGCTGCCACCCCCTCAGCGTCTCCGGCGTTTGCGGCGGCCACGAAAGCCGAGTCAACTGACCGGATCTTGACCTCGTCGACCGGAGAGAGTGCGCTGGGGACGTTGGCATCAGCAATTGCCCCGTCCTTCGGACGGCATGCGCCTGACATACCGAACACCAATAGGACTAGCATGACAACGGGGAGGGCGGCCATGAAACCTCTCAGGTGAATAGGGTGTTCAACACAGGATCGCGCGCTGCCGCCCCTGCATCTTCCGAAGCTCCCAGGTCTCCGCCACCACGGCGCCGAGCAGGAACACGATGGCGGTGTAGTAGACCCAGAGGATGAAGAGTGCGGCCGCTCCCAGATTTGCATCCCCGCCCCAGGCATCCAGCGACGCGAAATTCGCCAGGTACAAGGCGTACAGCCGTTTGGCGAGCTCGAAGAGGGCCGCGGTGAAGGTCGAGGCAAGCAACGCCGTACTCCACGGGAGCCGGCGAATCGAGGCGTAGCGGTAGGTCACATAGAAGAGCGAGACGGAAAAGGTAAAGGCGAGCAGCTCGGTCACGACCCGTCCGACGGTGGACACGAAAAACGTAAGCTCGGGAACACTCGCCGTTCCTCGAGCCTGCAATACCACGAGGCCAGTAGAGAGCAGGGTGTTGGCCAGGAACAGCACGACGGTGCCGATGACCATGATGGTGTCGCGCAGTTTGGCCTGGAGCCACAGCAGGATGAACGCCCGGTGGCGGGTAGGCCGCAGCGATACGTCGTAGATATCGTTAAGGGCGGTTCGGACACCGGCGAACAAGCGGGTGCTGAACCACAAGAAGGCGGGCGCGGCGTAGAGCGACAACTGCCCCCGGTTCTGGCTGATCCCGGTCAACAGCCGCTCCATCATGCCGAAGGGCTCGTCGTTCCCCGCCGCCGAATGGGGCGGCAGGAACCGTTGAAAAAGCAGCACAGTGTCGATCGGTGGTCCATGGGTAATCGCCTGGGCCAGGTGGGTCAGGCCGATCAGCACCAGGAGGATAAATGGCACCGCGGCAAGCAGTGCGTCAAAGGTCAGGGCGCTGGCGAGGAACGGGATGTTGTTTTCGTCAGCCGCCTGAAGCGTGCGGGCGAGGAAACCGGCGGGTGAACGATACCACCCGCCAGATCGGAACCCGTTCAGGCGAGCGGTTCCTCAAGGTCAGCCGCCGACCGGCGCCGGGCGCGGGCGTCTGCCAGCCGTCGCTCGAGCTCTTCCCTCGGCGATGAGGCAGGACTCCGGCCATAGGTCCCTCGAGGATCGGTGTCGCCCTCGACCTCGTCTTCCTCATCATCGTCCATCAAGCCGTCGAGCGTGTCCTTGGCCCCGCCCAGCTGCTGGGTGAGCTCGTCCAGTTTCTCCTCGGTCATGGCGCGAAGCTTCCACAGCTTCCGCTGCAGGTTGCGTCGAGTCTCTTCCCCACTGCTCGGCGCATAGAGCAACGCGAGGCCGGCGCCCAGCAGTCCCCCCCAGAAGAGCCATTTGGCGGAGGTATCCCCGCCCCGCTCGACGTATACGATTTCCTTGCGCTGCCTGCCTCGCATCGGTCCTCCTATTCCCCGGCGTCGGGGTCGTCGGCCGCCGAAACCAGCGCCGGCTTGAGCGCGGCGTGATGTTGCATCGGGGCCTGAATGAATTGGTTGACCTGCTCCTGAGTTCCGTTCACGTTCAACTGGTCGAACAGGAAGGTGAACATCTTTTCCAGGTCGGCGGCTATGGCGGAGCGCACCTCTTCCGGGAGTGACCAGAAATCCCGCTTGAACGGTCCGATGGCCTTCTTGCGGGCCTTGTAGTAAAACTGCTCGTTGGTATCCCCGCTCTTGCGCTCCCCTGCTGCGTTTTCGTCGAGCCAGCTGCGGACCCGCTCCTTGAGGGCGGAAGGCAGCCGGGGATGATCGAAGACGATGTTCTGAAAATTGGTGGCGAGGTGGATCTCGGCGGTCTCTATGCGGGGGAAGTTGCCGAAGGCGTTGGACGGGAGGGTACTGGCTCCGTGCTGCACCGCCCCGGCAAGCCCGTACTCATCCCGAGCCACGGTAGAGAGCGCCGCCAGGGCCTGAAGGTCCAGCTTGACGTCGGCCATGGTACCGTCCGGAAGCACGACGCCGCCATGCGAGGTGCCGGTCTGCACCGAGATCTTGCTGATGCCTTCGTGATCGCCGAGCGCGGCGATGCTGCGGTTGTACCCCTGCATGAAGGCGTGCAGCTCCTCCACCGTGCTGTTCTTCATGCCGACTTCGCCGATCTCGGCTCCGACCGACACCGTGACCCCGGCCGGCTCCTGTTCCCGGATGAACGCGGTGATCTCCGCGGCGTGCTCGTAGTTGAGCCGCTGCTGCTCCTCCAGCGACTCAGGGGACAGGTCCACGAGCGTCGACGTATCCACATCGATGTTGTAGAACCCCGCCCCGACCTCCTCGGCAATCAGCTTCTTCACTTCCCCGATCTCGCCGCTGGGGTCGGCCTGATATTTCTTGTGGTTGACCTGGCAGTGGTCGCCTTGGATAAAGAGTGGATGGGTATAGCCCTCGCGCACGGCGGCTGCGATGATCACCGACACGTACTCCGCCGGCCGCTGCTCGGTATAGGCGATTTCGGACCGGGCTAGCTCCAGGATGATGGCTCCCGCCTTGCCCGCGCGAGCGGCTCGGAAAATCGCCCGGGCCGTGTCATAGGAGAGGATACGAACGTTGATGGCGGGGACGGTAAACCCGCCGCATTCTCCCCGTCCGCGCGCCAGGTACAGATCATTAATGGATGCGGGGCGCGCCCCGGTAATCTGCCCCAGCTCCCATACGAGCCAGCGGGCGGCCTCCCGCTCCTCTCCCGCGCCAAATACCGCCTGCCAGATCAATCGGTCGGTCGCCGGAGAACGGAGCTTGGCCTGATCGCGCACCTTGATTCCGCCGGGCACGAGGGTCACCCCGCCCCCGTAGAGATCGATGACCTGCTGAGTTGCATCAGCCATGCACGTCTATCCTCTTGAACGCAGTGCCTATAGGGACTGTGCTAAAGGTAGGCCGGGAACTGTGGGCCCGCAACGCGTTTGGGACCTATAGCTCGTCGGCAGAGGCCGGATCCTCACGGGGTGCCTGCTCATACCCTGGCCTCCCCATGGCCGCGTATGTCAGTCGCTTGCCGAGCTCCACGCCAGGCTGATCAAATGGGTCGATGCCGTACCAGGCGCCGGCGTACCCGGTGGCGAGCTGAAAGAACATGATGGCCTCTCCCAACGTGCCGGGCGTGAGATCGGGCAGGCTCAAAGTGCAGCTCATCCGCCCCATCTCCGCGAGGGCCGTGGAGGTCGCCTCGTACTCGGCCCGAAGCAGCTCGCCCAGGGTGTGACCGGGAAGGTACTCGAGGTCGGGTGGGAGGTCTGGCCGCGGGGGTATCGGCAGATCCGTGCCGAGATGGTCCACGGTCATGAAGGTGATGACCTTGTCAAAGGGGCCTTCCATAAAGAGCTGCACCTGACTGTGCTGGTCGGTGGCCCCGACCGCGCCAACTGGCGTGGGCCCCACATACACCGGGTTCCCGGTCCGGTCCACCCGCTTGCCGAGGCTCTCGGCCCAGAGCTGCCGGTACCACTCCGCGAACTCCCGGAGCCGGTCGGTATACGGCATCAAAACGTGCACCCTGGCTCCGAGATCCGTGTCAGCCGCCCAATGCAGGGCCGCATACAGCGCCCCCGGGTTTCGAAGCAGCTCGTCAGCCTCGCAGCGCTCCACCGCGTGACGAGCGCCCTCCAGCAAGGCCTCGACATCTATCCCCACCAGCGCCGCAGGCAGCAAGCCAACCGGGGAGAGCACGCTGAATCGGCCGCCGATGTCAGGAGGGACATCCAGGGTGGCGATATGTTCACGCTGCGCCGTCTCGCGCAGCGCGCCGCGAGCCGGGTCAGTGGTAAACACAAGGTGTCGGGAGGCCGCGGCGCCGAGTGCCTGCTCGAGCCACTCGCGCACAACGAGGTATTGGGCCATCGTCTCTGCGGTTCCACCTGACTTGCTGATCACGTTGACCAGCACTCGCCGTGGGTCAATTCGTTCGAGTGCAGCAGCGACGGTGGTGGGATCGACGTTCTCCAGGATGGTGAGGCGGGGAAAGAAGTCCCGGCCCTCATCGTCCCACTCGTTCCACCCCGGCCGCCGAAGGGCATTGAGCAAGGCCTTCGTGCCCAGGGCCGACCCACCGATTCCCAGCACCAGCACGTGGTCGTACGCCTGCCCGACGCCCTCGGCGAAGGCCTGGATTTGACGGACTGTGGCGGCCTGATCCACCAGTCCGTAGAACCCGTACTCACCCGCCGCCCGGCGGCCCCGCACGTCCGCCTGAATGGCGACGAAGCGGCGGGTGAGATCCCCCAGCCGCCCGCGATCGAGACCATGCTCAGCGTCGAGCGCGTCGCGAAACATTCGTCCATAGCGAAGCTTGATCACGCCACCTCCACCGTGAGGCCATCGTGCGCGGGGAACACTCCCGGCGGAAGCTTTGCCGCCAGGTCCGCATGCCCGGTTTCGTGGGTCAGGTGCGTCAGATACGTGCGGCGTGCGCCCAGCGCCTGCGCGGTGTCTACCGCCTCGGAGATGCTCAGATGAGTTGGATGCGGCCGCCACCAGAGGGCGTTGAGCACCAGCACATCGAGGTTGCGGAGCTGGGCGAACGCCGGCTCCGGAATCGCCTTGACATCGGTGATATACGCCAGGTTGCCGAAACGGTAACCGAACACCCGCAGATGGCCATGCTGGAAGGCGAGCGGAAGGACCTCGACCCCGGCCAGGATCACCAGCTGGCCGGGCTCGGTGGGATGCAGGGTGAGCCGGGGTTTCGAGGTGCCCTCGAAGGGACGGACCGCCTCATCGAAGATGTAATTGAACGACGCCCGCACCCGATCCAGGGTTTCGGCAGGTCCGTAGATCGGCAGCGGACGGCGCTGGCGAACCGAGAAAATGCGGAGGTCGTCGATGCCGTTGACGTGGTCGGCGTGCTCGTGGGTGTAGATCACGGCATCGACCCGGGAAAACCCACCGGCGATCAGCTGCAGTCTGAGCTCGGGAGGGGTGTCGATCAGGATCGTGGATCCGGCGGCCTCGAGGATGGCCCCAGAACGGGTGCGCTTGTCTCGCGGGTCGGTCGAGCGACAGACCGCGCAATCACACCCGATCTGGGGCACGCCGAATGACGTGCCCGTGCCCAGGAACGTGAGGCGCATCCCCTAAACTGCTTCGACCTTGAGGAGGTTGGTAGTACCGGGCATGTCGAACGGCACCCCAGCGGTCACCACGAGCCGCTCCCCGGGCTGGGCGAGCTGTCGCTCGAGAATCTGCTGGCGCGCCACAGCGAGCATGGTGTCGTAGTTGGTCGAGTGTTCGGTGAGCGCCGGGGTCACACCCCACACCAGCGCGAGCTGGCGAAAGGTTTCCGGCTCGGGAGTGCAGGCGAATATCGGCACAGTGGGCCGGCAGGTTGCCACCTTTCGGGCGGTGAAGCCGCTGCTGGTGAAGCAGACGATGAGCGGGGCCGAAAGCATCTCGGCCGCCGCGCACACGGCGACCGCAATGGCGTCCTCCGTCCTGATAGGCCCGGCCTGAGGCGAGCGGGGATGAGTGAGCGCATCGTCTCCCGCGGAGCGTCGGCCGAGGGCCACATCGATGGTGGCCCCCCGGGACTGGCGCTGGCTCTCCATCTCCCGGGCGATCCGATCCATGGCCTGCACCGCCTCCAGCGGATAGTCGCCCACCGCGGTCTCCGCTGAGAGCATCACGGCGTCGGTACCATCGAGGATGGCGTTGGCCACGTCCGACGTTTCTGCCCGGGTGGGACGGGGAGCGTGAACCATCGACTCCAGCATCTGGGTAGCGGTGATCACCGGCTTCCCGTGCAGGCTCGCCTCGCGGATGATCTTCTTCTGGATCAAGGGCACTTCCTCGAACGGGAGCTCCACGCCGAGATCCCCGCGGGCCACCATGATGGCGTCCGACGTGTCCAGAATTCCGCACAGATTCTTGAGTGCGGTGTCCTTCTCGATCTTGGCGATGAGCTTTATCCCTCGAGGGACCAGGGCGCGCAACTGCTCCATGTCCTCCGGTCGCCGGACGAAAGACAGCGCGATGTAGTCGACTCCCAGCGCCACCGCCTGGGTGACGTCCTCCATATCTTTCTCGGTCAGCGCCGGCGCACTCACCTCGATGCCCGGGAGATTCATACCCTTGTGGGCCTTGAGGTCGCCGCCGTAGTGAACCACCGCCTCGACCCGTTCATCGCGTACGGCCCGGACCTCCAGGGAGAGCAGACCGTCGTCGAGGAGGATTCGGGCGCCGACCCGCACGTCCTTAGACAGGTCATCATACGTGGTCGGAATCTCCCCCGGCCGGGCGACGCCTTCCGGCGCGAACACGATCCGCTGTCCCGGCTCGAGCCGGATCGGTTCCGAGAGATTGCCCACCCGCATGCGGGGACCTTGCAGGTCGAGAAGGACCGCTGCCGCCGCGCGCCGTGAGGCCATGACGGTTCGGAGCTGCCCGAGCCAGCGGGTGCGAATCTCGGGCGTTCCGTGTGAGGCGTTGATGCGGACCACGTCCACCCCGGCGTCCATCAAGGCGGTCATCTGCGCCGGTTGCTCCCAGGCTGGACCAAGAGTGGCCACGATTTTTGTGCGGCGGATAGCGCTACGAGACATGCAGGAGTCTAATGGGAGCGGGTCATGCCCGCATCACCGTTTCGCCGCCGACAATCGTGAGGACAGCCTGCCCCTGGCGAAAGGCCTCCCCATTGCCCCCCTCCGCGGCGGGATCCACCGCCCATGCCACGAGGTCCGCATCGAAGCCGGGAGCGAGCACTCCGCGCCGGTGCCCCACGCCGGCGGCATGAGCGGCGCCGACCGTGTACCCGGCGACTGCTTCGGCAAACCCGATCTTCTCCTCCGGTCTCCACCCTGTGTCCGGCGCGCCATCGAACCCCTTGCGCTCGAGCGCCGCGTGGATGCCGGCCCGCGGATCCAGCGAGGCCACCGGCACGTCGCTGCCAAAGACCAGTCGGGCCCCCCGCTGCAGGAGCGAGCGGAAGGCGTAGGCCCCACGGCCACGATCACCCCAGTGCCGGTCCACCAGCTCGATGTCGGTGAGCAGGTGCGCGGGCTGCATGGAGAGCACGATTCCTGCCTGGGGCGCACGATCGAGGTCAGACGGGTGCACGCACTGGAAGTGCTCGATGCGGTGCGGAATCGATAGCCGGGGAAGAGCGCCCAACAGATCCAGCGCGCGGCGCACCGCCGCGTCCCCGATGGCGTGTACTGTGCTGGCGATTCCAGCAGTCGCGGCAGAGGTCATGGCGTCGCGCACCTCCTTCTCGCCGCTGATCGGCATTCCCCGATCGTGGGTGCCGCTATACGGCTGCAGCATCCAGGCGGTGCGGCTGCCCAGGCTACCATCGAGGAACATCTTCACGCCGCCGAGCGTCAGCCAGTCGGATCCCTGCCCGCTTCGCGCCCCCTCGGCGATCAGTCGGGGCAACGCCCCCACCGGGGGATGAAAGAGCACCCGTAATCGCAGCTCGCCGGTCGCGTCCAGCTGGGCGAAGGCGTCGCGCACCGCCAAACTCTCGACGTCATGTATCCCGGTGACCCCCAGCCGGTGAGCCTCCGTCTGGGCATCCCGGAGCGCGTCCTCGAGCGCTCCAGCCGGAGGCACCGGCAGGTGAGGCGTCACCAGCTCCACCGCCCGCTCGAGGAGCAGACCGCTGGGTTCACCATTGGCGTCCCGCAGAATGCGCCCGCCGAATGGATCGGGTGTATCCCGGGTGATACCTGCCGCTGCGAGCGCGGCGCTGTTCAGCCACGCGGCGTGCACATCCAGCGAGTCGAGACACACCGGCTCCGCCTGCACTCGATCGAGGGCCAGGCGATGCGGCGGCGACGACCAGCCATTGGCATCCCAGCCTTGCCCGATGATCCAACCCTGAAGCGACCGGGCCGCTGCCACTCGGGCAATCACTTCCTCACGCGTCAGACCTGCCAGCTCCAGCCGCCGCCGATTCAAGGCCCACATAGCCAGATGCGTGTGTCCGTCCACCAGGCCCGGAGTGACCAGTGCATCTGGGAGCTCCAGCCGGGGGACACGCCGCGGCGCGGCTCGCTCCATCTCCACGGCCGATCCTACGCCCTGAATTCGGCCGCCCTGCCACCACAAGCTTTCGCCCTCCAGACCCGGGACCATGGTCAATATCCGGCGGGCCCGGAGGAGCCCGCTTCCGCGTGATCGCGTGTCAGCCATGGGGTGAAGATAGGCGCTCTGAGGGAGCGTGGAATCTTTGGGCGTAACCCGGGTGGGAGCCGGCCCATAAGGGCTGTTTCCACATGTGGAAAACCCGCGGAAGTGCATATCTTATTTGGATGTAAACTCTGAGAAAACGCTTTACAGCGTCGTCATAAGTCGGTTTATCGGAACTCTGTATACAGTTGTCAAATCGTTGTTTACGGACTAGATGAAAACGGCCCTATGAAGAAGACGACAGTGTCGCTTGTGCCCAAGTAATTATGCAGACAGTAGAATTATGAACATCTTCGACATGCTGGTTTTGGCACGGGTCCCCTTCCCCACGAATGCGGTGGAAAACAGGTGCTG
Source organism: Gemmatimonadales bacterium (assembly GCA_046715295.1). GTDB lineage: Bacteria > Gemmatimonadota > Gemmatimonadetes > Gemmatimonadales > GWC2-71-9 > CAVVWJ01. Next base: position 16,000 of record JBKJZM010000146.1, on the reverse strand, counting down.
GAGGCTCACAAAATTCGGGAAAAGTTACGTTGTTAGGAGGACCGGCCGATCCGACCGGACATGCTGGACGGCTCATGAGGAGAGGAAGCCACCGCCGGTGAAAAATGACCGCCGTTAGGGCCTGTGAGGTGAGGGTCCGATATTTTGATATGAGGTGGGTTTTGGTTGGAAGGCCGCTCAGCGAGAAAACCGCAGCTCGCCTCCGCCGCCGGAGTACCGTGGTCCAACGAAGCGGATGGGGGAGGCTTTGAGCGCCTTGGCCAGGTCGTCCTTGCCCTCGACGCTCAACACGCCGACCAGTGGTCTGCTCCATTCTGGCTTGAGAATGGCCTGCACCCGCCAGACCATCCCGCTGGTGCCCTTCCCCAACCAGTCCTCCTGGATCGGCTGCTCGACCCTGGTACTGTCGCCCACGGCCCTGCCGTTCCACGTCAGCCGCGTCTTCCCAATCTTCACGTCGTAGAGCTCGTTGTCGGTGTCTGGAACCTTCGTCACTGCCGACTGCGCCTCACTAAGCTTTACCTTCGCCCCCGCGGCGGCCTGAACCAGACCACCCCCAACCCCGAAAAAATCCAGCAGCACGTCTCGTCGGCCCCCGCTTCCCTGCTCCGACGCCGTGACGGCCCACAGCCCGATCATCGGCCGCTTCCGCGGGTCCTTACCCCCGTAGCGTCGCCCGCCGAGGGTAAGCGCGTCTCCGTAGTAGAGACAGAGGTACGAGGGGATCCAGGTGGCAAACTCGGGTTGTCCCTCGATGACACTCCGCAGAGCGGGATGCAAGCTCTCATCCTGGCTGGCTGGGAGGAGGCGAGCGGGCTTACGGAGGGTTTGCCGGGCCGAGGTGGGATCGACGAGGAAGCGGACACACTGGCCGGTGCGGAGACCCTCGAGGATCCACACCGGCCCTCCTCGACCCTCCGATCGCTCCTGGCCAGCCAGAGGCGCCACGGCGGCGCACCAGGCGGCCGCAGCGAGCCCCAGCATGATCCGGGACTCCACCAAACTCGGGAACACCTGTATCAGCTGCCGCGAACGGTCTTGATGGCAGCGCGGAGCTCGGAATAGGCCTGCGGATCGAGCGCGTTGAACTTCATGTTCCGGTACTTGACCCGTCCATCCGGCCCGATCACGTATACCGTTCGGCGATTATAGCCGCCAGCGTCCTTGCTGGCGTACTGCTTCGAGACCCGTTGCTCCGGATCGCTCAGCAAGCGGAAAGGCAGATTGAGACTGGCTGCAAAGCGGCTATGGGTCGTGACTGAATCGGTGCTGATGCCGACGAGGGTAATGTCGGGCCCGAAGAGGCTGTCGTACTGCTCGGCGAATGTCTGCAGCTGGGCGGTGCACCCTTTGGTGAAATCCCGAGGATAGAAAGCGACCACGACGATCCTGCCCCTATCGCTGGCCAGCTGATAGGGCGATTCGATGGGACCGACACCCTCTCGGTTGGCCCATGGGAGGGAGAAGTCTGGGGCGCGCTTGTCCACGTCCGGCCCGCCCATAAGGACGACCCTGACCCCTTTCGTGGTGTCCTTCTGGGCTGACGCCAGAGGGACACCGGTGAACATCCATACGCCGACGGTGAGTCCCAGCACGAGTACACGCATGAAGAATCGGTCCTCTTCTGTTGGAGATTCAATTCTGGGTGATGCGGCGAAGCACGGTGTTGAAGTCCTGGGTGCCGCCACTCCCCGTGTATGCAATTTTGCCTGACCGGTCCACAATCACGACGTAAGAGGTGGCGGGCACCTGGTACGCCCGGGTACTGACTCCCTCATCATCGTAGAGGGTTCTGAACGGGGGGCGATGCTTCTCCAGATACCGCCGGACGCGTTCGCGAGACTGATTGACGGTCACGTTTACCCCAAAGAACTCGACCTGGTCTCCATAGTCGGCTTTGGCCGCCCGGATCCGGGGCAAGAGCTCCTCGCAAAGTTCGCACCATGTAGCCCAGAATTCGAGGAGAACGGGCTTCTTCCCAATATACTGACCAAGGTCGACTGCCTTCCCATCCAGATCGCGAACAGTGACCACCGGGGCGTCGGCCCCAACAGCTATACCCGTCTCCTGGGCCCGCACAGGCGAAGCCAGGGGCCCTGCGGCGAGGACGAGCGCGGCCACCAGTGTTCTTCTCATAGTACGCTTCCCATTCTGACGAAGTAGTACTCGGCCATTGCCAGCAGCAGCAGTCCTCCAGCCCGCTTGACCCAGAGGGTCCACCTTCCGGCCCGAGGCAGGGCGGCCAGACTGCCGCTGAAGAGGCCAACGACGACCAGCAGCGCCGTGAGACCAATGGAGAAAGCGAACAGGTACAGGAAGCCTAGTACCGCGCTCCCGGTCGTGCTCACGAAGGTCAGCACCGCGGCGAACGCCGGGGCTCCGCATGGCGCTGCGACGAGACCGGACGTGGCCCCGAGCGCGAACACACCGCCTACGGAGTCGCCGGCGAGGCGGCCGGCCCACGCCGCGAGGAGCGCCGGAGCGTTCACCGTAAAGACGTCCAGCAGGGCCAGTCCGAACACCAGGAGCAAGTTGCCCATGAGAAATAGGGCCCAGGGGCTCGAGCTTACTGAGCCGAACAGGGTGCCGGACAGCCCCGCGAGCAGACCGAGGGAGGCATACACCAGCGCCAGACCCAGGACGTAAGCCGCCGTCAAAAGCAGGGTACGTCCCCGCGAGCGCCGGGCCGATCGGGCACCGCCGAGGATGCCGGCCGTGATCGGAATCATGGGGTAGACACAGGGAGTCAGGCTGGTAGCCAGGCCGGCGCCAAACAGGACCACCAGGGCCAGGAGAGGCTGCTCTCGCAGCGTTGCTTCGAGTCCCGCACCCAGGGCCAGCAGCGGCACGAGGCCTCAGGACCTATCCGCGGATTCCACGGCGCCGTACCGGGACGCCACGTAATCGTCGAGGATCCCGAGGAACTCGGCCACGATGTCCTCACCGCGCAGCGTGACCAGCAGACGGCCGTCCACGAACACCGGCGCCCTGGGCTCTTCGGCGGTACCCGGGAGTGAGATCCCGATGTCGGCGTGCTTCGACTCACCCGGACCGTTTACCACACACCCCATGACCGCAACCTTCATGTCCTCCACGCCAGGCCGCTCGCTACGCCACACCGGCATCTTTTCCCGAAGGTAGTCCTGGATCTCCTGCGCCATCTGCTGGAAGAAAGTGCTGGTGGTGCGGCCGCAGCCGGGACAACTGGTCACTTGGGGAGTGAAGCTTCTGAGACCCAGAGACTGAAGCACCTGCTGCGCCACTCGCACTTCCTCGGTGCGATCTCCTCCCGGGGCCGGCGTCAGCGAGACCCTGATCGTATCGCCGATTCCCTCCTGCAACAGTATGCTGAGACCCGCGGTGCTGGCGATGATTCCCTTGCTGCCAAGCCCCGCTTCGGTGAGGCCCAAGTGGAGAGGATAGTCGCAGCGCCCAGCCAGCAGGCGGTACACCTCGATCAGGTCCTGCACTCCCGAGACCTTGGCGCTGAGCACGATTCGGTCGTGCCCCAGCCCGGTGGCTTCGGCCAACGCCGCCGACTGCAAGGCGCTCTCGACCATGGCCTCCATGACCACATCACGCGTGGCCCGGGGGGCGGCCCGGCTGGCGTTGACGTCCATCAGCTGAGTGAGGAGGGTCTGGTCCAAGGAGCCCCAGTTGACCCCGATCCGCACCGGCTTGTCGTGAGCCAGCGCCACCTCGATGATGGCGCGAAAGTTCTCGTCGTGGCGCTTCCCGCCGACATTGCCCGGATTGATGCGGTACTTTGCCAGCGCGCGCGCGCACTCGGGATACCGGGTCAGGAGCAGATGGCCGTTGTAGTGGAAGTCGCCGATGATCGGAACTGCGATACCCAGTCGATCGAGTCCCTCGACAATGGCGGAAACCGCTGCTGCGGACGGCTCATTATTGACCGTCACCCGGACCAGCTCGCTGCCGGCCCGCGCGAGGTCGGCGACCTGCTGTACTGTGGCGGACACGTCGGCCGTGTCGGTGTTGGTCATCGATTGAACAACCACCGGATGCTCGGACCCGACCGGCACTCCACCGATAGTGGCGGTTATGGTCCGGCGGCGATTCGCTGAGGGCATGCCCGGAATATAACGACCGTGTCCTAGCCCGGTTCCGGAGACAGGTCCCTGTTAGATTCTTGCATGCCTGCCGACTCCCCGTCTGCGCCGCTGCGCGCCGCCATTACAGCGGTCGCGACGTACGTACCGGAGCGGATTCTCACCAACGCCGAGCTCGCCACCCGCCTCGACACTTCGGACGAGTGGATCGTCCAGCGGACCGGCATCCGAGAGCGGCGGGTCGGCGCGCCGGGCGAGACCACCTCCAGGATGGGTGCGGAAGCGGTACGGCGGCTGATGGCCAAGCGCGGACTGGGCCCCGACGACATCGACGCGCTTCTCGTCGCGACGGTCACGCCGGACATGCTCTTCCCCGCCACGGCCTGCCTCATCCAGGACCAGCTCGGCCTCCGCCGCGCCTGGGGCTTCGATCTCTCGGCCGCGTGTTCCGGCTTCCTCTACGCACTCACCACTGGGGCCCAACTTGTTGCCAGCGGTGCCCACGAGCGAGTAGTCGTGGTCGGCGCCGATCTCATGAGCTCGATTATCGATCCGCTCGACCGGACTACCGCGGTGCTCTTTGGGGATGGCGCCGGTGCAGCGCTGCTGGAACGGGCTGAACCGGGGTACGGCATCATGGATTTCTATCACCGGGTCGATGGCAGCGGGAGGGACGATCTGATGATGCCCGCCGGCGGGAGCCTCCTGCCACCGAGCATCGCCACCGTGACCGCCCGACAGCACTTTCTGAAGCAGAACGGCCGTGCGGTCTTCAAGTTCGCGGTCACGACCATGGTGGAGAGCGTCCAGGTCCTGCTCAAGCGAAACGACCTCAGTCCCTCCGACCTCGCCATGGTGATCCCTCACCAAGCCAATCAGCGTATCCTGGACGCCACGGCCGAACGGCTAGGGGTGCCCCACGAGCGCGTAGCCTCGGTGCTGGCCCGTTACGGCAACACCACCGGGGCAACGCTGCCGCTTGCACTGGACGGCGTGCTCAGCGAGGGGAAAATCACACGGGGCGATCTGGTGGTGTTGACCGCGGTAGGGGCGGGGTTTACCTCGGGCGCCACATTGATGCGGTGGGCGTGACGGCAGGGACTACGCCCGCGAAAACTCCGCCGCCGTGATCGCGGAAAGATCGGCTTCGCTCAACTCGAGGTCCGCGGCGCCGATGCTGTCGAGTGCATGCTCAGCGGTGCGGGCACTGGGAATGACGGTCACCACCGGTGCGCGTGCCAGCACCCACGCGAGCACCAGAGCATGGGGGGTGGCACCAAGCCGGGCCGACATCGGCTGAAGGACCGGGTGCGCCGCCAACTTATGGTTGAGCCGCCCTCCTCCGGTCGGGCTGTACGCGAGGAAGCCTAGTCCCCGTTCGGCGCAGTACGTCACCACCCCCTCGGCAAGCGCCTCGCGAAAGAACGGGTTCAGGCGGTTTTGCACGCTGGTCACCCGAGCCATCGTTTCGGCCTCCCGGATCTGAGGCACCGACACGTTGGAAAGCCCGACCCAGCGAATCTTTCCCTCCTGCTGGAGCCGGGCCAGGGCCCCCACGCTTTCCACCAGCGGGACTTTCGGGTCCGGGGCATGCAGCTGGTAGAGGTCGATTCGCTCCACGCCCAGTGCCTGAAGCGATCGCTCGCATGCGGCCCGCAGATGTTCGGGCCGGCCATCGGTCTCCCAGCGGCCCGCTGGTCTGGTTACGCCGCCTTTGGTCGCTACGATGATTTGCTCACGATCGCCTCGCCAGCTCTCCAGGGCACGCGCTATGAGCCGTTCGTTGTGTCCGATATCCCGGTGGTCCAGGCAGTAAACATCGGCCGTATCGATCAGCGTGACACCCGCATCCAACGCGGCGTGAAGGACTCGAATCGCCTGGGCCTCGGGAGGGCGATCCTGGATGGAGAGGTGCATCCCACCGTACCCCACCGCCGAGACCGGTGGGGCATCGAGGCCGAGGCTCCGGCGAGGAATCATTCGATGGGTGGGAATCACGCGAGGCCCAGCTGCTTGGTGAGCCGCTGCCAGTCCGCGGCGGATAGGACACCCTCGTTCATGAGAGGATTGAGGGTGGCGAGGATTTCGGCGCGGCTGCCGTCGATGCGCCGGTCGCGCAGCTCACCGATCATGCGGGCGAAGCGATGCTCGTATTCATCGGCAGCGAGTGTGCCGTCCTTTCGCTGGCTGCACAGCTTCCTGAGCTCTTCCGCAACGCGCGCGGGCTTCACGGGCGTAAGTGCACCCCCCTGCTTGTCAGCCGACATGTCATCCCTCTCTCCGAAGCCGTGAACGAGTGAACACCAGTGATCTGCATTATCGCTGGGCGCGCTGCACCGCGTCCAGAGCGAGATGGCAGGACTCTTGTCTCTTGCAGGCTCCGCCTCAGTCACCCTCCGGCGGAGGCGGGACCTCCGGGGTGAGGACAATCGTGCCGGGGAATCGCAGCACGTTGTTGGTTTCGGCAGAGAAGACCTGATATCAGGAGCGCCGTCCATCGCCAGGCAATGGGGCCATCGCCATCGAACTGCCGTCGCCTGTTGTTCTGGGTCATGTCGATCATGCTTGGGCTCCCAGGGCGGGCGGTCTGCTCTAATTTGGGGGCTCCGCCGGGGCGCGCAAGCAGACAACGGTGGGTCCATCGCTCTGGCGGGCTAGGGCCGGATCATAGTAAGCTGGGTCATGAACGATCCCTCTGTCCTGGTGCTGGCCGTCGGTATAGGAATTGTCGCCGGCTTGCGTTCGCTGACGGCTCCTGCCGCGGTGAGCTGGGCCGCCCACCTTGGGTGGCTGAACCTCGATGGCGGTCCCCTGGAGTTCATGGGATCGGTGCCGGCGGTGGCGCTCCTTACGCTGCTGGCTGTGGTCGAGTACGTCGCGGACATTCTGCCGCAGACCCCCAGACGAACCATGCCGGGGCCACTCGCCGTCCGTATCGTCATGGGAGGCCTGTCCGGGGCGTGCCTGGGCATCTCGGCGAATCAGTCCTGGCTGGTGGGAGCAGTGCTTGGCGGGACGGGTGGTCTGATTGGCGCATTCGCTGGTTATGAGGCCCGCAGGCGACTGGTGAATCGCCTCAAGGTGAAGGACATAGTCATAGCCATAACGGAAGACCTAGTCGCGTTAGGCCTGGCTTACATCATTCTGGTCCCGCGGTAGCGCTTCTTCTACCCCAGCTCTTCCGGCTCGACATTCGGGTCCACCACCACGGTGGGGGCCGGCGGCGAGTCCTCCACCCCCGGCGCCGGTTCCTTGGCACCGGCCCCCTCATCGGCTCGTTTCTCCTCGCCAATGTCGGCCAGGCTGTCGTCCCTGATCCATCCATGCGCCGCCGCGTGGCGCGCGGCAGCCAGGGTGTCGTCAGCCAGCACGAGGGTCGAGCCCCCACGGGCCACCCGCTCGGCCAGGTCTCGAATGGCGGTCGAGGCTTCCGGATGTTGCCGCACACTTCGGATATACACTGCCAGTATCCGGCCGGGATGGGTGGCCACGAGGTCGGCGTAGATCTCTGGATCCTCCTGCGCGCTATCACCCACCAGAATGAACGGAAGCGAGGAATAAGTGGCGAGGATCTCGCGTATGACGCTGGTCTTGTACGCCGCGTTCCTGAGGACCGATGGACCCAAGTCCCAATCCCGCAACAGGAGGGGCCCGGCGGGAATCTCCTGCGCCTCCAGGAACTCCGCGATGACCTCGTAGAGGTTCCAGGGGCTGCTGGAGACGTAGAAAATAGGGTTCCCCGCCCCACCGGTGCCCCCCTCCGCAAGAGCGCGGTAGAACGCCGCCACTCCGGGGAACGGCAACCGGGTGCGTGCGTTCTCCAGGAGGACCGTCCGCGCCGCCCGAATGAAGTCAGTAACGTGAGACTGGATGACGGTGTCGTCCATGTCGCTGATGACGCCGTATGCGGCGGAAGCAGGAGGCGTCAGGTAGAGCCCGTGGCCGATGCGCGGGACGCCGGCGGCCGAGCCGGCGAGCTCCAGCTCAATCGATCCCCAGCCGGGCTCGAGTGGCGTGCCCAGGTCGATCCAGTGCCGGATGAAGCCTTCGTCGTCGGCGATCAGCTCCTGTTCGCCGTCGGGTAGCCGCACCCGTACCCGCGCGAACGGCAGCGGGTCACTTTCGAGCCGCTTCAGCATGGCACCAAGATTACGGATCTTCGAATGTGAGGGGTCTGGAACAAGCAGTCCTTCGTCCTGCAGGACGCGGCCGAGCACGAGAACGCGGCCGTTGGCGGCGTATCCACGGTAGCCGACGATGTGATACGGATCGCGGTCCACCAGACGCTCAAGTGAGTCGGTGCCCCGTCTGACGTGTGATCCCAGCGACGCGACGAGCGCGCGGAGCTCATCCTGCCACCCGGCCATGATTTACTCCTCTCCTGCCCTTCCCACGCTTGGGACCCGTCCAGCAAGCTGTGTCGACACGACAGCGCCCGCAGACCATGGGGCTGCGGGCGCTGTCGTGTGCTCCTGGCTTCAGCTATCTGCGGATAACCACGATCAGCCGCACTCGCTGAAGCCGCACACGTGGCATTTCATGCACCCCTCGGCAAACTCCAGCTGCGAGCCGCAGTCGGGGCAGGCCCCCGAGAGAGTCTGCTGCATCCCGCCCAGGACCATCTGCTCGCCACTATCGCCCGTATGGCTGGGCTGGGCGACCATAGGAGCTACTTCGGTCTGGCCGGCGATGCCCTGGGGACCCCCGCGGCCCGGCTGCGGCAGCAGCTCCTGCTGAATCCCCTGCTTCTCCTGCATCCAGCGCTCGATCGCGATGCCGACGGCATCGGGCACCGACAGGATCTTGTTCGGCCCCAGCCCGATGACCCGGTCGGAGCTGATTCCGCGCAGCTGGCGATAGATCTCCTTGATCGGGATTCCGGAGCGGAGGGCCAGGCTGATGAGCCGGCCCAGGGACTCAACGTCGGCCATCAGTGCGCCACCAGCCTTGCCCAGAGTCATGAAGACCTCGAACGGCTGCCCTTTGTCGTCCTCGGTGATGGTGACGTACAGCGTGCCCAGCGGCGTCTCCACCCGGCGGGTGGTGCCGCGCAGGACTTCGGGGCGCGAGCGCTTCTGTCGCCGCTGAAGGTTTTCGGATTCGAGCTCATGGACGATGCGCCTTAGGCGCTCGTTCTCGGCACGAAGCTCCGCGATCTCACCATGCAGATCGGCCGTTGCCGCAGTCTCCTTCCCGCCCTTCCCGGCCCCGCCCCCGTGCCCCTCCTGCACCTTTTTCGCCGTCGAGCCGGTCGAGAGCACCTGCATCTCGCGGCTGCCATCACGATACACCGTAACGCCCTTGCAGTTCAGCCGGTATGCCAGGCGATAGATTTCCTCGACGTATTCTTCGGTAGCATCCTGGGCGAAGTTGCAGGTCTTCGAGATGGCGCTGTCGTTGTACTCCTGGAATGCCGCCTGCATCCGGATGTGCCACTCGGGCTTGATGGAATTGGCGGTAACGAAGACCCGCTGCCACTTGGCCGGCACCTCCGGAAAGTCGATGTGCCCGGTCTCGGCGATCTTGCGCATCAGCTCGTCGGAGTACCAGCCCTCTGCTCTGGCGATACCGACGAAGTCCTCATTCACGTCCGGCATTAGCGAGCCGGCCTGGTTCCGCATGAACGCCACGGCAAACAGGGGTTCGATGCCGGAGCTGCACCCGGCGATGATCGAGATGGTGCCGGTCGGGGCCACCGTGGTGACGTTGCAGTTGCGGAGCCGCCGAACCGGCCGGATCCGCTCGCCTTGGGCGTCCCGAGCGGCAGTCTCGTCCGGCCCCCAGATGCTGCGCTCCCACTCGGGGAAGACCCCGCGCTCGGATGCCAGTCGCTCCGATTCGGTCTTGGCTTCCTCATCGACGAACTGCTGAATTTTCCGGCCGAGCGCAACGCCTTCCTCGGAGTCGTAGGCCACGCCCAGCTTCACAAAGACGTCAGCCAGGCCCATGACGCCGAGCCCGATCCGGCGGATTTGCTGGGCGAGATCGGTGATCTCCTGCAGCGGATACTGGTTGGCGTCGATGACATTTTCCAGAAAGTGAGTCGAGAGATGTACTACCCGACGCAGATGATCCCAATCGATCTCCGCCTCGGCCTTTCCGCCCTTCCCGGCCTCTTTCACGAATGCCCCCAGATTGATCGAGCCGAGGTTGCAGACGTCGTAGGGGAGCAGAGGCTGCTCACCACAGGGATTGGTGGCTTCGTACTCCCCGAGATGCGGCACCGGGTTGTAGTGGTTGGCCTTGTCGACGAAGAACACCCCCGGCTCGCCGGTCTTCCAGGCGCCGTGGATGATGCGCTCCCAGACCTCCCGGGCGTGGAGCCGGCCGGTCACCTGCCTGGTCTTGGGGTGGAGCAGGTCGTACATCCCGTTGGCCTCGACGGCCGCCATGAACGCGTCCGTGACCGCCACCGAGATGTTGAAGTTGGTGACCTTGGTCGTGTCGTCCTTGCAGGTGATGAACTCCATGATGTCGGGATGGTCCACCCGGAGGATGCCCATATTGGCCCCGCGGCGGGTCCCGCCCTGCTTGACCACGTCGGTGGACGCGTCGAAGAGCGTCATGAAGGAGACCGGACCCGAGGCCACGCCCATGGTCGAGCGCACGATGTCGTTCTTGGGCCGGAGCCGGGAGAAGCTGAAGCCGGTGCCACCACCCGACTGATGTACCAGCGCCATGGCACGGAGGGTGTCATAGATGCCGCTCTTACCGTTGGAGAGCGCGTCATCCACCGGCAGCACGAAGCAGGCGGACAGCTGGCCCAGGGGACGGCCGGCATTCATCAGTGTGGGCGAGTTCGGCACGAAGAGCCGGTTGGCCATCAGGCCGAAGAAATCCTGGGTTACCTGGTCCACGGCCGCGTCAGTGGCGCCGTAGCGCCGGTCCGCGTCCGCGATGGTGCGGGCCACCCGCTGGAACAGATCGCGCGGACTCTCGACCGGCACACCGGTGTCGTCCTTGATCAGATACCGCTTCTCGAGGACGGTGATGGCATTGGGCGACAGCCGAACTGCGTCCCGTGGGGTGGACGATTTCATAGAACTCCCCGCTTAGAAAGGTGTTGATCTCAGAGGGTGGAGCGCCTGCTCAGCACCAGCGACCGACCCTGCCCGTCAGCCGAACTCCAACCGAAACGGAAGGGCAAGCTAGGCCCGTGATCGAACTGAGACAATACCATCAAAAACACCCGAAACCACGTTCAATCCGGCTTCCCACATCACAAATATAGGCGGGCTGACAATGTGGAAGAAGTGGATTGCTGGGGAGAAGTCGGGCGGACGGGCGGACGGACGGTCAGAAGGATGTCGGGCGCGTGTGATCCTGAACGAAGTGAGGAATCTGAAATCCTAACCGGCCAAGATCTCTCACGGCGTTACTGTCCACCTGTCCGCCCGTCCGCCTGTCCGCCCGCGTACAGCGGATACCGCCCCTCCCGATGGGCTCGAGCCTCCTTGACGTAGTGGGTCCAGGTAGCGGCCATCCGTTTGGCCAGGGCGGCGTCCACCGGCCGCACGATGCGTCCGGGCACTCCCATGACCAGTGAGCCGGGTGGCACCTGCATCCCCTCCGGCACAACCGCACCGGCCGCAACGACGCTGCCGGCGCCGATCCTGACGCCGTTGAGCAGGACGCTCCCCATGGCGATCAGGCAGTCGTCTTCGACGATGCAGCCGTGCAGGACCACCCGGTGCCCCACGGCGACCCGCCTGCCCACGGAGCAGGGCACCCCGGCATCGACGTGCACGATGGTGCCGTCCTGAATGTTTGATTGAGCGCCGATGATGATCGGGGCCATGTCGCCGCGGAGTACAGCGCCGTACCAGACGCTGGCGTCTTCGCCCAGGGTCACGTCCCCCATGACGGCCGCCGTGGCGGCGATGAAGGCTGTGGGGTGGATCGACGAAGGGCGCATGCAATGCGCCCCTATTGGTCCTGCGCGGGCGGAAAGAGCATCTGGGTCCAGGCCTCGACCGGCGCCCCATCCTTCAGGGCCGGGTGCCAGGTGACGGTCCACACGAAGTTCCGGACCTCGCGCTCGTACGCGGGATCGTCGGATGGCCGGAGGCGCCTGATGTCGACCGTGCGGCCCTCGGCCGAGACTTTGACCCAGAGCAGGGACGGGCGTGGCCCCGCCTTGGCGTCGAGCGGAACGGACACGAACGGCGGGTTGACCGGCTTGGGACGCTCGTCGAAGCAGGAGCCGTCGGCGTTGTACCCGGACCCCGGAACGCATCTGGCGTCCGTCCGCACCTCCCGCCGGGTGGAGGGAGCGGCCGTCCCGAGCTGAGTGAGGTGTGGAGCGAGTTCCTGTACCTGGCCCGGCCGGATGACGATCGTATCGGAGAAGAAGTTGTAACGCGGGGCCGAAATGGCTAGGGCATGGGGCCCCGGTGCAAGACGGGTCAACGCCTGAGTCACGGGCTTTTCGTCGATGAGGACGGTGGAGCCGCGGGGCAGTCCGCTGAGCCGAATGCCCCCGCTGTCCACCGGGCCGGTCACGTCGGTGGAGCCGGCGACTTCAGCCGGCGGCGTCAGCGCGGGAGGAGACGAGTCCCGGGCCAGTGGCGGAGGTGTCGCCGCCGGGGCGGTCGGCGTATCACCGGACGCTGGGGGCGCCTGGGCCGGAAGAGAAGGCGAGGGAGGCAGCGAATCGAGGGCGGGCGCCGAATCAGGATTACCTACAGTTCCCGGAGCGAACCCCCGGGCCTTGTAGTAGTAGAATGCCCCGCCTGCTCCACCCAGCACCGCGAGCAGCACCCAGAGCCAGGCCCAGGATGATGCGCTCGGTCGCATGGCTACCGAACGGTCTGCCACCCGGCGAGGGGCGTCGCGTCGCTCCAGCGGAGTGAGTCGACGGTTGACCAGGGGCGAGTCCAGCGGCGCGGTCGGCTGGCTCACGATCGGAGGAAGCCCGCTCCCATCGCCCGCTGCGGCACCCGTCCCCGCCACCGCGGCCGCACTACCAACGAACGTGGCCACCGAGGAGCGCACCGCACCCGGGGCCGCAATCGGCTGTCCCCGGAACGAAGCCACCAGCTCCTCACAGCTTTGGAACCGGTCGAACGGATCCTTCATCAGCATGCGCTTGATGACCTCGAAGATCCGTCGCTCGTCGGCTGTCACCAGGCTGGGCATGGGAATCGGCTCGGTGATGTGCTTGTAGCCGATGGAGAAACTGTCCTCACCGTCATAAGGCACGGTGCCGGTCAGGCACTGGTACGCCACCACGCCAAGACTGTAGATGTCGCTCCGGCCGTCGATGGCCTGGGCCCGCGCCTGTTCCGGGCTCATGTAGTGGGGTGTCCCGATGGACATGCCCGTCCCGGTGAGCTTTTGCCCCGAGGCAGCCTTGGCGATCCCGAAGTCCGTCAGCACGCTCTGCCCGTGCTCGTCAAACATGATGTTGTCGGGCTTGATGTCCCGGTGGACGATGCCCCGCTGGGCGGCGTAGCCCAGCGCGCCTCCCGCCTCGGACAGCAGGCGCCGGATCTCCGGCGGGGTGAGCTTCTTTCGAACCCCGAGCACGCTGGAGAGCGATCCGCCGCGCAGGAACTTCATGACGAAGTAGATCACCCGCCCGGAACGCCCGACGCGATAGATCGAGATGATGTTGGGATGCTCGAGCTGGGCGGAGGTACGAGCCTCGCGCTGAAATCGCTCCACGAACTCGGTGTCGAAGGCGAGGGAAAAGGGCAGGACCTTGATGGCAACCTCGCGCTCCAGCTGCCGGTCCTTGGCCCGATAGACCATCGCCATCCCGCCCCGGCCGAGCTCCTCGATGATCTCGTATTCCGCCGCCAGCGATTCACGCACGAGGTCGAGCTCCTGCAGCACCCCGGTCGCAATAGCGTGGACCGGTGTGGTCGCCATCAGGTCGAGACCACAGGAGGGGCAGAACTTCGATTTTCCGGTGATTTCGCTGCCACATCGGGAGCAGAACATGCGCGCAACCTACGTCGGCGCTCGGGGGAGTTCAAGCCGATTGCGTGGCGTATCGCCAGATGCATTGCGGAAGGCGGGGGAGCGGGACAGCGGGACAGTTAGACAGGAACAGCTTAGCGTCGCCTGCTCAGGGACCGAAGGAAACTATTGCCCTTTGCTGACCCGCTGACCCGCTGACCCGCTGATCCGCTGACCCGCCTTCATGGCACGTCACGTGCACCGGCAGGGGACCATTCCGCGCCATCCACTTGGAGAGCCCGTGGTACCGTATCACACGATCGCGTTCAGCCAGCAGAAACTCAGGGCTGCCCTCCGGCGCGCGGCCGGCCAGGACCCCACCTTCACGTATGGGTTTGTGGTCCACTCTCGGCGCCACCACGAGCGCCCGACTCTGGGGCTGATAACCCTGCACGGCGAGAGCCTGGCGTTCAACGAGCGGCTGCTGAAGTCCCTCGAGGGTATTCCTCTCTGGTTGTTCGGGCACGCCCGCGTCACGCTGGTGCCGGGCACCTCGATCGCCTCGGCCGAAGGGGGCCGCACCAAGCCGGCCGACCGGCCGCTCGCCTCGATGCTGATGCACATCGCCACCTTCGATACCAGCACCGGCGTCACCCAGCACCTGGTGCAGGTGGAGGCGGTGGTCAAGGCGGAGAGCCTGGTTCAGCCGCTGCTGATTCTGACCCCGTCCCGTCCGGCTGCGTGGCCGATGTAGGCGGGGCAACGGGACAGCAGTAGGAAAATAGGAGGGGCCTGAAGCTGATTCGAGCTTCGGCCCCTTCGCTGCGCTCAGGGTGACAACCTCCTTCCCCGCCTTCTTACTGCCCCGCTGTCCCGCTGTCCCGCCGTCCCGCCTACCCCTCTACCACCTGAAACTCCCGGCTTCGAATGTCCTTCCGGCCGTCGGCATCCACCACCAGCAGCTCCAGCACGTAATGGCCGGGCTTGAGGCGGTCGAGCTTGAGGCTGCGATGAGTGGTGACCGCCGTTGTCGTGGCTTGTTGCTCGAATTTGAGCTTGATGGCCGCCGAGCCTCCGCCGAAGATTTTCTTGAAGATGCCTCCGCCCGAGCCCCGTTTCTTGACCGCGAGCTCCACGGTATAGGGGGCCGGGCGAAGTCCTTCGATCTCATAATACAGTTCCATCTCCTCGCCCCGTTTGTAGGTGCGAAGCGGATTGAAAAGCACAGTATCGTCCGGCGTACGCCGCCAGCCGAGGTTGGCGGTACGGGAGCCGAGCACGAGATCGCTGAGGCTCAGTGCGGTCGAGCTGGTCGGCCCTACCCGCACGCTGTCGAGAGGCAGTGTCGTGCCTGCATCATCGCCCTGCTGGATGGCCAGCCGGTACTGCAGGGCACCGGGCGGCACAGAGGCCGCCACCCGACCCACCAGGTGCTCGTTGGGCGGCACGCGCTCGGGGGCTACGAAGTGCCGGGTGGTGTCGAGCGAGCTCACCACCTTGCCGTTGTCGTCCATCGCCACGAAGCGCAGGCGGACGCTGTAGAGGAACCCGCGAGTCACGGTCACCGGCTCGAGGCTGGACCCCGCGATGGCATATGCAATCTGCACCTGAGGCCCGGCGGAATCGCGCCCGACCGCGAGTACTTCCGAGGTGGCCTTGAGCTCGTTGGGGAACCGCAGCTCGTAGCTGTCGCTCGTGGTCCCCAGCGCGATGCTCTCCTGCCCTGCTCGCCGCTCCTGGTTCTGATAGCGCCCGGTGCTTCCCCGGCCGGCGGCCTGGAGCCGGCGGTAGATGGGGGAGAGCTGCTCCCGCGACAGCATTAACTGTTCGGCCACGGCGTTATCGCCGGCATCATTGGTCCGATCCTGAAGTTGTACCGCGGTGCTGAAGCCGAGGACGTCGAAGAGACTCTCGACCAGCTTGAAGTCCTGCACGTCTTCGCGGGCGATGAAGTGGAAGATCAGGTCGCCGTCGGTGCGGGTGTAGCGCCAGGACTCGTTCGGCTCCAGCCCGGGTGCGGCATAGGT
>JBKJZM010000145.1:0-7932 GCA_046715295.1 Gemmatimonadales bacterium | reverse complement strand
GTCTGGGGGCGTGTTTTTCCTGCCTCCCTGCCCTCCTGCCCCGCTGCCCCGCCTCGCAGCATGCAGCGACCCCAGCAGATGCGGCAGCCGCATTTCGAGATCGGCCAGAAGCGGGAGATCGGCGCGTGCCCGCGTGATCTCCTCGAAATCGAGCAGGGCGGGGATGATCGCTTCCTGGAACACGGGCCCCTGAACCAGCAGGTCCCCGCGTGGACCGGCCAGAATCGACCCACCGGGAAACGCCTTGCCACCTTCGAATCCGACCAGCTGCGGCAGCGCCACGTAAACTCCGTGCTCGCCGGCGATGTCCTGAGCCAGTCTGCTCCAGCGGGCGAGACTCACCGGTCGCCCCGCCGTGTCCTCGGCGGTGACCACCCCACGGGCCGGGCTAGCGCTGGGAACGATGATCAGCTGGGCGCCGTCGAGTGCCGCCAGCATCGGAGTGAATGAGTGCCAGGCATCTTCGCAGATGAGAATCGCCGCCCGGCCCCACCGGGTATCGAAGGCCTGAACACTCCGTCCCGCCTCGACGAAGCGTTCCTCATCGAAGACCCCGTACGTCGGGAGGAAGATCTTCCGATGGATGTGGCGAACCCCGGCGTCCGGCCCACCGAGCGTGGCGTACAATCCTGAGTTGTAGAACCGGTTTCCATGAACCTCATAGAAGCCCAGCGCAACGTCGAGCGGTGGGGCACCGGCTTCCTGGTGCTGCCGGCTGAGATCGGCGAAAAGCTGGTCGCCGGTGATGGCAAGGTCCCGTACCCCTCCCTCCAGGAAATAACCGGTAAGCGCGGTCTCGGGCGCGACCAGCAGCTCAGGCGGTTCCAGCCAACCCCCGACCTCCCGGAAGAGGGCGCCAAAGCGGCAGAGGTTCTCCTGGTATGCCCCTTTCTGGGGCCGTATCTGGGCGATGGCGAGGCGGAGCACGCTTGAAAAGTAAGAGGTGAGCGGTAAGAAGTGAGAGGGGTGCGCCAAGTGACCGCTCACCTCTTACTTTACCGGCATGCTTTTCTACGTCGCCCTGCGGGGACGGATCTAGAGACTCTCGGAGAGCAAATGCCCACTGTATTTCAGGCCGTCAGCGGCGTGGCCAATGCCTGTCAAATCCTCCCTAACGTCGTGTCCGGCGGTCAGCCGACGGCTGAACAGCTCACAGCGTTGAAGGAGGCGGGTGGGAAGATTGTCCTGGATCTTCGGGATCCCATGGAACCCCGCCCCGTGGATGAAGCGACCCTGGTGCGTGAGCTGGGCATGGAGTACGTCAACGTACCGGTGCGAGCCGGATCCCTCGACGACGCGACATTGGAGCGCATCCTGGCCGTGCTTCGTGGTGCGGGAGAGCGGACCGTCTTCTTTCATTGCGGGAGCGGCAGCCGAGTCGGTGGTGCCCTCATCCCCTACTTCATCCTGGACCAGGGGCTGGAGGAGCAGGAGGCGGTGGACCAGGCGATGCGAGTGGGGCTCCGCAGCGCCGAATACATGGAATGGGGGCTGGACTACGCTCGACGAAACCAGAACCCCGCTCCGCCGTAGGTGTCATTAGGACTACTTCATTGGAGTACCGATGCACCCTTCGATTCGCCCGCTTGCAGCGGGCCTGTTCTTTACCGCTATGGCATCATCTCTCACCGCCCAGCGTCAGTCCAGGCCCATCGACCCGGCGAACATCGACACTGCCTGCGCGCCGTGCAAGGACTTCTTCCAGTTTGCCAATGGGGGCTGGCTGCAGCGAAGCGAGATTCCGGGCGATCTGCCGAGGTGGGGCAGTTTCAACGAGCTGCAGGAGCAGAACTACGCCGCCCTGGAACAGGTCCTGACGGAGGCGGCCCGGAACGCCGCCACGGCGCCGGACGCCAACACCCGCAAGCTCGGCACTTTTTACGGCACCTGCATGGACTCGGCGGCAGTCGAGTCCGCCGGAATCACGCCGCTCAGGGGCGAGCTGGACCAGATTGCCGCCATCAAGGATCGTCAAGGGGTCGAGACAGCCATAGCCCATCTACACCGGCTCGGAATTCCGGCAGCCTTTGCATTTCGATCCAATCCCGACGCGAAGAAGAGCAGCCGCACGATCGCGGAGGTGTATCAGGCCGGGCTGGGCATGCCGGACCGAGACTACTACACCCGATCAGACTCGGCCGCGGAAAAGATTCGCGGAGAATACATACAGCACGTAGCGCGGATGCTCCAACTAGCCGGCGGGGACAGCGCAGCGGCTGCGGGCTCCGCCTGGGCTATCATGCGGCTGGAAACCGGCCTGGCCAGTGCGTCAATGACTCGGGAGGCTCAGCGCGACCCGGAAAGTCTCTACCATCTCTCCACCATTGCTGGCCTGCATAAGATGACGCCCGGATTCGCCTGGCCGGGATATTGGAACCACCTGGGGCTCTGGGAAATCAAGGAGGTCAATGTCGCCCAGCCGCAATTCCTGGGCACGGTCGACTCTCTCCTTGCGGCCGCATCCCCATCTGACTGGAAGTCCTATCTCCGCTGGAACCTCCTTGCCAACATCGCTCCCGCGCTGAGCTCATCATTCGTGCGGGAGAGCTTCCGATTCAATTCGACGGTGCTGCGCGGGGTGAACGAAATGCGTCCCCGCTGGAAGCGATGCCTGGCGTATACCGATCAGGCGCTGGGTGAGGTGCTCGGCCAGGCCTACGTCCGGAAGAACTTCACTCCCGAGGCGAAGGCGCGGGCCCTCGAAATGGTGCGCAACATCCGGGCGGAGCTCAAAAGCCGCCTCGGCGGCCTTTCCTGGATGAGCCAGGGGACCAAGACCAAAGCATATGCCAAGCTCGAAACCATCATCAACAAGATTGGGTACCCCGACACCTGGAGGGACTACTCCTCGCTCGAGGCTTGGCCCGGCCCCTTCGTAAGCAACTTGCTCCGGGCGAATGAATTCGAGAATGCACGGGTACTGAAGAAGATCGGGAAGCCGACCAACCGGGGCGAGTGGGGAATGACGCCGCCGACGGTGAATGCCTACTACAACGCCTCCAGCAACGAAATCACGTTTCCCGCCGGCATCATGCAACCGCCGTTCTTCAATCCCAAGGCCGACGATGCGGTGAACTACGGGGGGATGGGCGGGGCGATCGGCCATGAGATCACTCACGGCTTCGATGATGCAGGGCGGCAGTTCGACTCGCAGGGAAATCTGAGCGGCTGGTGGACCGAGGCCGATACCAAGGAATTCAACCGCCGCGCCAACGTGGTCGAGAAGCAGTTCGACGGCTACGTCGCGGTGGACTCACTCCATGTGAACGGCAAATTGACGCTAGGAGAAAATATCGCGGACCTGGGCGGATTGCTGATATCCCACGGTGCGTATCGCCGGTCCCTTGCGGGGAAACCTGAGCCTCTTCGGATCGATGGCTTTACCGGCGAACAACGCTTCTTTCTCGCCTGGGCGCAGATCTGGCGTGCAAAGGCGCGTCCGGAATTCACCCGTCTCATGGTGAACGTGGATCCGCACGCGCCTCCCGTGTTCCGCACCAACGGCCCGCTCTCCAATATTTCGGCCTTTGCCCGGGCATTCGGCTGCAAGCCCGGTGACCCGATGGTTCGCCCCGAGACTGAGCGAGCGCAAATCTGGTAGGCTAGCGCCGGCGCGACCCACCACCGGTGGCCTGCCGAGAGCCGCCGTCGGACCCACGGTTCTCCGCCCGACCCGAGCTTCGAACCTGCGGTGGCGGAGAACTGCCTCTCTCCACTTCCCGCCGCTGCGGCCGGGCCTCAGGAGCTGGAGCGCGCTCGACTCGACGGGGCGCCTCCCGGGCCGGAGCCCGCTCCACCTGACGTGGCTCTTCCCGAGCGCGCTCTGCCCGGGGTTGCTCCCTAGCTCGCTCGTCACGCGGCTCGGCCGCTCGACGAACGGGAGCCGCCTCCCGCTGAGGCGCTTTCTGCTCAGCTCTCGGCTCCGTGCGGCGAGCTGTCTCGGCCTCGCGAGCCCGCCGCCCTTCAATCGGCTTGGTATTCAAGCGGCTTTCATGGCCGACGGCCCGTCTCGGCGCCACACCTCCCGGCAGATCGGCTGTGGGACTCTCGGTTACGCGACGCAGTACCGGCCGCGAGGTGATCGGTTCACGCACCCGTGAGATAGGCGGGTTGTAAACCGTGTTGACTGACCGCCGGATGTCGTAACCCCGGTTGCGATATCCTGCCGTGAACCCGTCCGATCCCCGGAAACGATAGGGCGTGTCCGGCCGGCCCGCGCGGTACCGGTTGTTGTAATAGGGATCATGATACCCGTAGTACCTGCCGGGATAGGCATAACCCGGATAGTACGTCGGAGTGTAGTAGTACGGGTCATAGAAGAATGGATCGTAGAGCGGGCTGTAGGCGTAGAAGTACGGGTCGTAGTAATAGCGCCGGTAGGGTCGGCCGTAGAACAAGCCAATGGAAAGACTGAACGGCGAATGACCGAAGTACGGGCGGCCGCAGGAGAAGGTGCACCAGTCGTCGTTGTAGGCCGATCCGTAGTACCGGGATGGGTAGTCCGACGCATATGTGGAACGTCCGCTCACATCGTAGGAGAGCAGGTCGTAGTCGAAGCTGCTCTGAGCCATACGGTGGAGCAGGTCGTTCAGCTCCGGTTCGGGATCCTCCCGGAGGCGGGCCGGGGCCAGGGCCTGGTAGTCCCAGTGGTCGCTCAGCGTAAAGCCGTCAAACCGGAATGGATCGCGGGATACGGCGGCGTACACCGTCCCGCGGCCGGTGGCGTCTGCTTCGTACGCCTCACGTCCGCCGCGTCCGCGAACCTCGTACTTCTTGTCGCCGCGCACGAAGTTGTCCTTGTCAGGATCGAGCGGGAACAGGACCCGCAGGCGTCCTTCCGGGTCGACGTGCAGTACGATGAGATAGCCATCGTTTTCGGTCCGCACCTGAACTTTGGCACGGTCGCCAGGGAGGAAGCGACCATCGTTGCTGATCCACAGTCGAATCGGCGGGTCGTCCCGGGTGGCGGCCGCCGACTGGGCGGGAGACCCGGAAAACAGCAGCGGAAGGAGCAGCGCGGTGATCATGGCACCTCCCAACAACTTCGG
This sequence comes from Gemmatimonadales bacterium, assembly GCA_046715295.1. Taxonomy (GTDB): domain Bacteria; phylum Gemmatimonadota; class Gemmatimonadetes; order Gemmatimonadales; family GWC2-71-9; genus CAVVWJ01. Next base: position 2,884 of record JBKJZM010000145.1, on the reverse strand, counting down.
TTGCAACGTGGAAAGTATGACGGGGCACGGACCTGGTGGCCTTCACTGGCCATTACCAACCACTCTGCGAACCACGTGCCAGTGCCTATTAACATGCAATATAATCACTTAGGAATTGCGACCGGGGTGCAAATGTCCCCTTTTCACTCAATTGGACGAGCGATATTGGACAGTGTTAACCTCGTCACTGTTCACGGTTTGCTCGTTTCCCGCCCGCCATTCCACCGATGCCAGTACATCCTCATCTCACTGATCCGGTCACCGATAGTCTCACAGAAGATGGCACCCCGGGCCTCAACCCACTCGCCGGTGCGGCGCCGGCGAAACACGCACTTGAACTCGGTCGAGAACCAGGGGCCGGCAGCGTAGATCTCTCCGGAGGTGAAGGTGACCTCCGACTGGTGATAGGGAACGTCGGCCCAATAGCGCCGAACTGCGTCGATCCCGCGAAGTGGCTCTGTAAAAGGGGTCTCCACGAAGACGACCTCGGGCGCATACACCGACATCAGGAGGTCCAGGTCACCCTTTGACCAGCCCTTGCCCAGAATGTCGATGAGAGATCGACCCAGCGCTTGGGTGCCTTGCTCGGGCAACGGGTCGATAGCACGTTCCTCAGACTCCATGCCATTGAACATACAAGCCGCGCGGCTGGCCCGCGCAGGTTTCCTGACCGCTTCCCTCCTCCTGGGAACGAACCTCCTTCAGGCCCAGAATCGTTGCCCCGGATCGGGGGCGACTGCACTCGCGCGTGGCTGGCAAGCGTACCGCGCCGACTCGTTGCCAAAGGCCATAAAACACTTCGAGCTGGCCCAGCGGCTTTGCCCCGACAACCTCGATGCTGGAGTCGGCCATGGCCTTGCGTTGCTCCGCTCGGGCAACGTCAGACGATCTGACTCGCTGTTTCGGGCGGTGTTGGCTCGAGATCCCCGGAACTCCGACGCCTGGGAGGGGCACGCCCGCGCTGCCCTGAGGCTGGGGGATTCAGTAGAGGCCGTAACGGCCGGCCGCCGAGCGATCGCCCTGGCGCCGGACAATGATGACCTGCGGTCGTTCCTCGACCGGATCGCCCCGGATTGGAGTCGCCCGGTTACTCAGCGTCCCGTCCGTCCCACGGCTTTGCAGATCGTCGCCCGGACCCGCGGCCGCGGCTTCGAGGTCGCAGCCCCGGAGGGTTGGCGGCCCTTCTACCTCCAGGGAGTCAACCTGGGAGTTGCGCTGCCGGGGCGATATCCCTCCGAGTTTCCAACCGACTCCGCCCGGTATGGCGGCTGGCTCGACACCCTGACGGCCATGCACGCGAACACCCTGCGGGTGTACACCATCTTGCCGCCCGCGTTCTACCGGGCACTCCGCGGCTGGAATCAGACCCATCCTGACCGCAGCCTCTGGCTGGTGCAGGGGGTGTGGACGGAGCTCCCCCCAAATGACGACTTCGATGACGCCGGGTGGAAGGGGGATTTTCAGGCCGAGATGCGACGAGTGGTCGACGTGGTCCACGGGGCGGCCACGGTTTCGCCTCGCCCTGGTCACGCCGCGGGGCGCTACGACGCGGACGTGTCTCGCTGGACCCTGGCCTACATCATAGGGCGGGAGTGGGAACCGTTCGCGGTAAAGGCATTCGACAAGGGCAAGCCCCGCGGGTCCTACAGCGGACGGTACCTCCGAGTCCGGCAAGGTGCCGCAATGGACCTCTGGATGGGGCAGCAATGCGATTACATGCTGGCCTATGAAGCCGACAGTTACAACGCTCTCCGCCCCATCGCCTACACCAACTGGCCGACTCTGGACCCGCTTAGTCATCCCACGGAGGCCACGACGGCACAGGAAGCGCGATGGCGCCTGCGCTCCGGGCGGAAGTCAGTCGCGAAAAAATCGGAATACGAGAACGATGCGATTAGCCTCGACGCCAACTTGGTGGAGCCGACTCCGGCCAACCCGGCCGGCTGGTTCGCCAGCTATCACGCCTATCCCTACTATCCTGATTTCATCATGCTCGACCCCGGATACCGCAAGGCCCGCTCGTCTGAAGGAAGATCGAGCTACTTCGGGTATCTGGGAGAACTGGTCCGGTATCATGCGAGGATGCCCACCGTGATCTCGGAATACGGAGTCCCTTCGAGCAGAGGAACGGCACACCTGCATCCCGAGGGCTGGAGTCACGGCGGGCACGACGAGCGGGCCATGGCGGCCATCGACGCCCGGCTTACCCGGGAGATCCGGGAAGCCGGCGCAGGGGGCGGGATCCTCTTCGCCTGGCTCGACGAGTGGTTCAAGAAGAACTGGTTGGTGATCGAATACGAGATTCCGGTCGATAACACCCGCTTGTGGCACAACGTGATGGACGCCGAGCAGAACTACGGCATCCTGGGACAATACGCCGGCGAGGCAGGTAGGACACCCCGCTTGGGCGGCGACCCCGCAGGGTGGCGGGCGCTGGCAACCGTGCAAAGCGCCTCCGCCGGCACGCCGGGGAAGCTGCGGGGAGTCCGTGCGGGCGCGGATGAGTCGTTCTACTATCTGGCCGTAGACCTCGAGCCGGGACGGTTTCCCTGGGCCACCATGGGGCTCGAGCTCGCCATCGACACCTACCTGCCTCGGGTGGGACAACACCGCCTGGCTCGCAGCCAGCTGCGGAGCGAGCTCGGTTTCGAATTCCTGATCGACCTGGCCGCGCCCGACAGCGGCCGAGTGCTGGTGACGCCCGACTACAACCGGCACGCCTCCACATTGGACCCGGTTACCGGAGACGACTTCGGACAGTTCGCCCGGCGGCCGGTCATCACCCGCGACCGGACCGACGGGCGATTCGACTCACTCTTCGTGATCACCAATCGAGCTCGCTTCGGTCGGGACGGCACCTTCTTCCCTGCCCATAGGTACGATC
>JBKJZM010000144.1:0-13202 GCA_046715295.1 Gemmatimonadales bacterium | reverse complement strand
GGGGGACAATGTGCGTTCTTTACTGCCGCCAGTCGCATCTTGGTTACCCGGTCGCGGGTGACGAGGAAACGCCAGGGCTGCCCCAACAAAGATGATGGCGCCCGCCTCGCCACGTCGAGGATCTCCGCAATGAGGCCATCGGGAACTTCCTCTGCCCGGTAGCTCCTGATCGACCGGCGACCTTGGATAGCTTCCTCGAGTGTCATTGCTCACAGCTCCAGATCCACGAGTGGATCGGGCTGCGCATTCGGTCCCCGCTGTTTGGGGTCACGCTCGAGCACGCGGATCGCCAGCTTGGCCACGGTCGGCGACTCGAATATGGCAGCCAAGGGAAGTTCCACTTGCAGCGCCACCCGCAGACGGGAGATGACCTGTTGCGCTCGCAGGGAGTCACCGCCCAGCAAGAAAAAGTTGTCGTGGACACTCACTCGCTCGGGGCGGAAGATTTCAGCCCAAATCCCCAACAGGACCTTTTCTACCCGGGCCCGTGCGGCCCGCGATCCGCGCCCCGGTTCGTCCCCCTCAACCTGCGCGGCGGAGAAGGTTCGCGCTCCCGCCGCGGCGCGCTCGGCTAGTCGGGAGCGTAGGAGCTTACCTGAGGGTCCCCTCGGGAGCTCAGTGACTGGATGGATCCGGCTGGGCGTCTTGAACTGTCCCAGCTCACGCTCGCAGAAATTCAACAACGCTTGTTCACTCCAGGGCATCCCCGGTCGCACGACAACATACGCAACGACGTCCTGGCCCAAATGGAGATCAGGGATGCCCACCGCCGCGGCGTCCATCACCGAGGGGTGTCGCGCCAGGGCCTCGTCAATTTCCTGGGGGGCGATGTTCTCTCCTGCTTTAATGATCAGCTCTTTGGAACGGCCAACCAGGAAGAAGTAGCCGTCGTCATCCTGGTAACCCAGGTCCCCGGTGTGCAACCAGCCATCGGCGTCGACGGCCTCGCCGGTGGCTTGGGGGTCCTGGTAGTAGCCCTTCATCACACTGGGTCCACGAATGACAATCTCGCCACTCTCGCGGGGGGCTACGTCCCCGCCCCCAGCGTTCACAATTCGGACATCGAATGAGGTGGAGATGCCAACCGAGCCGATCTTACGCTCTCCAGGGGGGAGGGGATTGGAGAAAATCGCTCCTCCGGCCTCAGTCATACCCATGGCCTCGATCAGCGGCAGCCTGAACTTGCCCTCGAACGCCCGGTGCGTGGAGGGCGGGAGCGGTGCCGAGGAACACCGTACGAAGCGAAGCGATCGGAGGTCCGCTTCGCCGTTCCGGACAGGGGGACCGGTCAAATTCAGCAACTGGGAAACGAAGGTTGGCACCAGGGCCGTCCAGGTACAGCGGTACTCGGCAACCCAATCCCAAAACGACAACACGCTGAACCGGCGCGGGATTACCACAGAACCCCCACTAGACAAAGTCGCCAGCAGGGTAACGAACTGCGCGTTCGCGTGACAGAGCGGCAGCACGCAAAGCGACCGGTCCCCCGGTGACAGTTGGTGCGCCCGAACCGCGATCGACCCGCCGGCGATGACACCACCGTGGGAGGTGAGCACGCCCTTGGGGTTGCCGGTGCTTCCGGAGGTGTAGACCAGCAAAGCATCGTCATCCTCCCGTGCGGGGCCCGGTATCTCGCCACCAGGGTCCCGTTCTCCCCAGGCGGGACCCCGGTCGGGGTGGGCCGGTATCACAGTGGCTCGCCCTGTTCCTCCCATGGCGCTGCGCAGGAGCTCGCTGTATTCGTCGGAGACGAAGACTGCGTTAGCCTCGGCGTGACCCAGGGTATAGGCCAGGTGCAACCGGCCCGCGTGAGGATTGAGCGGCACCGGGATGAAACCTCCGTACATCGATCCCAGAAACAGTTCCGCCGTGAAAACTCCATTGTCGAGCAGGAACCCCACTTTGTCGCCTTTGCAGAGGCCCAGGCCGGAGAGCCGGTGGGCGAGTTCCATGCCGTGCTCACGTAGCTCCCCGAAAGTCACGTGACAGCGGGCTTCCGGGCCTATCAGAAAGGTCTCATGGGTCCGGAGCTCGGCCATCCGGTCGATCAGAGCGCGAACCGTCGTCACTGGACCTCTCGTCTCGTATTCTCATCCATTTTCCGTCGCAGGCTAAGCGGACGCATGTCGGTCCATACCTCATTGATATGAGCCAGACATTCAGCCTTGCTGCCGCTCTTGCCCGCGTCCAGCCACCCCAACGCGTTGTCCCGGTCGGCCGGCCAGATGGAGTACTGCTCTTCGTGGTTCAGCACAACTTTGTAGATCGTGGTGTCGTCCTGCTCGTCCGTGGTCATCTCACCTCCCTACATCGTCGACTGCCGGTTGACGGTCCGGGCGAAACCGCTGACGGTCGGCGCCTCGAAGAGGGCCCGTAGCGGGACCTCCGCATGAAGGGCCGCACGAACCCGCGAAATGACCTGAGTGGCGAGGAGAGAGTGCCCGCCCAGGCCGAAGAAATTGTCGTCCCGCCCGATCCGCTCGAGGCCCAACACGTCGGCCCAGATTCCGGCCAGCAGGACCTCGGTTCGCGTCTGAGGTGCTGCAAAATCCGGCGTTGGGCTTCCCTGGTCGGGCGGAGGAAGCGCACCGCGCTCCACCTTGCCATTGGGCAAAAGTGGCAACGCGTCGAGTCGCACAAAGGCAGCCGGCACCATGTAATCCGGTAGCCGCTGGGTCAGAAAGTCGCGCAACTCGGCAATCGCGAAGGGCGACCCAACCCGGGGCACCACATAGGCCACGAGGCGCTTGTCACGAGTGGGGTCCTCGAAGACCGTCACCGCCGCCGCATGTACAGCGGGGTTTAGGCGGAGCATTGCCTCGACTTCTCCTGGCTCTACCCGGCACCCTCGTAGCTTCACCTGTGAGTCGATGCGACCCAAGAACTCCAGGTTGCCATCGGGCCGGTACCGTGCGAGGTCCCCGGTTCTGTAGAGCCGCGCGCCGGCCGTGTCACCAAACGAGTCCGGGATGAAAACCTCGGCTGTTAGCTGAGGGCGACGGAGATAGCCCCGTGCCAAGCCCACGCCGCCGATGTACATCTCGCCGGGAACCCCAACGGGTACCGGTTGCAAGTGGGAGTCGAGCACGTAGATGGTGGTGTTAGCAATGGGCCGACCGATGAGAATGGAGTCCCGGCCGGCCTCCCGGGAGCAGTGCCAGAAGGTGGCGGCGATGGTGGTTTCAGTCGGTCCATAGCCGTTGTGCAGATCCGCATCCAGACGGGCGAAGAAAGGTTCGAGCAGCTCGGGGGGCAGGGTCTCGCCACCAGTCGTGACCCGTCGAAGGCAGTCGCAGGTCTCAACCCCGTCCTCGTTCAGGAACACTTGGAGGAGCGAGGGCACGAAGCAGGCGGCTGTGATCTTCAGCTCGGAAATCAACCGCACCAGGTAGGCTGGGTCCTGATGCCCCTGTGGCCGAGCGACGATCAACTGCGCGCCGCTCACTAGCGGTTCCAAGATCTCCCAAACCGAGTCGTCGAAGCTGATCGAGGCCTTATGCAGCGATCGATCCGCTGGGGTGAGAGGGAAGTGCGCCTGCCTCCAGCTCAGGTGATTGCCAATCGCCCGATGAGAGACCATCACGCCCTTGGGCCTGCCCGTGGATCCGGAGGTGTAGATCACATACGCCAGGTTGTCGGCAGCGACACCAGGCATCGGGTTCCCCTGCTGCTCCGCGGCGATGTCTACCCACTCAGCGTCCAAGTCAACAACGCGAGCTCCCTGGGCGCGAAGCCCGGCAACGAACCGTCGTTGGGTCAGCACGACGGTGGCCGCAGCATCCTCCAGCATGAGAGCCAGTCGTGCGCGCGGATATGCGGGGTCTAGTGGCAGGTAGGCGCCGCCCGCTTTGAGGACGGCCAGCAGCGCCACGGCCAGCTCCAGCGAGCGCTCCACACAAACTCCCACCACGACCTCGGGACCCACCCCGAGTTTCTGAAGGTAGTGCGCCAGCTGATTGGCCCGCCGGTTCAATTGCTGATAGCTGAGGTGTCGCTCCTCAAATACCACAGCCACCGCGTCCGGGGAGCGCTCTGCCTGTGCCTCGAACCTCTGGTGAACGCACTGCTCTTCGGGTTGCCTCACCTCAGTGTCATTCCAATCGATGATCAACTGCTGCCGCTCAGCAGGGGACAAGAGTGGCACTGCGGAAAGCCGTCGATTCGGGCCGGCGACCACGCCTGCCAGCAAGGCCTGGAAATGCCCCACCATGCGCTCGATCGTCTCGGCGTCGAACAGATCCTCGTTGTAGCTCATCCAGCAGGTGAGGCTGCTGGGACGCTGCTCCACGTTCAGTGAGAGGTCGACGAGCGCAACGTCGAGGTAGAGGTCAACCCGCTCGAACTGGAGTCCTGGGAGTCCCACCGGCCCCCGCAGGAAACTGCGATAGTTGAACATGACCTGAAACAGCCGGTGGTGTCGCAGGCTCCGTTCTGGGTGTAGCTCCTCCACCAGCTTCTCGAATGGCAGCTCCTGGTGGGTGTAATCTTCCAGCGCGAGGTTTCGCACCCTTTTCAACAGCTCCTTGAACGTCGGGTCCCCCGAAAGGTCAGTCCTCAGAACCAGGGTGTTCGCGAAGCAGCCAATGAGACCCTCCACCTCCAGTCGTGTACGTCCGGCCACAGGCACCCCAACCACGAGGTCGGTCTGTCCCGTATAGCGCCAAAGCAGTGCCTGGAAGGCTGCGAGCAACGTCATGAAGCGGGTGGCGCCCTCCTGGCGGCCCAGGGCGTTGAGCCCAACGAGCACATCTCCCCCTAGGGTGAAACCCCGACGGCCGCCACGGTAACTCTGCGCCGGTGGCCGCGGCCGGTCGGTTGGTAGTTCCAGCACAGGGGGTGCGTCCCGCAGCCGCTTCTTCCAGTAAACCAGCTCGCGTTCCAGTAGCTCCCCTTGAAGGTGGTGCCGCTGCCACTCGGCGTAGTCGCCGAACTGGAGGGGCGGTGCCGGGAGAGGCGACGCGCTGCCATGGGCGAAGGCCGAGTAGAGTTCGACCAGCTCTCGGAAGAACACCTGGGCCGACCAGCCATCGAAGGCGATGTGGTGAATCACCAGCGCCAGCAGGTGCTCCTGCTCGTCGAGACGCAGCAGGACCCCCCGAAGGATCGGACCTCGCGCCAGGTCGAAGACACGGCTGGACTCGTCCATGGCCCACCGCCGCGCTCGCTCCTCACGCGCCGCGGCAGGCAGGCAAGTGAGGTCGACCATCGGCAGACGAAATGACCCGGCCGGTGCCACCATCTGCCTGGGGGTTCCGTCCACCACAGGGAAGCAGGCCCGAAGCACTTCATGCCGCCGCACGATCTCGCCCAGGCTTCGTTCCAGGATGTCCACATCCAGTGGGCCGACGAGTCTGAGGACCTGACGCGTGTTGTATAGCACACTCCCCGGTTCCAGCTGCGCGAAGAACCACATCCGGGACTGTGCGAAGGAGAGCGCTGAGGATTCGGCGGGCTGAGCCCTGGGCGTACCCGGGAGGGGTAGACTCTGCTCGCCGCTTGACATTGTCGGTCCCATTAGGGAACTCCCAGCCACGCTTCGAGCGCATCAAGCCAGGCCTCGAGCTCAGGTGCGTGGGCCACAAGCCTACTCTCTCCGGTCGGCCTCACCGCAGCAGCTCCTCAACGATCGCTGCCTGCTCGCGAATCGTGGGCGCATCAAAAAGAGAGCGCAATGAGAGGTCCAACCGCAGCGTCTCGCGGACTCTGGTCACCAGCTGGATGGCCAGTATAGAATCCCCACCGAGGTCCAGAAAATGATCGTGGACACCCGCCCGCTCTCCGAGAACCTCGGACCAGATCCCCGCGATTATCTCTTCAACCGGAGTTTGAGGCGCGGTGTACTCGCGCACAGGTGACGTTTCGGCCCGACGCGGCAAGAGGACCCCCAGCCGCTCGGCCAGGTCAATCCGCTGCACCTTGCCGGTAGGGCCCTTGAGGAGCTCGTCCTGAATCAGGACCATGCAGGGCACCTTGAAGTCGGCTAAGCGGGTTGCCGCGAAGTCGCGGATGTTCCTCTCCGTGGCGGCTTGGCCCTGACGTAGCACCACAACCGCGCCGACCTCTTCGCCCAGCGTGCCACTGGGAATGCCGAAGGTTACGGCTTGGGCGACAGCGGGGTGGTCCAGCAACACCTCATCGACTTCACGCGGCGAGATCTTCTCGCCGCCACGGTTGATGATTTCCTTGAGACGCCCCGTGATGTACAGGTATCCGTCGTCGTCGAGATATCCTTGGTCCCCGGTCCTGAGCCAGCCTTGGGTGAAGGTTGCCTGGTTGGCGCCAGGGTTGTTTTCGTACCCGCCCATGACGTTGGCCCCGCGGATCACGATCTCTCCCGGCTGACCCCTTGGCAGCAGTCGTCCCGCGTCATCCATGATCGTTAGATCGGGCCCCGCCGCCAGGCCGACCGAGCCCCGCTTGCGTGGACGCGGCGGGAGCGGATTGCTCGCCATCTGATGGGCAGCCTCGGTCATCCCATAAGCCTCGATCACCGGCGCGCCGAAGACCTCTTCCAGTTCCACAAGTACCTGCGGGGGTAGGGCGGACGACGAAGAACGTACCAGCCGGAGCGGTCGACGAGCGATGATCTCACGATGCCTCGGGGCGCGCGCCAGGATCGATTGGTGCATGGTCGGCACCGCCGTGTACCACGTCGGGCGCAACTGCTCTAGCCAAGGGAAGAATTGGGGGGCGTAGAAACCTGGCGCGCAGATTACCGTCGCCTTAGCCGAAAGGGAGGCAAGGAGCGCCGCGACGAGGCCGTGCACGTGGAAGAGAGGCATCACGTTCAAGCACCGGTCGGCCGCGGTGAGCTCGAGCGCCATTCGGACATTCGCGGCCGAGGCGCAGAGATTGGCCTGTGTCAGCGGCACCACCTTGGGCCGCGAGGTCGTACCGGAGGTGTGGAGAACGAGAGCAACATCGTGGGGCCGGGCAAGACCCCCCGCCGACGTCGGGGAGTCAGCTCCGCCGGTCAAACTGAATAGGCCGGCCTCGGCCTCGGAGTCGGGGGACAGCTGGATGCAGGGGATTGAGCGGGCCCGCGCGACGTCGACGGCCGGCGAGTCCATGTCGGATTGAACGATCAACGCCTTCGCGCCGAGGTCCGACAGGTAGAAGTCGAACTCCTCGGCCCGGTAGGCCGGGTTGAGGGGCGCGCCGGTGGCCCCCGCCGCTACCCCGAGGAAGGCGACCGCCATCTCCGGCCCATTCGGGAGCACGATCGCGACTCGGTCGTTTCGCCCCACGCCTCGGGCATTCAGGCTGGCGACGATACTCTCAACCTGGCGGTACAGTTGGCCGTATGTGAGGGGCGAGCGCCCCGGGGCCGCGATTGCGATCGCATCGGGACTCCTTTCGGCCGCGGCCCGCAGCATTTCAGCGATACCCGTCTGGATGGGCACGTCGGTTAGGCATTCGGCCGGACTACTCATGAACGACGCCGCTGAACCGCATTCTCGATTCTCATTGGCGTATTGCCGACGCACCCGCCCGCTGCTGCACCAGCAATCGGAGTTGGTTCAAGTGGTGCAGGCTTTCCAAGGTAGACTCGATGTCCACGCCGAAATCGATCAGACATGCCACTTCGTCAACTCCGGCCTCTTCCAGCCGGTCGATTGTGGGCAGGCAGGTGTCAACGGTTCCGATGAGTGACCCCGTGGTGTAGTACCGCTCGAAGGCGTGGGTCAGCAACGTCTCCTTGTCCTGCTCGGAGAGGACGGGCCCTGCCTTCGAGCCTGGCGTCGGGCCGATAAACTCGAGATGCGAGCGCAGGTATTCGGCGAAGGGACCTGCGACCTGCGCTCTGACGCGGTCGACGTCGGTTCCGAGAAAGGTGTGCACCATCAGTGTGACCTTCCCGGCTTGCGGGTCGTGGCCGTGCTGAAGCAGCGACTCGCGGTAAAGCTGGATCCGTTCCGCGAGGTCCTCGATTCGTAGCCGGAGCAGTGCGGTCAGAACGTTTGCGCCCAGCCTCCCCGCCTCGACGAACGTCTCGGGACTGCCCACCGAAGCCAGCCAGATGGGAGGTGCGATTTGGATGGGTCGGGGAAACACCCGGACCTCGATCTCGCCCCCGTTTCCCGCGCGTCGCCGGACCGATTCACCTCTCCAGAGCCGGCGGAAGAGGTCGATGCCGCTGAACATGCGCTCTTTGCGATCAGCAAAGCTCTCGGGTGCCAGGACAAAGTCGCGGGGGTGGAAGCCGGGGGCAAAAGCCAGCCCTGTCCTTCCCTTCGACAGGTTATCGACCAGCGACCACTCTTCCGCAATCCGGATTGGGTCGTGCAGTGGTACCACCACGCTGCCGGCCCGGATCTGGAGGCGCTCGGTCACGGTGGCCAGGGCCGCGCTAAGCACTGCCGGGTTTGGGTACAGGCCGCCGAACTTGTCAAAGTGGCGCTCGGGCGTCCACACGGCGGTGAAGCCGTGGCGGTCCGCGAACTTGGCGCCCTCGATCACGAGCCGGTACTTGTCCTCGTCCCAGGCCGACTCGTCCCCAGAGAAGAAGAAGACACTGAATTGCATCCCCGTCGCTCCCTCCGCCGGGTCTGCCTCAGTGAGCCGGGGGTTCGCTGGGGGACAACGTTTGGCAGACGCCCGATCCAGATTGGTCAGTCGCCGCTCGACCTCGTGCTGTGCCGACCGACCTGCGATACTCAGGGCCAAGATCGAGATTGCAAGCTCACGAATGGTGGGGGCTCGGAGGAAGCCGCTCAGCGGCACTTCCACCTGGCACGCTTCGCGGACTCGAGAGATGAGCTGGACGGCAGTGAGAGAGTCCCCCCCCAGCTCGAAGAACCAGTCGTTCGCTCCAACTCCGCTGGTGCCCAGGAGTTCGCTCCAGATGGCCGCGATCTTCCTCTCCAGCGGTGTCGCCGGGGCGACGTAGGGGGTCGACAGACCAGGACGACCCCTGCCTTTTCCACTCGGTGCTCCTGTGGGAACTCTTTCCCCGTCTGCGCGATGAGAAAGCGCCAGAGACTCTGATTCGGAATGCCGGTTGTTCGATAGCGAGCGCGTCGGAGTTCGATCTGCTGGCGGCTCGATCCAATAACGCTCCCGCTCGAAGGGATAGGTCGGCAACACGACCCGATGTCGTCTCTCGCCTGCGGAGAGTGCAGCCCACTCAACCGGACTACCGGCCGACCAGACCTTACCCAGCGCTCCGAGAAGGACCTCCAGGTCGGCCTCAAGCCCCTGGGGGTTGCGGCAGGAGGGAATTACGAGATGGGAGGCATCCACCTGCCGGTGCCCTCGCACCAGGGCACTCAATCCGTAGCTTGGACCAATTTCGAGGAAGACTCGCCCCGGCGTTTTAGCCAACTCCTGAACCCCCGGCGAGAAGCGGACCGTTTCGCGCACCTCTCGAACCCAATAGTCGGGATCGAGCGGCTCCTCGGGTCGCATCCAGGTTCCGGTGACACCCGAGATCACGCCGATGCTCGGTGGACGAAAGCACACCTTCGCGGCGGCCTCGCGGTAAAGTTCGAGAACCGGTTCCACCATCTGGGAGTGAAACGCACGGGTGATTGGGAGCGACTTGCAACTGACTCCCCGTCCGGCCAGTTCCGCCTTGGTTGCTTCGATCGTAGCCGGCGGTCCGGCAAGGATGCACTGGGAAGTTCCGCTCATCGCGGCGAGCGAGACATCGCTCCCCAGCACCGACTGCACTTGATCCGCATCAAGTGCCACCGCGAGCATCGCCCCCACAGGCAAGCTCTCGGCCAGTCGTGCCCGCGCCGCCACCAGAGTCAGCGCGTCCTCGATCGAGAAAATTCCTGCCACACACGCAGCGGCGTAGTCGCCGATGCTGTAGCCGATCACCGCCTGGGGACGAATGCCCCATTCCATCCACAAGCGAGCCAGCGCGTACTCCCAAACGAAGAGTGCCGGCTGAGTGATGAGAGTTTGCCGGAGTTGGGCCGCGGCGTCTTCCTCCGCGCCAGGAACTGGATAGACAATGCCACGCAGGTCGATGCCCAGTAATGGAACCAGCGTCTCCGAACACTCGTTGACGATGCGGCGAAAGAGCGGCTCCGCCTGATACAGTCCGAGCATCATGTTCACGTGTTGCGATCCGTGGCCGGGGAACATGAAGACGATTGGCCGTTCACGCTGGTCCGGGGTGCCGGTGAAGACCCGCCTGGGAGCGAGGGATTCGAGGGCCCCCGCCGCGTCAGCGACCGAGCGGCAGGCCAGCGTCCTGCGGACGGTAAATTCTCGACGACCGAGCTGCAGCGTGTGGGCGACATCCGCAAGGTTGAGTTCCGGGTGCAGACGCAGGTGCCGGGCCAGGTTACGGGTCGCGCTCTCCAGCGCTGATGTCGTTCTCGCTGAGAGCGTCACCAGTTGCCAGGGTCTCGAGGCCGAACTCTCGGGCCGTGCCGGGGCTTCCTCCAACACTACATGGGCGTTGGTTCCGCCAAACCCCATGCCGTTCACCCCCGCACGGCGAGGCGCGTCTCCGTGAGTTCGCCATGGAGCAAGGGAGGTGTTCACGTAGAAGGGACTGTTGGAGAGATCAAAAGAGGGATTCGGCCGCTGGAAGTTCAGGCTGGGGGGGAGTTGCTGGTGGGCCAACGACAGAGCTGTCTTAATGACCGCGGCCACACCGGCCGCGGACGTCGGGTGTCCGATGTTGGTCTTTACCGAACCGATCGCACAAAAGCTGCTGCGCGACGACTGGCGCCGGAACACCTGAGTCAACGCACCCAGCTCGACCGGATCACCAACCTCCGTCCCGGTGCCGTGGGCTTCGATGTAGCTGACCGTGTCCGGTTCGACACCGGCCACCGACAGCGCTCGGGTGATGACTGCACTCAGTCCCTCAAGACTGGGAGCCGTGTATCCCCTCTTGGCAGCGCCGTCGTTGTTGACGGCCGAACCTCGGATGACGGCATGAACCTGGTCCCCGTCCGTCAAGGCGGTCCTGAGAGGCTTCAGCACCACCACGCCGACGCCGGACCCGAACACCGTGCCGTGCGCTCCCGCATCGAAAGCCTTGGTATGCCCGTCTGCCGACCGCGCGCCGCCAGGCTTGTACAGGTACCCCGCCTTTTGCGGTACCCTAACCGCGGCGCCGCCGGCCAGTGCCACGTCGCATTCCCCCGCGAGAATCCCCTGGCAGGCAAGGTGGATGGCCACCAGCGAGGTGGAACTGGCGGTCTGCACCGTCACGCTCGGTCCGGTGAGATTGAGTTTGTAGGAAACGCGGGTGGCGAGAAAATCGTTATCGCTCCCGATCATGATCTGGAATCCATCCAGCAGATCAAGGAGCTGGGGATTGGGGAGCAGGTTGTTAATCAGGTAAGTGTTGCGGTTCGCACCGGCATAGACACCCACCTGGCCTTGTAAGCGGCTCGCGTCGTAGCCGGCATCCTCCAGCGCCTCCCAGGCGCACTCCAGGAACAGCCGGTGCTGCGGGTCCATGATCTCGGCTTCCCGCGTGCTGATTCCAAAGAACGAGGCGTCGAACAAATCCGCGCCTTCGACCACCGCCCCTGCGCGCACGTAGTTGGGGTCGGCGGCCTTGCCGGCGTCCACCCGGGCGCTGCGGAGCTCTTCAGGCGAGAAGAAGGAGATCGACTCCACACCATCGCGCAGATTGTTCCAGAACGCCTCGACCGAGCCGGCGCCGGGGAAGCGACAAGCCATGCCGATGATGGCGATGCCATCACAAGGAGACGTCATGCTTGTCCCCTATGATGTGCAGACGGGAGACGGGCGGGATGTTCCGGCTATCACCATCTGGGTCACGGCTTTGGATTAGGAACGTCGGTCCTAGGAAGGTCGCTTCCGCGAATATGCAGGGGGTTTCGGGGGTGCGGAAGGTCTACGGCGAGCCTGCCCCGCGGTGGTCCCGTTTCCTTGGTTTGACCGGGGTGGCAGACTCAAAATCCGCGATGGCAACATCGTGCGAGGTCGACTCTCGCCTCGGGCACTCAATCAGACACGAAACCCGACGTGCCCTTCAGTCTTTCGCCCGCGTGATCGTGATTTTGAAACCGTCCGGGTCCTGGGCCGTGAAGCCGTACGCGTCCCAGCGCTCACCCGGCCCCTCCACGATGGTGCCACCGAAGGACCGCAGGCGCGCGGCGATGATGTCCACGTCCTGGGTCGTGTTGCACCAGAGGCGGAACCCTATCCCCTTGGCCCGATCTCGCCCCTTGGTGAAGTCGTCCTGCGAGAGTCCGAACTCACAGGAACCCGCCTTGAGCATCACGCCCTGAAGCTGGCCGCCCTCCTCCCAACGCTCGGCCACGTAGAACCCCAGCCCATCGCGATACCAGGTCAGGCTGACCTGGAGGTCGTTGACGGTGAAGGTGGGCGTGAGGGAGCGGAGCCGGAGTGACTCGGGCTGCTGGCGTTTCGGTTGGCTGACCCGCTGGGCCTTTGCTGACACAGTGTTCCTCCTTGAGAATCCTGGCCCCTTCGTCTGGTCGGGGCTCGGCAGTACCTGCCTATATCATACTTCCTTCAGTCCCGATCAGGTGGGTCCCTGCCGACCCCAGCGTTCCCCCACCGGTGGGAGGTCCGCGTTCCGGAGCGGGGGAATCCTGGTGGTGAACGGCACGCCGGTGATCCGATGGCTGCACTGCGGAGTCGTGCCGAAGGCCTAGTCCACCCGGAGGCCGGATCCTGCCAGCCGGTCTATGTTGGGTGTCCGGATGAAGCGGGTGCCGTGGGACCGGTATCGCGCCACCCGAGGTCGTCGCCGACAAACACGATTAGGTTGGGACGCGAGTCGTCCGGCCTTTGCGCCGGGGCGTCGATCGGCCGGGCTGCCAACGCAGCCATCATCAGTGCAATCGGCGCAAGGCGCGCGACGAATTCCACTAACCTGCTACGGTTCACGCGTGCCGAGCGTTTCGTGAGGATCGACGTACCATGAGCATACGTCTCACGGGATTGAACATCTACCCGATCAAGTCGGCGCGGGGTATCGCGCTGGATGAGTCGGCGGTGGACGAGTTCGGCCTGCGCTATGACCGGCGGTGGATGGTGGTCGACGAGGCCGGCGTGTTTCTATCCCAGCGTAGCCACCCGCGGCTTGCCCTCGTCGTGCCCGGCCTCAGAGACGGAGCGCTGCAGGTAGACGCGCCCGGCATGCCGACGTTGGAGACGCCGCTGCACCCGAAGCCCTCCGTTGCCACCAGCGTCGCCGTGTGGGACGATACCTGCGCGGCCACCTGGGTCGGCGA
>JBKJZM010000143.1:0-17548 GCA_046715295.1 Gemmatimonadales bacterium | reverse complement strand
ATCCGCCGGCTCTACACCGTCCGGAGCTGCCAGGACCAGCTACCCGAGGATCGCCGCGAACGCCCCTGCCTCGACTTCTACATCGGACGCTGCCGCGCTCCCTGTATGGGGTGGCACAACATGGCCGATTACCAGAGCATGGTCACCGACGTGGTCCAGTTTTTGGAGGGCCGGACGCAGGACGTGCGGGTGCGGGTGCGGGAAGCCATGCTGGAGGCCAGCGAGCGGGAAGACTTCGAGCGGGCAAGAGAAATGAGGGACGCTCTCCGGTGGCTGGATCGGCTCGACGAGCCGACCAGCGTGGAGGTGATGGGAACCGGCGATGCTGATGTGATCGGTTACGCCCGAGACGGGGACGATGCCGTCGGTGTGCTCATCCGGGTTCGGGGCGGGCGGGTGCTCGGGCGAGAGCACCGATTCCTCGAGGGGGTCGAGGAGGAGGAGGACAGTGCCGTGCTGAGTGCGTATCTGGTGCGCTACTATGTCCCGGTCGAAGACCGAGTCCGGCGGCTGGTCATTCCAATGCCTCCGGACGAGTGGGACACGCTGCGCGAGCTTCTCCCGGACACCGATTGGCTGGTGCCCCGCCGGGGCACCGCACAGCGCTGGCTGGAGCTGGCGGATCAGAATGCGCGGCATCTCCTTGAGAGCCTGCGCATCGAGTCATTCGAAACCGAGGAGCGGGCCGAGGATCCGGTCTATGCGCTGGGTCGCGATCTCGGACTCAGCACCGTGCCGCGCAGCTTCATCTGTGTCGATATCTCGCACAATCAGGGCCGGGACACGGTGGGCTCGCTGGTTTGGTTCGAGGCGGGAAGGCCCCGGAAGAGTGAGTACCGCAAATTCAAGATTCAGGGCGTGGGCCAGCAGGACGACTACGCTGCCATTCAGGAGGTCCTGACGCGCTACCTGACCCGACGGCGCGACGAGCAGCTGCCGTATCCGGATCTGATCGTGGTCGACGGCGGGAAGGGCCAGCTCAGTGCCGCCGTGGAGGCCGCCACCCAGCTCGGACTGGGGGAGCTGCCGATCGTAAGCCTGGCCAAGCGAGAGGAGGAGGTTTTCCTTCCCGGCCGCTCGGAAAGCCTTCGCCTCGCGCGTCGGAGCCCCTCGCTCCGGCTGCTGCAGCGGGCCAGGGATGAGGCGCATCGATTCGGTCTGGCCTACAACCGGAAGCGGCGGACCCAACGCACAATCACATCCGAGCTGCTCAACATTCCCGGCGTGGGTCCCACCAAGCGGCGCCGACTGCTGGAGCGCTTCGGCAGCCTCGCCGGGATCAGATCCGCATCCCCGGCCGAGCTCGCCACGGTGCCGGGGTTCTCGCCCCGGCTCGCAGAACGGATCCTGGAGCATCTGAGGATGGGCGGAAAGTAGCGAGGCATTTTTTTCCTTCCGCAGTCCCGCTTTTCCGTCTATATTCTAAGTCTATGACTGATGGACGTTTTGCTATCCTGGATCCGGTCTCCGGCATCAGCGGCGACATGCTGCTGGGAGCACTCGTTGCCGCCGGCGCATCTCCGGAATGGCTCCGATCCCTGCCCACCCGTCTGGGCTTCCCTGAAGTCAGCGTCCAGATTTCCTCGGTTGATCGCTGCGGGGTGCGGGCCACGAAGGTGGATGTGCGTCTTCCCGACGGCCGCCGGGAAGAGCCTGGACATTTCCACGCTAATGACTTTCACGCGCACAAGCTTGAGCACGGACCTCATCGGCATATCGGCGAGCTGGTGGCAATCGTGGAACGCGCCAATTTGTCCCCTTGGGTGCGCGAGCGGGCCGTGCGCGCGTTTCAGCTGCTGGGCGAGGCCGAAGGGCGTATACACGGACAGCCGGCTGAGCAGGTCGCCCTGCACGAGGTTGGCGCCGTGGATGCGCTGGTCGACATCGTCGGGGCCATCGAAGGGTTCGAGCAGCTGGGCATCACCCGGATCTACAATCGTCCCGTCGCCGTAGGCAGCGGCTGGGTGCGGGCCGAGCATGGAGTCATGCCGGTCCCAGCCCCGGCCACTACGATCCTGCTGGAGGGGGTAGAGGTCGGTCCGAACGGACCGGTAGTGGGCGAGGCCACCACTCCGACAGGCGCGGTGTTGCTGAGAGTACTGTCAGCAGGCACGCCGCCGCCCCGCTGGCGGGCGGCGGGAGGTGGGGCGTGGGGGGCAGGGGGCCGCAACCCCGCGGACTATCCCAACGCGCTCAGACTGATCCTCGCTACGGCCGCGCTCGAGGCTGGCGAGGTGGTCCTAGTGTCCACTGATCTGGACGATCTCAGCCCGGAGTTTCTCGATCCGTTGCGGGAGGCGCTCTTTCTGGCAGGCGCGCTCGACGTGCAGTTGTGGGCGACGCAGATGAAGAAAGGGCGGGCCGGCTTCCGGGTGGAGGTCACCGTGGCCCCGGCGGAAGCCGACAAGGTGACTGAGGCGCTGTTCCGTCACAGTACCACGGCCGGAATTCGCCGGTACAGTGCTGAGCGGGTAACCTTGGCTCGACGCGAGGTCGAGGTGATAACCGCCGACGGAGCATCCGTTCGGGTGAAGGTTCTAGAGGGGCCCGATGGGCCCCGCGTCAAACCCGAATACGAGGACGTGGCGGCGCTGGCCCGGCGAACTGGCAGGCCTGCCCATGAGGTGGCAAGGGACTTGCAATCCAGGGCTCTCCGACTGGTGAGCGCCGACAATGCCGGGCCGGTGGCCCCGAAAAAGGAGTCATAACGAGTGAAAACAACAATCCTGTGCGCCGCCGTGCTGTTCCTGTCCTCCCGCGGCGAATCGGTACTGGCTCAAACGGTCATCAACGATCGGGTCGCCAAGGCGATGCCGTCCAAATACACACCCCCAACCTGCGGAGTCAAAGCCGGCCACTTCAAGGTGCAGAGCGGGGCCACCTATCTGAAGACCGGCATTGAGACCGAGGTAGCGGAAAATCGGGTACGAGCGCTGGCAAGCGGTAAGAAAGTGCTCCTCGAGGCAGTGGACCAGAACAAGCAGGAAAAGAACCCGGCCCTCTGGTTTTATCTGGGACGGATCTACCTGCAACAGGGCGACCTCGTCGGGGCGGATACCGCACTGAGCAAGGCGGAGGCCCTCCTGCCCGGGTGCAAAAAGGACATCAGCGCCGTGCGCTACTTGGGGTGGGTGCCGTTGGTGAACGCGGGCATGACCTTCACCAAGGAAGAGAAAAACGACTCGGCGCTCGCGCTGTATCGTCAGTCGAATACCATCTACCGCGACAAGCCGCTCGCCTTCCTGAATGCCGGCGTGATCTTCGCCAACGCGAACCAGGCAGACAGCGCGATCTTCTATTTCCAGAAGGCCTCTGAAATCGCCGAGCAGACCAACTCGGTCGAGGACCGGAACCTCGCCACCCGCAACTGGGGGGCGCTGCTTCAGCGGGCCGGGCGCCATAAGGAGGCCGTCCCGGTCCTGGAGAAATATGTCGGGTGGGTTCCCGGCGATGTGGATGTGAAACGGGCGCTGGCCAGCTCTTATCGCTCCACCGGGCAGACCGACAAGGCCGTTGCGATCGAGAAGGAAGTCGGAGCCGCTCCGGCCGCCCCAACGCCGGCAGGCTCCGCCGCGGCTGCCCAGATGAGCGCGGCCGTCGCGCTCTACAACGCAAAGAAATACGGCGAGGCAGCGGCCGCGTTCGAGCAGGTCATTACCACCGAGCCATACAATCGTGACGCGCTCTACGGCTTGTCCAACGCCTATATCGGACTCAAGAGTCCCAAGCTTGCCGAAGCGGCCGCGCGACTGGTGGCTATCGAGCCTTTGAACGACGACGCGGTCCGCATGCTGGCGAATGGCCAGCGGATGGCCAAGAAGGAAGCGCAGGCCAACAAGACCGCGATCCAGCTGATCGGGATGCCGACGGCGGTTAAGGTGACCCAGTTCGCACCCACCGCCGATGCGGCCACAATTACCGGCACGGCAACCGGACGCGAGGCAGAAAACGCGCAGGGCAAAGCGGTGGCCCCGAAAGGTTACGCGCTCGTCTTCGAGTTCCTGGACGGGAAGGGAACCGTGGTCGCCAACCAGGAAGTTCAGGTACCCGCGCTGAAGCCTGGAGAGTCGCAGGCGGTCGAGGCCCAGGCCCAGGGGAGTGGTATCACGGCCTGGAGATACAAGCAGAAGTAAGGGGGGGTACGATGGCGGGAGTTCGGGCGGGGCACGCGGCCGGCAGCGGCCTGACGACGACCAAGGCGCCGTTCATCGAACAGGCCCAGGAGGAAGGCCGGCTGTACATCCATCAGCCGTACGAGCTCTACTCCGAGGCCAACCATGATGCCTGGCGCAGGCTCTTCTCCCGGATGGAGGATCGGTGGCGGCGGTACGCCAACCCGCGGTTCATCCAGGGAATCGACAGCCTGTGTCTCGATCCCAATCGGATGCCCCGCCTGGAGGACGTTAACCGCTTTCTCGGCCCACTCACCGGATTCAAGGCCAAGCCGGTGAGCGGCTACATTCCCTCGTTTCTCTTCTTCGACTGCCTGCGGAATCGCGAGTTTCCTACCACCATCACGATTCGGGACGGTACCTCGCTCGACTATCTGCCCGAGCCCGACATTTTCCATGACATCGCGGGCCACGTGCCGATGCATACCGATCGCGCCTTTGCGGACACGCTGGTCCGCTTCGGCGACTGCGCCCATACCGCGGCCGAAATCGTGGCGGGTATCCGGGACGAGAAGGAGAAGATCCGCCGGGTCACCAGCATCTTCAAGGCGATGGCCAGGTTCTTCTGGTTCACCATCGAGTTCGGGTTGATGCGGCACGGCGGAGATCTCAGGGTATACGGCAGCGGCTTGCTCAGCTCTTACGGCGAGATCGCCCATTCCATCGATTCACCCGAGGTGCAGCGCTATCCAATGCAACTCGAGTGGGTGATCAACCAGTATTTCGAGATCGACCGCTACCAACCGCTCCTCTTCGTGGTGGATTCGTTCGATCATCTTTTCGACCTGGTGGGAGAGTTGGAGCGGTGGATGCGGCAGGGACGGCTGGACAATGTCTCGCCGGGGGAGCCTGCCATTAGCGAGCCCGATCTCCGGAGCTTCCTGGAGGCTTCCGAAAAGGCGGTAGGACGGTAAGGCGGGAAGAACAGAGGCGGAACGAGCTCCGGCGCTTAATCTTCCATTTCTCCTTCTTCCGCCTCTTCACCTGGCGCCGCTTCCGCCTTACATTCCGGCCGTTCGCTGCGGGCGTAATTCAGTGGTAGAATGCCAGCTTCCCAAGCTGGACGTCGCCGGTTCGAGTCCGGTCGCCCGCTCTAGGTCCCGCCCGCCCTCCTGCCTGTCGCCGTTCTTCATACCGATTTCACCCTTCGCTCATCTGGTTGGCCGTACATTGTCGGGAGGCGGGCGGTTTGACGCGGAGCACTGGACTGGGTTCGTGTCCCGGGACACAGCGGGAACGCTGTTCCCTTTGAATGTTGCCGCTTCTGCAGGCCGGCACCAGCGTGGTTAGGCTTCTCGTGGCGCCGACGCAACGCTGCGCCGACTTGGTCTTTGCAAGTAGTTCATACCGAATGACTTGCGCGTCCTTGATCCGGCAGGGCGGCGGCCCGGGACATGCATGTCCCACCGGTTTGATGAACGCATTTGAACCTTCTCGGCGGCGCCCGGTGACCGGGCGCTCTTGGTGACCATGACTCGGATCTCGCAACTACGCTCTGGCGCTCTCGCCATCCTCCTGGCAGCCGGCTCGCTCACCTGCAGTGACGTCACGCCACCGTCGGGCACAGCCACCGCCATCGAGATGACGGGTGGTAATGCCCAGACGGGCGCCGTCAGCCTACCGCTGCCGAATCCACTCGTAGTACTGGTCACGGACGATAACAGCGAGCCGGTGGGGGGCGTCACCGTCAGCTGGAGCGCGCAGGGCGGCGGCAGCGTCTCGGCTGCCACGACCACCACCGGGTCGGATGGACGTGCTTCCGTGAGCCGGGTTCTAGGTCCCACCGCCGGCCCCCAGGCGACCACCGCATCGGTGACCGGGCTGAACGGCTCGCCCGTGACCTTTGCTGCCACAGCAGTCGACGCTGGCCCTGGTATCGCGCTCACCACCAATCCCCCGACACAGGCGTTGACCGGAGAGGTGTTCGATCCCGCCGCGCAGCCCGCGGTCCGGGTGACGGGTGCCGGGGGTCCCTCCGTGGGGGTGCAGGTATCGGCCAGCCTGGCGTCGGGTAGCGGCACACTGCAGGGCACTACCACCGCCACAACGAATGCGACGGGCGACGCGGTCTTTGGCGATCTGGGAATCAGCGGCACTGGGGAGCACACGCTCCTGTTCACCGCCGGAACCGCGACGGTCACTTCCTCGCCTGTGAACCTCTCTCCGCTGCCATCGGAAGCCTCGACCGGGAAGTGGGGCTCCATAGTTCCCTGGGACATCGTGCCGCTGCACATGAGCCTGCTCCCCAACGGAAAGATCTTTGCCTGGGGCAAGACGGATGTCGCCGACTCGATGGGGATGCCCCGGGTCTGGGATCCGGCTCAGGGAGGACCGTCCACCGCACCGATGATCGATGTCAACGAGATGCTCTTCTGTGCCGGGCACACCCTGCTGGCCGATGGCAGCCTCATGATTGCCGGCGGGCACCATATGGACGATGCCGGTATCAAGGTCACGTATTTTTACGGCCAGAACAGTGCTTGGACCAAGGGTCCGGATATGGCCAACGGCCGTTGGTATCCCACCTTGACCGTGCTCCCCGATGGCACTGTGCTCGCCATGGCCGGGCGCAATGAAGCCGGGGCCGTGGTTCGGACACCGGAGCTCTGGAACGGCACCAACTGGGCACAGCTTACCGGTGCCGGCACTCTCGAAATCCCCTACTACCCCCGTAACTTCGTCGCTCCCAACGGCCAGATCTTCTACGCCGGCGAGCGCATCATGTCGCGTTGGTTCAATGTTGCGGGCACGGGCAGTTGGTCCAACGGACCGTCGCACAATTGGCCGTTCAACCGGGACTATGGAACCGCCGTGATGTACGAGGCCGGCAAAATCCTCTATGCCGGCGGTGGCGGTCACACGGGGTGGCCGACGCCCGATGCGAGGTCGCCGACGCCGACGGCAACGGCTGAGACGATCGACCTGACCCAATCTGCGCCTGCGTGGCAGAGCGTCAGCTCTATGTCGGCGCCCAGGCGGCATCTTAACTCGACCGTCCTCCCGGACGGTCAGGTACTGATCACCGGGGGAACCCGGGGAGCCGGGTTCGTCAACATTGACGAAGGCCTCGCGGTCAAGGAAGCGGAGATCTGGAATCCGGCCACTGGCCAATGGACAGTCCTGGCTGCCAACCAGGTCATGCGGGTGTACCACTCTGTCTCGCTGCTCCTGCCCGATGGAACGGTGCTCCATGGCGCCAGCGGCGACGCGATGGCCATTCAGCCGGGCGGTGGGGTCGTTCCCGTACCGCCGCAGAGAAACCACGAGATCTTCTCGCCGCCCTACCTGTTCAAAGGCGCTCGGCCAACCATCACTTCCGTCACACCGGCGAGCGTGGGATACGGTGGTACGATCGTGGTAGCTACCCCAAATGCGGCGCAGATCACGGGGGCGCGCTGGATCCGGTTGGGGTCCGTCACTCACGCCTTCGACATGAGTCAGCGGGCGAATACACTGTCGTTTACCCGTACCCCGACCGGTGTCGAGATTACCGCTCCAGCCGGCCCCAACCTGGCTCCGCCGGGTTACTACCAGCTGTTCATTCTGAACCGCAACGGGGTGCCGTCAGCCGGGAAAATCATCAGGGTCCAGTAGCCTTCAATCTTGTATCTGGAGCTCACGAGGGCGCGGCTCGACAACGATCGATCCGTGCCCTCTGGCATTCGTGGCTGGCATGCTCCTGACTTCAGAAGGCAGGTCGATACTCAGCGGGAAGTGACAACAGGTCTTGAATTTAGCGCCGCAGAGAGAGATCTTCCGGGCTTTCTTGGTCGAGGGGCGAGCCCCGAATGGCATTGATGGGTGCCGGATGATAAGAGTCACGGGAGTACATTCCGATTCGATTGCAGCCGAGCTCGGTCTCCAGGAAGGGACCGAGCTGCTGTCGGTGGATGGTCGGGAGTTGGAAGACTTCCTCGACTGGGAGTTCCTCACCGCCGAAGAGGAGTTCCTGCTGCACGTGCGCCAGCCCGGCGGTGAGGAGATCGAGTTCGAGATCGAGCGTCCCCTGGGAGAGCCGATCGGGGTCGAGCTGGAGCCGGCCCGGATCCGGAGGTGCGCCAACCGCTGTGACTTCTGCTTTGTCGATGGGCTACCTGATGGCCTGCGCGACGTCCTCTACATCCGGGACGACGACTACCGTCTCTCGTTCCGGTACGGCAACTTCGCCACCCTGACCAACCTCAAGCCTCACGACGTCCAGCGCATCATCGAATACCGGCTGTCTCCGCTGTACGTCTCGGTTCATGCCACCGATCCAACGGTGCGGCGCTATCTTCTCCGCAATCCTACGGCGCCCGAGGTCATTCCTCAACTGCGCGAGTTTGCGGATCACGGGATCCAGTTCCACACTCAGATCGTAATGTCACCCGGAGTAAATGACGGCCCAGTGCTGCGCCAGACGCTCGCCGAGCTGTACCAGTTTGGCCCCGCCATCATCGGCTGCTCGGTGGTGCCGGTTGGACTCACCGAGTACTCCAAGCACCATCTGGTCCGGGAGCCAACCGCCGACGAATGCCGCGCGGCAATCGAGCTGCTCGACGAGCGAGCGGCCATCTCGCGGGCCGAGCGGGGAATCCACTGGGCGTTCGGAGCCGACGAGCTCTACCTTCGGGCCGGCGTCGATCTTCCTGGAGCCGAGATCTACGATGGCTTCGATCAGGTCGAAAACGGGGTGGGTTCGGTGCGGTGGCTGCAACAGCGGATCGAGACGGTCTCCGCCGAGTTGCGCGGGTGGGAGGGGAAGCGGATCGCCGTGGTGACCGGCACTGCAATGGGCCGGCTCATGCCGATGGTGCTCGAGCCGCTCGCCAGGGTGACGGGTGCCGAGTTCGAGCTCATCCCCGTGGTAAATACCCTCTTCGGCTCGACAGTGACGACCGCCGGACTCCTCCCCGGCATGGCGATGCAACAGGCCTTGAAGGGCCGCCGAGATCTCGATCTGGTGCTGCTCCCGGCTGAGTCGGTGAACGACGACGGGCTCTTCATCGACAGCATGAGCCTGGAGGTGTTGACGCACTCGGTGTCCGCCGCCGTGCGGCTCTCGAGGGATTTCACCGATGTGCTTCAGGTGCCGGTGGCGGCATGAACAAGCCTACGGTCGCCATCGTCGGCCGGCCCAATGTCGGCAAATCCACACTCTTCAATCGGATCATGGGGGGCCGTCCGGCGATCGTATCGGAACAGCCGGGAACCACCCGCGATCGGCACTTCGGCGACGCCGATTGGCAGGGGCGCCGCTTCTGGGTGGTCGACACCGGTGGGCTCCTCCCGGAGTCGGACGACTCGATGGATCGCGCCATCCGGCGCCAGGTGGAGTTCGCGTTGGACGAATCTGACGTGGTGGTGTTCATGGTGGATGGCCGCGAGGGATTGAATCCGGTGGATCGCGCTATCGCCGACCGGCTCCGGAAGGCGGGGCGCCCGGTGCTGCTCGCCGTGAATAAGCTGGACAACCTGGAGCAAAGCACCGAGCAGTACGGGTTCTACTCGCTCGGGTTCGGCGATCCGGTCGGGGTGAGCGCGGCGATCGGGAAGGGGAGTGGCGATCTCCTCGATGCCATCGTCGAGCGCCTCCCACCCTACAATCCGGCCGAGGACGAGGAGACCATCAACGTGGCTGTGGTAGGCCGGCCGAACGTGGGCAAGTCGTCGGTGGTGAATCGGCTCCTGGGGGAAGAGCGCCACGTTGTCGCACCCGAGGCGGGAACCACCCGCGACGCGATCGATTCAGTCTTGCGCTTTCAGGGCAAGACGCTCAACTTCATAGATACCGCAGGCTTACGCCGCAAAGCTAAAGTAGAAGATGACCTGGAGTTCTATTCCACGCTCCGGACAGAACGGGCGATCGAGCGAGCCCAGGTGGCGGTGCTCGTAGTGGACGCCGCGGTGGGGCTCCACAATCAGGATCTCCGGATCGCTACCCAGGCCTGGGATGAGGGTGCCGGACTCATCATCCTGGTGAACAAGTGGGACCTGATCGAGGAGAAGGACGCCAACACAGCGCGCCAGGGACAGGAGGCGCTGGTGGCCAAGGCGCCATTTCTCCGCTACGTCCCCTTCCTCTACGTGTCCGCCCTTACCGGGCAGCGCGTGCGGAAGGTGCTCGACCTGATCCTGGAGGTGGCCGAGGGCCGGGAGCGGCGAGTGCCCACAGCCGAGGTAAACAAAGTTCTGGCGACGCTGATCGAACGAAACGCCCCGCCCCAGAAACCCGGTGAGGAGGTCAAGCTGCTCTACGCCTCGCAGATTGCTACCGCGCCCCCCACGCTGGCCATCGTCAGCAACCGGCCCGACGAAGTCCCCGAGTCATATCAGCGCTACCTGGTGCATGGGTTTCGAGAAGCGTGGCCGTTCACCGGATCGCCTTTGCGGCTGAAATTTACCAGTCGAGGCTCTCGACGCTGATGGCCCAAGCCGTCCTGTGGCTTCTCGCTTCCTACTTTGTGGGAGCCATACCGACGAGCTATCTGCTCAGCCGACTCTTCGCGGGAATCGATCTTCGGCAGCACGGTAGCGGCAACCTCGGCGCCACCAACCTCTATCGGGTCCTCGGCTGGGAATATGCGATCCCAGCGGCCCTCGTCGACATTGCCAAGGGCGCCATTCCGGTCCTCGTGTTCGCTCCGCAGGTATCCGACTCCCAGCTGTTCGCGCTCGGGTGCGGGGTGGCGGCCATTCTCGGGCATGTGTTCTCCGCGTTCGTGGGATTCAAGGGAGGGAAGGGCGTGGCGACGGCCGCAGGCGTCATGCTGGGCCTGGCACCCCTCGCCCTGACGGTGGCGGCCGTGGTCTGGGCTCTGCTGGTGAAGCTCACCGGCTACGTGTCGGTCGGAAGCATCGCCGCCGCCGCGGTGCTGCCGCTGGCGGTCTATCTGCTGGAGGATTCGACTTCGCCGGCGCTCCTCTGGATCGCAACGGCGATCGCGGCTGGGGTGATCCTTCTTCACCGGCGAAACATTCAGCGGCTGCTCAAGGGAACGGAGAACCGGTTCGGCCGCCGGGCCACGAGCTCGCCGCAGCCATGACGCCCATCGCGGTGCTGGGCGCGGGGAGCTGGGGCACCACCCTGGCCAACCTCCTCGCAACCAAAGGGGAGACTGTGCGGCTCTGGGCCTATGAGCCCGAGGTGGTGGCCGCGGTCAATCAGCGGCACGAGAATCCCGTGTTCCTGCCCGGTGTTCCACTGGCGCCGGCTCTCCGCGCGTTCGCGGACGTTCGCGAGACCGTTTCGGGCTCGTCGACCATCGTGTCCGCTGCCCCGAGTCATGTGGTCAGATCGGTGATCTCGGGAATCAAGGGCGAGGTGGAGGCCGGGACGCTGGTGGTAAGTGCGACCAAGGGCATCGAGACCGATACCCTGGCCCTCATGTCCACCGTGTTCGAAGAGTGCCTCCCCCAGGTCCGATTCGCGGCATTGTCCGGCCCCAGCTTTGCCCTCGAGGTGTGTCAGGGGCAGCCGACTTTGGTGGTGGCGGCGGCGCGGGATGAGGTCACCGCACGGGACGTACAGCGGACCTTCGCCACGCCGCGGTTCCGGGTCTACTCGCACGACGACGTCGTGGGCGTCGAGCTCGCCGGGGCGCTCAAGAACGTCATCGCCATTGCCGCGGGCATTCTCGAGGGACTGGGGATGGGTCACAATCCCCGGGCCGCGCTGATCACCCGTGGGCTTGCCGAGATAACACGGTTGGGAGTCGCCCTGGGGGCCAACCCACTCACCTTCGCCGGGCTGGCGGGTATGGGAGACCTGATTCTGACGACAACCGGAAGTCTCAGCCGGAATCGCGCGTTGGGGATGGCGCTGGCGGAGGGGCAGACACTGGAGCTGTACCGCGCCGCCCACCGCAGCGTGGCCGAAGGTGCCAACACCTCGAAGGCCGGGGCGGCTCTGGGAGAACGGATGGGGGTTGAGCTTCCCATCATCGAGAAAGTCTGTGAAGTTTTATTCCACGGGAAAGCCGCCCGGCAGGGCATAGCCGAGCTCATGGCACGCGAACTCAAGTCGGAGCAGTGGAAATGACCACGACCCGACCGGTCCAGGAGTTTTACTCCATCGGCGAAGTCTGTGCGCTGACCGAGCTGAAGCCGCACGTCCTTCGCTATTGGGAAAGTCAGTTCCGCTTCCTGAACCCGGCCAAGAACCGCTCGGGCAACCGGGTCTACAAGGGGCGCGAGGTCGAGCTGATCATGCTGGTGAAGCACCTCCTGTACACCGAGAAATTCACCATCGACGGAGCCCGGCAGCGGATCGATCACTACCGCCGGACCGGCGAGCTGCGCGTCTCCGCCAGGCGCGCGTTCGAAGCGGAGATGGCGCACGAGGTTCGGACGACCCTTGAGGACGTCTTAGGAATTCTCGACGGGAAGCCACTTAAGCGGGACAGCGGGGCAGCGGGACAGCGGGGCGGGGCAGCGGACGGGTCCGCCGGGGGAGCGCAGGGTGGCTAGACAGGCACTACCAGTGAGAGGGTGGTGTGCCGTTCCTGCCCCGCTGCCCCGCTTTCCCGCTGTCCCGCTGTGAACATTCTCGTGAGCAACGATGACGGCGTCCTGGCTCCCGGGCTGGCGCTGCTCGCCGATGCGTGCAGGGAAGTGGGCAACGTCACCGTTGTCGCGCCCGACCGGGAGCAGAGCGGCACGTCCCACTCGCTCACGTTACACCGGCCGCTTCGGCCCACCCGGCGTCCCGATGGCGGGTGGCAGATCGACGGCACCCCTACCGATTGCGCCATGCTGGCCATTCAGGCGCTCATGCCCGAGCGGCCCGACTTCGTCTTCTCCGGCGTCAACCACGGTCCCAACATGGGCGAGGACGTGCTCTACTCGGGCACGGTCGCGGCCGCCATGGAGGCGGTGACCCTGGGTGTGCCCGGCATCGCCATCTCGTTCGCGGGAAACCAGCCGGAGACGATGGCCACGTATCGTCCTTTGCTGCAGGAGCTGGTTCAGCGGATTACCCGCGTGCGGGACTTCCCGGATCAGATGCTGCTCAACATCAATTTTCCCAGGATCCCGGCGTCGGAGGTCAAGGGCATTCAGGTCACCAAGCTGGGAAGCCGCTACTTTTCCGAGTCGCTGACCCGGATGAAGGATCCGTGGGGCCGGGAAATCTTCTGGATCGGAGGCGGGACGATCACCTGGACCGGCGGGGAAAACTCGGACCACCTGGCCGTCGCCGAGGGCTTCGTCTCGGTCACGCCGCTGCACATGGACCTTACCAACTACTCGCTGCTGGAAACGGTTCGGGGATGGTCGCTGGAGGGGTAGGGGAGGGCGACAGCTACGGGGGTTATCGGACCCGTCTGGTGGAAACCCTCCGGCGCAAAGGCGTACGAGATCTGTCGGTGCTGCGCGCCATTCAGATGGTGCCGCGGCACCTTTTCGTGCCGGAGAGCGTGCGACACCGGGCTTACGACGACACGGCTTTGCCGATCGGTAGTGGGCAGACGATCTCTCAGCCGTACGTCCAGGCCCGGTATCTCGAGTTGATCGGTCTCACCGGTCAGGAGAAGGTGCTGGAGGTTGGAACCGGATCGGGGTACCAGACGGCCCTGCTCGCGCTGGTAGCGAGCATGGTGTTCAGCGTCGAGCGGTTTGCGGAGCTGGCCCGGAGTGCGCGTGCCGCCCTCGCGGCGGCGGGCATTCGCAATGTGACGGTGCTGGTGGGAGATGGGACCCTGGGGTGGCGTCCGTTTGCGCCTTACGACGCTATCCTGGTGTCCGCGGCGTCGCCCGAGGTGCCGGCACCTCTCGTGGAACAGCTCGCACCGGGGGGACGGATGGTCATCCCGCTGGGCGACCGCGCCTCCCAGATGCTGACACTGGTGGAGCGCCAGGGTGACGGCGTACGCACCAGTACGATCGCCGACGTTCGCTTCGTGCCGCTGGTGGGTGAATTCGGCTTTCGCAAGGAATAGACTCCGGAGACCTGCATGGATCTGCTGCCCCGCCTCATCGATCTCTTTCTGCACCTGGATCACCACCTGGGGCAGCTGATCTCCCAGTATGGGACCTGGACGCACCTGATTCTGTTCCTGATCATCTTCTGCGAAACCGGCCTGGTGGTCACCCCCTTTCTGCCGGGGGACTCGCTGCTCTTTGCCGCCGGGACGTTTGCGGCGCTTGGCGCGCTCGACCTCTGGCTGCTCGTGCTGCTGCTGATCATCGCCGCGATCGCGGGGGATACGGTGAACTACTGGATCGGTGCCTATATCGGTCCGCGAGCGTTCCGGGGAGATATCCGGTTTCTTCGGAAGGAATACCTCGACCGGACTCACGCCTTCTACGAGAAGCACGGCGGGAAGACGATCATCATGGCGCGCTTCGTCCCGATCATCCGTACCTTCGCTCCCTTTGTCGCGGGAGTTGGTGCCATGAGCTACCCGAAATTCATCGTTTACAATGTGGTCGGGGCGGTACTGTGGGTGGGGTTGTTCGTGCTGGGCGGCTACTACTTCGGCACCATTCCCGTGGTGCGGGAGAACTTCACGCTGGTGATTCTGGTCATCATCGCCATTTCGGTGCTCCCCATCGTAATTGAAGCGCTCCGAGCCCGCCGGAGACGCCCAGCATGACCACCCGGTTTCAGGTCTTCGGGATGGTGCAAGGAGTCGGCTTCCGCTGGTTCATCGCCCGGCACGCCCGATCGCTCGGTCTCACCGGGTATGCCCGCAACCTGCCGAATGGCAGCGTGGAGGTAATGGCCGACGGACCCGAGGATGCGATGCCGGCGCTGGAGCGGCTCCTCCGGACCGGACCGGCGAGTGCGCAGGTCGATCGGGTAGAACGGTCCACCGAGGCGGCAACGGTCCCCAGCGGGAAGAGCTTCGATGTCATGTAACCTCACCCGAATCCTGTGACCCGATGACGACGGTCGCCGATCGAGTTCAGCGGAGCTTGCGCGCCATTCCGGACTACCCCAAGCCCGGCATCCTATTTCAGGATATCACTCCAGTTCTCCGGGACGGTCGCCTGTTTCAGGACGTCGTCTCGGACCTGTGCCGTCCGTTCCGCGACGGCCAGGTCACCCACGTGATGGGAATCGAAGCGAGAGGGTTCATCCTGGGGGGGGCGGTTGCTATCGCGCTTGGAGCCGGATTCGTGCCGGCCAGGAAGCCGGGGAAGCTGCCCTGGGAGCGTGTCACCGAATCCTACGATCTCGAGTACGGGAGCGACTCGCTTGAAGCCCATCGAGATGCCCTGACTCCGGGGAACCGGGTCCTGGTGGTCGATGACGTGCTGGCCACCGGTGGCACGGCCAAGGCCGCAGGGCAGCTGGCGCAAGGGCTCGGTGCGGAGCTGGTCGGGTGGAGCTTTCTGCTCGAGATCAGCGGGCTCAAGGGGCGTGAGCGGCTCACTGGCGCCCCGTGTCATATTGTAGCCCGCGGCCGACCCAGATAGGCGCCAGCGGATAAAGACGATCGCCGCCTCGTTGGTGACGAGCGCGGTGGCATGTGTACCTGGTAAGAGCCCGGTGACCGATCCGAAACTGTTTGGTCCGATCGGAATGGCCGCATCTCCGTCCAGGGCGAAGGTATACCCATCGAAATCGATGTCACCACCAGTGGTGGAGGTGGTCAGGGTGAGCGCGGCAGGGGAGGCAGGAGCCTGGCAGGTGATGGTGAGCCGGATGTCGGGGGTGTCGCCCGGGATCAGCACAATTGCACGTGGGGTGCCGTCGTCGAGCGTGCAGTTGCTGGCCACCCCGCCGATAGCCAGCTCATGCGCGCCCGCGTTCAATCCGTTGAGTATGACGGTTTGAGTGGGTCCCAAAGCGGCGCTCGCGCCGCCGTCCACTGAGTAGGTGTAACCGTCGGGGTCGAGATTGAGGCCGGTCGTGCTTGCGGTGAGGCGCAAGGCGGCGGGGTCTCCGGGTCCGGAACTACACGATCCAATCAGTGAAGCAACGAGGGCCCAGGCACAAAGACGAGTGCCACGATCCCGGATCATGAGCAGGCGCATGATCCGGGCCGGGGCACTAGCGGGACAACCTGTTTTTAAGACCCTCCGAGCGAGCGTTCCTGACGTGACCCACAACTCAAGCATTGCAGGAAGCCATGGTTACCGACTTTCGGAAGACCGTCAACTGGATTAGCATACCGTCAGGGTTTTAGCCGGTGGGGGTCATCTCCAGGAGCACCAGGAGACCAGTAATGGGTGCCAGGTGCTCCCGGTCCAACCCGGGAGCGCCACCCGGACAACTGGTCTCTAGTGCAGCGTGAGATGGACCTCATAATTTCTAGTGTTATAGGCGTTTGCCCCCGTAGCTCAGATGGATAGAGCAGCAGTTTCCTAAACTGTTGGCCGCGTGTTCGAGTCACGCCGGGGGCATGTTCGCGGTGCCGTCGAGAGGGCCGCGGGGGTCCCGTTCAAGAACCTTCTTGCTGGACACACATGGCAACGACTGTGGAACCGACCCGGACAGGCCCAGCTTCAATTCCTGCGGCAACGACACCCTGGTACCAGCAGCACCGGCGGTACCTCCTGGTGGGGATCGTAGTCCTGGCGCTGATGGCGATTGCGGCGTGGTTCGTGGTTGCGAGCGGGAAGCGGAAGGAAGAATTCGCCGCTCGCAGCCTCAATCTGGCGAGAGCGGCCGCCGAGGCAGGGAATCTGCCCCTCGCCTCGAGTGAGCTCCAGAGGCTGATCTCGGCCTACAAGGGCACCGACGCGGCCAGTGAGGCGGTGATCACGCTCAACCAGGTCCGGATGGTCAACGGGCAGAGCGAGCTGGCGGTGGTCGGGCTGAGGGAGTTTCTGGCCGGCAAGCCCGAGCCACAGTACGTGCCGCCGGCCACCGGTTTACTGGCTGCCGCGCTGGAGAATTCCCGGCACTGGATCGAGGCAGCCAACGCCTACACCCAGGCCTCGAACGCGGCTGATGTGGACTACCTCAAAGCCAAGTATCTGGTAGATGCGGGTCGGGCTTTCCGCGAAGGCGGCAAGCCCGAGGATGCAGCCAAGGCGTACCGGACGGTGCTCCAGAAGTATCCCAAGGCACCCAGCGTCACCGAAGCCGAAGTCCGGCTGTCCGAGTTGACGGGCGGGAAGATGTAAGGGGAAGACCGGTCGTCAGCGATTTGCCGGTGGGGGTCTCAAAGGGTGGGAGACCCCATTTTCTGGGTCTCGAGCAATACGACGTATAAGATATATTATGTTAAGTAGCCTTGGGGAAAACTGTGGAGAAGTGTGGATGACCCGCTGA
Source organism: Gemmatimonadales bacterium (assembly GCA_046715295.1). Lineage (GTDB taxonomy): Bacteria > Gemmatimonadota > Gemmatimonadetes > Gemmatimonadales > GWC2-71-9 > CAVVWJ01. The sequence goes on along the minus strand of JBKJZM010000143.1, from coordinate 172 downwards.
GTATCTGTCGTATGTCGTTGATGATTAACTGATTACGTGCCGCTGGCTGGTGGAGTCTGATGTTATGTGCCTTCCCAGACCCCCTGGAACAACAATTTGCCTTGTCCGGTGAGCCAGACGTCGGTGGCCCTGGTCCCCCGTTGGGCCCGTACGGCGAGTTCCGGACCCCCCC
>JBKJZM010000142.1:0-13171 GCA_046715295.1 Gemmatimonadales bacterium | reverse complement strand
TTTCTCCCGGTCGGTCCACACGCTGACGCGTCCGGCGGCATCCGGGTGCCGGCGGAGCTGCTGCTGCTGAAGCGGGACCGGTGTGGGAGTGGGGTGCGCCAGGCTGACAATCAACAGCCACCCCAAGATGACAGGCATGGACCCTCCAGGCGTATCCGCTCAATGCAAGCAGACGGCGTGCCAGCCGGGTGTCTCCTGTTAAAACGCGCCGGGCGAAAGCGTTGAAGGCGATACACCGCCCGGCTCAGGGTCGGCGCTGTCGCCCATGGATGACAGGGTGGAGATCCGGCAAATTCAGGTTGGCGAGTTTGACTTAGCCCCTGGCGTACGGATACGTTGCGCCGGGCATGGACAGTACTGACGTGCCATCCGGTCACTCGCGCCTCGACCTGCTCGACCCCCTGGAGGTCTCGAAGCTGGGAGGCCTGGAGCTCATCACCGAAGGTGTGGTCGAGGGCTTCCTCAGCGGCCTGCATCGGTCGCCCAGGCGAGGGTTCTCTGTCGAGTTCGCCGAGCACCGGATGTATCAGCCCGGCGACGAGCTGCGTTATGTTGACTGGAAGATCCTGGGTCGTAACGACCGGCTGTACGTGAAGCAGTTCGAGGAGGAGACCAACCTCCGCGCGGTCATCGTCTTCGATATCAGCCGCTCGATGGCCTGGACCGGCTCACCCACCACCGTGCTCCCCAAGCTGGCCTACGCCCAACGGCTGATCGCTGCCCTGGCTCTGGTGCTGATCCGCCAGCGGGATGCCACTGGACTCATCACGTTCGACGAGGACGTTCGCTCCGTCACCCCGCCCCGCGCGCGCCTCAGCCACTGGCATCAGTTGCTCGGAACGCTGGCCGGCCTGGAAGCGGGGCAGGGAACCGCGGCGGAGCCCGCACTCAGGCAAGTGGTGAGTCAGCTCCGGCGGCGAGGCCTGGTGGTGTTTGTGTCCGATCTCCTGCTCGACCGGACTTTGGCGCTCAAGGCGCTTCGGTTTCTTCGGCATCGGGGACACCAGGTGCTGGTGCTGCATATCATGGACCCGGCCGAGGTCAGCCTCGGCGGTCCGACCGAGGCGCGGTTCGTAGACCCGGAATCGCGGAGCGCCGTCGTCCTCCGGCCCCGCGACTGGGCCAGCGCGTATCGGGACACCGTACGCAGCGTCGTCAGTGAGTGGCGATTGGCCTGTCGTCGGCACGGGATCGCCTATAACCGGGTCACCACGGACACCCCCTTCGGAATCGTCCTTCGCGAGGCTTTGACGCCACCTTCACGCTCGGCATGATCGGTTTTCTGCACCCGTGGATGCTGGCTGGGCTCGCTGCGGCCGCCATCCCGATTCTCCTGCACCTGTTGGCACGGCGTGAGCCCCCCACCGTCGTTTTTCCTGCTGTCCGCTATCTGGTTAGCACAACGCAGGAGCACCACCGTCGGCTGAAGTTACAGAACTGGCTGCTGTTGTTGTTGCGAACGCTGCTGGTCGCCACGCTGGTGTTGGCTGCCGCCGGTCCGACAGTCCCGCTGAGCGGTGTGCCCGGTCATTCACCCAGCGCTCTGGTGCTCATCATCGACAACTCGCCGAGCAGCGGCACCATGGCGGGCGGGTCGCCACAGCTGGCGCAGCTGGTGGCGGCCGGGCGCCGAGTGCTGACCCGGGCCACGCCGGAGGATGCGCTCTGGTTGATCGCTGCCGATGGGATTCCCCGGCGAGGCGATCGGCTTGCCCTGGGTGAGTTGCTGGGCCTTCTCGCCGTGTCTCCGCGGCGCATGGAGTTGGGGGCCGCCATCGCGCTCGCCGGTGAGATCCTCGGGTCCGAGCCCCGGCCGGGTGAGATCGTCCTGCTCACCGATCTTCAGGCCAGCGCGCTGTCCCCGGCCGACCCGGCGGCGCCCCTTCTCGTTGGCCGTCCCGACAATCCACCCCCGCCCAACACCGGCATCGGACAGCTCGAGACGGGAACGCAGCCGTGGTCCTCCGATGGAGGGCGAGTGTCGGTCGTCCTGGTGGGGGATTCAGGTGGATCGGTTCCCCTCGCTGCACGGCTGGGGGAGCGGCCTGCGCGGCAGGCCCTCGCTCGCGTTGGCGGTAGCACCGCGCTTTCTCTGCCCGGAGTGCCGGCTGGCTGGTGGACGCTGACCGCGGGCCTCGACCCGGATGAGTTCAGGCAGGACGATCAGCGGGTCGCGGCGGTCCGGGTGGCCCCGGTGGCCCGGGTGAACTGGGACTCGACCAGCCGCTTTGTGGCCGCGGCATGCGAAATCCTGGCGGCCAACGGCCGGATCCTTCGCGGTCACGAGGTCACGGTTGGACGGCTGGGCCCCAGAGCCTCGGTGGTGCAGCCACCGGACGACCCCGCCGAGCTGGGCGCGCTTAACCGTGCGCTGGCGGCGCGTGGAGTCGGGTGGACCTACGGAAACCTCTCGAACGATGTGAGGTTCAGCGACAGCGGAGCGGTCCTCGGACGCCAGCGGGTGGCGCGACGATACTCACTGCAATCGACCACCAGCGGCCGCACCGGAGTGCTCGCCAGCGTGAATGGGACGCCCTGGATTGCTCGAGGTGGCAACGTGATCCTCCTCGGCAGCCGGCTCGATCCCGCCTGGACCGATCTGCCGGTATCAACCGGGTTCATGCCCTTCGTGGATGTGCTGCTCAACCGGCTGGCGCGTGGCGAAGCCGCATTGGAGCAGAGCGCGCCAGGAGATCCGGTGTCACTGCCGGATATGGTCACCGAGGTGCGTCGAGGTGACCGCGAGTGGCGGGTGGAGGGTGGCGGGTTGTTCCAGCCGCCCGAGGCGGGGGTCTATTACCTGCGCTCCGGCCGGGACACCCTCGGCGCCATCAGCGTGAACCCCGACCCGCGCGAGTCGCGTCTGGCTCGGGCCAGCGACGGGCAGGCGCGGCAGCTGTGGAAGGGGGCACGGCTGGTTGCGCTCCAGGATGCATCGGACGCGGCCTTCTCCTCCGCATCGCGCGGCGACCTCCGGGGCCCGTTGCTGTGGCTGGCCTTGGTCGCCGGCATGGCTGAAGTCGGCCTCGCGAGCGCGTGGAGGCGCCGGGCGTGACCCTTAAGCCGGTCATGGATGCTTTTGCGAGCACGCCCGCGGTCCGTAGCCTTTCCGAACGCCTGCCGGACCGGGGTGAGACGCTTCGGCTGGGTGGGCTGCCGGGTTCCAGCGGAGCGGTGCTCGCAGCCTGGCTGGTACGGAAATTCCCCCAACGGCTCCTTACCATCGTGGCTCCCACGCCGGCCGACGCCGAACGATGGCTGACCGATCTCAGTCATCTCACCGACGAGCCTACCGCTCTCTACCCGCAGCGTGAGGCTCTCGGGGAAGACGAGCCGCACTACGAGATCGCGGGTGAGCGGGCCGAGGCGATTCAGGCGCTGCTCGAGGGTCGTTTGCGGGTCCTGGTGACCACGGCACGCGCCACCGCCGAGCGAACCCTTCTCCCGGCGGCGCTCGATCGCCTGCGCCTGACCCTCGCCGTGGGAGGGCGCCAGCCTCCTGCGGAGGTGGCCCGCGCGCTCGAGACGATGGGCTACAATCGGGTGCCCACCGTCACCGAGGTTGCCGAGTTCAGCATTCGAGGGGGGATTCTGGACGTGTACGGCTTCGGCATGGCAGGCCCGGCCCGGCTGGAGTGGTGGGGCGACGACATCTCCTCGCTGCGAGGATTCGACCTGACCACACAGCGCTCGCTGCAGGAGCTGAGCGAGATCACGGTGCTGCCGATCAACACCCAGGCGATAAGAGAGGAGGCGGACGGACAGGCGGGCGGACCGACGGACCGTCCGCCCGTCCGCCGCACTCTCCTCGAGCTCCTCCCCTCCGATACCATCGTCATGGAAGAGGCGTTCGGCCCCGACCTCGACGAGGTGACCCGGGCGTGGAACGAGGCGGAGCACCACTTGGAGGTCGCCCGCCGGCTGGGCGAGCAGGTGCCGAGTCGTGACGCGATCTTCGAAGCGCCCGGTGATTGGCGCTCGCACATCGACGCGTTTCCCCGGCTGATAGTGCGGGCCGACCAGCCCGACGTCCAATTCGGATTCTTTCCACCAGAGCGCATCGACCGAGACCTCAACCGGCTTCGAGCGCTGCTGGGATCGGATCCTCCCAGCCTGATTCTGTGCGACAACGAGGGGCAACTCGAGCGGATGGAGGAGCTGCTCGAGGAGGGGGCGCGCTACCGCACCGGGGCGTCGCTGGCAATTGGCGCCCTGGACGGTGGGTTTGTCATGCCCTCGCTGCGGGTGCTCACCGACCATGAGATCTTCCGCCGGGCCCGCCGGCTCCGCCGCCCCCGCCGCTACCGCCAGGCGGCTCCTTCCGCCGCCACAGGCGCACTGACCTACGGTGACTACGTCGTCCATCTCGAGCACGGCATCGGGGTGTACCGGGGCATTCAGACCATCACTGTGGGCGAGTCCACTCTGGAGGTGGCGATCGTCGAGTACGAGGGCGGGGACCGGCTCAATGTGCCGCTTTACCGCCTGGACCAGTTGGAGCGCTACCGGGCCGCGGGGGAAGACGGCGACCGTCCCCCGCCCCGGATTCACCGTCTCGGTGGGGCCAGCTGGCAGCGGGTGCGGGAGAAGACCCGCCAGGCCATCAAGCAGATGGCCGCCGAGCTGCTGGATCTCTACGCCCGCCGCAAGGTCACCGGCGGCTACGCCTTCCCGCCGGACACGAAGTGGCAACGCGAGCTCGAATCCAGCTTCCTGTACGAGGACACACCGGATCAGCGCAAGGCGACGGAAGAGCTCAAGCGCGACATGGAGCAGCCCCGACCGATGGACCGGCTGCTGGTGGGAGACGTGGGGTACGGCAAGACCGAGATCGCGGTGCGGGCGGCGTTCAAGGCGGTGCAAGGCGGCAAGCAGGTCGCGGTGCTGGTTCCCACCACCATTCTGGCCGAGCAGCACGGTCGTACGTTCATCGAGCGGCTGGCTGACTTTCCGGTGAAGATCGAGGTGCTGTCCCGTTTCCGAACGGCGAAAGAACAGAAGGCGGCACTCGCCCGCCTGGCGACCGGGGAAATCGACATCGTGATCGGCACCCATCGGCTGCTGTCCCGGGACGTGATCTTCAAGGACCTCGGCCTCCTGGTGGTCGACGAGGAGCACCGGTTTGGGGTGAAGCACAAGGAGCGGCTCAAGGCGCTTCGACTCTCAGTGGACGTACTGACGCTCACGGCCACGCCAATTCCGCGTACGCTTCACCTTGCGCTCGCGGGACTTCGGGACCTGACGCTGATCGAGACGCCGCCGCGAGACCGCTCCCCAATTCTGACCTTCGTCGAGCCGTGGGATGATCCACTGCTGGAGGAGGCGTTTGCGCGGGAAATCGATCGGGGAGGGCAGGTGTTCGCGGTGCACAACCGGATCGAGACCATCGACACCATTGCCGCCAAGGTTCAGGGGCTGGCACCCAGGGCCCGCGTCGGAGTGGCCCATGGCCAGATGGCGGCCGACGACCTGGAGGAGGTCATGCGGCGATTCGTGGCAGGCGAGGTGGACATCCTGGTCTCCACCATGATCGTCGAGTCGGGGCTGGACGTGCCCAACGCCAACACGATGGTGGTGCACGATGCCCACCGCTTCGGCCTGGCGCAGCTCTATCAGTTGAGGGGCCGGGTGGGGCGGAGTCACCGGCGAGCCTACTGCTATCTGTTGGTTCCCGATACCATCGACGCCGACGCCGAGGAACGGCTCAAGGTGCTGGAGCATCATACAGAGTTGGGAGCGGGGTATCGCATCGCACTCAAAGACCTCGAGCTCCGGGGGGCGGGGAATCTCCTCGGTGCCGAGCAGTCGGGGCACGCGCAGGCGGTCGGTTTCGACCTCTACATGCGATGGCTGGAGGAGACGGTCCGCGCCCTCAGGGGACAGGGCACCATCGAACAGCCGGCACCGCCCGACGTGGTGCTCGACCAGTCGGCTCACCTGCCCGACGGGTACATACCGGATGACGACGTGAAGCTGGATCTCTACCGGCGACTGGCGCGAGCCGCCGAGTCCGGCGAAATTGATGGGCTGCGAGACGAACTGCGTGAGCGCTTCGGCCCCTTGCCGGCCGCCGCCGAGATGCTGTTGGACATGACGCGGCTTCGAGTGATGGGGGCGGCCCTCGGGCTTCAGAACGTGCTGGTTCGGGGAGACGAGGCCCGCCTCACCTTCCGAGCCGGCACCCAGCCCAAGCTCGGCGGGCTCACCTCCGCACTGGATGACGTACAGCTGTCGGCGGAGGTCCGCCGCACTGTGCCGCTCTCGCTCCGGCTTATGCGGCTCGGCGGGGAGCCGATTGTGCCGGCGTTGGTGAGAGCACTGCGTAAGGCTTTGTGATTGCCGGGCTATTGGGTATTGGCTGCTGGCTATTGGTCATGAACTCGGAATTTCTCAGGCTGCCGGCGCAGCCCATAGGCCAATAGCCCATAGCGTTCTTCATTATTGGAGACCAAATGTATCGTGCTACCCTCTTCTCGTCCCTCCTTCTATCAGCCGGTCTCGCCGGATGTGGCAGCTTCCGCGATCTCTTCTCTGCCCATGCCGACGTGGCGGCCGAGGCGGGTGGCGAGCAGCTGACCTCGGCGCGGTTGGCTCAGGTGCTCAGCAGCGCGAAGGGTGTCAAGCCCTCTCACGAGGCCGGCAACTTCATCTCCAACGTCTGGATCGACTACGCGTTGTTCGCCCAGGCCGCTGCCGCCGGCAAGCTGCCGTTCGACTCGGCCGGCATCGCTCAGGTGGTCTGGCCGGAGATGGCCGAGCTGCAGGGCAGCCACTGGCACGACACGCTGATGGCGCGGCGGTCCAGCTTCAAGCCCGGCGCGGCTGATAGCGTGTATAAATCGGATCAGGTGCGGGTCCTGCAGCACATTCTCTTCCGGGTGCCACCCAACGCCGTCCCCGAAGTGCGGAACGTCGCGCGGAAGAAGGCGGACGGCACCCTGGGCCGGCTCAAGCGAGGAGCCGATTTCAGCACCCTCGCGTCGCAACTCTCGGAAGACCCGGGCAGCCGAATGGAGCGAGGATTTCTGCCGGCCAGCCCCAAGGGCAAGTTCGTGACCGCGTTTGATAGCGCGGGCTGGGCGCTCCCGCCCGGTGCGATGAGTGGGGTTGTGGAGACGCCGTTCGGCTACCACATCATCAAGCGTCCAGACCAGGAGGGCGCGCGGGAGCGGCTGACCTCCTACCTGGCCGAGAGCGCCGGTACCCGTCTGGATTCGATCTACATGGACAGTCTGGCGCTGACCAGGAAGATCAAGGTGGCCCGAGGCGCAGCGGCGGCCATGCGCCAAGCCGGCGAGAATCCCGATGCCGCCCGGCGCTCCAACAAGACGCTGGTGAGCTTTAAGGGGGGTGAGCTCACCGTGGGCGAGTTCATGCGCTGGCTGCAGGCCCTGCCTCCGCAGTACATCGCCCAGCTGAAGCAGGCCAATGACAGCATGCTCACCCAGTTCGCGAAGATTCTCACCCAGAACGTCCTGCTGCTGGAACAGGCCGACTCCGCCAAGATCAAGATCACGCCGGAGGAGTGGCAGGGGCTGCAAGCGCGTTATCGGAGCCAGATCGATACCCTGCGCGCCGAGATGGGCCTCGACGATTCGACGCTAGGCGACTCGAGCGTGGCCGCAAACGAACGCGACAAGGTGGCCACCCTGAAGCTGGAGGAGTACTTTGACCGCCTGGTCGGAGGTAAGGCACGGCTCCGCCCTCTGCCGTCCGCGCTTGCCACCCTCCTGCGCGATCGTTCTAGCTACCGAGTCCACGATGCAGGGATCAACCGCGCCATAGAGCTGGCCCTGGTCGAGACCAAGAAGGCCGACTCGGCAAGGGCGGCTAGCGGGCCGATCCAACCGGCACCCGGTCCGGCCCCGATTCCAGGACTCGGATCCGACACGGCCCGGGCGCGCGGCACGCCGGCACCGAAGGGAACCCCGGCCCCGAAGACCGCTCCGGCACCGAGCGCGCCCGCCGCACCGGCCGATACTGCTCAAAATTCCGGGAATTGATCATGTGCTCTTGCAGGACCCGCCTGACTCTTGCACTCGTCCTGCTGATCTGGGTGCACACCGGTGTCGCGGCACAGGACACCACTTCCGCGGCGGTCGATTCCGTTTCGGCCGACTCGGTCGTTGCGGATACCTCCAGCACGCCGCCGCGGAGCGAGGCGATGGTCGGGCCGGCGCACGATACCACCTTCACCGTGGACCGGGTGCTCGCCATCGTAGGCAACCGTCCGGTTCTTGCCTCGCAGGTCGAGGAGGAGATTTTCTCGCGCGAGTCACAAGGTGCCAAGCTGCCCACCAGTTCCGAGGGCATCGAGGCTATCCGGCAGCAGATCGTCGGCTCGATTATCGACGAGGAACTGCTGGTGCAGCAGGCCCAGCGAGACACAGCCATCACGGTGACCGACGAGGAGATCGCAAGCGGGGTCGAAGAACAGGTGAAGAAGGTGCGCGGCAACTTCACGTCGGAAGTGGACTATCGGGCCGAGCTCCAGAAGGCGGGGTTCCAGACTCCGGAGGAGTACCGCCGGTGGCTCAGTGACCAGCAGCGGCGGGCTGCGTTCCAGAACCGCCTGGTGGAGAAACTGCGGGGCGAGGGCAAGCTCAAAGCGGTCTCGCCGACAGAGAAGGAGATGCAGCAGTTCTTCGACGAGCAGCGGGCCAGCCTTGGCACCCGGCCTGCCACGCTGTCCTTCCGGCAGATCGTCGTCTCGCCCAAGCCGTCACCCGAGGCAAAGGCACGGACCAAGGCCCAGGCCGATTCGATCGTGCTCGAGCTCCGCCGGGGAGCCGACTTTGCCACCGCTGCGCGCCGTTTCTCCCAGGACCCGGGGTCGAAGGAGCAGGGCGGATCCCTCAATTGGTTCCGCCGCGGAGTGATGGTGCCGGAGTTCGAGCGGGTGGCGTTCGGGCTCAAGCCCGGCGTGGTGTCCGATCCGGTCGAGTCGCCATTCGGCTATCACATCATCCAGGTCGAGCGCGCGCAGCCCGCCGAGGTTCAGGCGCGACACATTCTGCTGATGCCGGAGATCGACTCGGCTCACGTGGACAGCGCGCGGACCAGGGCCGAGGCGGTGCGAAAGGCGCTGGAGACCGGCGCCTCCTTCGATTCTCTCCAGCGCCTCTACCACGATCCCTCGGCCGAACGCGACGCGGAAGCCGTGCCGATCACCAAGCTGCCCGAGAACTACGCCAAGGTGATCGGTACTGCCGACTCCGGGACGGTCGTGCCGGTGTTCACGCTCCCCGCCAGTGGCCGCGACCAGTACGTGGTGCTCCAGGTGACCGGCCGTCGCCCTGAGGGTGATGTCAAGTATGAGGACGTCCGCGACCGCATCCGCGAGCAGCTGGGGCAGCAGCTCGCCATCCGGCGCTACCTGGACCGGCTGCGAAAGGCGACCTACGTCGAGATCAGGTCCTAGGCTCGCGATCACGCTGGGCGATCCGCGCGGGATCGGACCTGAGATCGCGGCCCGCGCGCTGGCTCGACCACTCGAAGCCGAGATCACAATCGTTGGCGCGGAAGATCAGGTCGCCGGGATACCGGCTCAGCGGACAGTTTCCGTGGGGAGCTGGGGCCTGGGCAGTGGCGACTCGAACCCGGACCGCAAACGGGTGATCCGCGCCGGCCGCATTGCCGGACATTCGGTCGAAGCGGCCGTAAAGCTCGCCCTCAGCGGCGAGGTCGATGGCATCGTCACCGCCCCTGCACACAAGCACGCCCTCCACCTCGCGGGTTTTCCCTATCCCGGTCACACCGAGTGGCTGGCCCATCTGGCCGGCGGCGTCGACGTGGCCATGATGCTCGCGGCGGAACAGACCACTGACGACCCCAAGAGCCTCCCCCTTCGGGTGGTCCTGGTCACGACCCACGTGCCGTTCCGGGACGTGCCGGCACTGCTCACGGTAGACCGGGTGGTGCGAACCGGCCGGACCGTGAACCAGGCACTCCGAGATTGGTGGGGAATCGAGCGACCCCGCCTTGTGGTTTGCGCGGTCAACCCGCACGCGGGCGAGTCGGGTCTCTTCGGCGACGAGGAGGAACGTGTGTTGCGGCCGGCAGCCGAGGCGTTAGGGGCCGCGGGACCGCTGCCGGCGGACACGGTGTTCGTGCGGGCAATGCGAGGGGAGTTCGACGCGGTGCTCGCGCCCTACCACGATGTGGGAATGACCGCGATCAAGGTGGCGGCGTTCGGGCGGGCCGTGAATGTGACGCTGGGTCTGCCGTTTCCGCGGACCTCGCCCGACCACGGGACCGCGCTGGATATCGCCGGCACCGGGCGGGCGGATCCGTCGAGCATGCGGGCGGCGATCGAGCTGGCTGTGCGGCTGGCGAACCAGAGGACAGCAACGACAAGACGGTGAAGGTCCCCGCTCCCCGCCCGCGGCAGAGTGGCTCTCCTCCATGCACTGCAGTTCGCTCCAGGGGTTGAGATCCCAAGAGAACCGACCGCTCACTGACGTGCACTCCGGAGAGCCCACTTTCTGCCGCGACCCTCCCCTCCTCGTAAGAATCGGATCATCGTTCTGGTAGTGAACAACGCTTGGTGCAGGGCTCGGAATCGCTCCCGAAGGCGCGTCAGTGAGCGGCCGGTCCACTTGGGATCTAGAGTCAGAGAGCGAACTGCAGCGCTGGAGGGAGCGAGCCGAGCCCTGCTAGAGCACTTATCCTTACGTTCGTTCCAATCTCTCCATCAAACCCAGGTACGCATCCAGCTTCAGCTTCTGGCTGGCCCGGTTGGCAACCAACACCGCTCCGCAGTGGAGGATCGTCCCCCGCTCGACCAGGCCATTTGCACGCAAGGTGTTCCCCGTGTCGACCAGGTCGACGATCCAGTGCGACAGGTTGAGCAGCGGCGCGACCTCCACCGACCCCCCGACCTCGATGATATCGACAGGCCGGCCCGCACCGGCGAAGTAGGCTTGCGCCAGCCGGGGGTACTTCGTGGCGACCCGTGCGGTCACTCCGCCGGGCAATGCGGGGTACGGTACGTCGGCGGGAGCCGCCACCACCAGACGGCAGAACCCGAATTGCAGCTCCAGCGGCTCGAGCACGTCGGCGTTGGTCTCCCGCAGCACGTCGGTGCCGGTTACGCCCAGGTCGGCGGCCCCCGACTCGACGTAGACCGGCACGTCCCCGGGCTTCACCACCAGGAAATCGATCGACGGGTCGCTCGACGGGATGAGGAGCTTGCGTCCGGAATCAGCCGCGAGCTCTGCCCCAGCCTGACGGAATCGGGCTTTGGCCGGCTCGAACAGGCGGCCCTTGGGGAGGGCGATCCGCAGCCGGCTCAGGCGACCACCTGGACGATCGTGTCGAGGTCGAGTGCCACGCCCACAGCGGGCATCGGCCGGCCGAAACGCCCCATGAGGTCGTCGTAGCGCCCGCCCGCTCCAGCGGCCCGCCCGGCTCCCGCGATGTAGAGCTCGAAATGAATTCCAGTGTAGTAATCCAGCCCGCGCACTTCGCCCAGATCATACACGATGTGGGCCCGCTCGTCCGCGCTGAGCGCCGCATCGAGGGTCAGGAGGTGCTCCAGTCCGGGCAGCGACGACGGCGGTGCGGTGCGGGCCGCCTCTTCCAGCGCCTCCCGGCGGCCGATGACGAAGGGGAGCGTCATCAAGGTGCAAGCGTCACCCGACAGGCTCGCGAGCACTCCGCGGAGGCTGCCCCGATCCTTCCGATCGATCCATCTCCTGACATCGGCTCGGAGCGGCTCCTCGAGCGTGCTGAGCCCGGCGGCGAGCACCCCCACGTGCCCCAAATTGACTTGGAAGTCTTTCAGTCCCACCGCGGCCAGGAGCGTCAGGGTGAGCCGCACGATCTCGATGTCCGCGGCCAGGTCGCCCTGTCCCAGCAGCTCGGCGCCGACTTGCAGCATCTCGCGGGGGCGCCCGCCTCGCTCCGGCTCCTGCCGGAACACCTTTCCGGAATAACACAACCGCAGGGTCCTGCTGGCTCCCGAAAACGTGGTGGCAGCGACTCGCGCCAGGCTGGCGGTGAAATCATAGCGAAGCGCCAGGATCCGGCCGTCCCGGTCGGGGAAGCGCACCAGCCGCTCCGCGACACTCGGCCCGCCGGCCCGGACGAAAGTATCCTCGTACTCGAACGTGGGCGGAATCAATTCCTCATAGCCGGCCTGCTCTAGGGCCCCCATGGTGGCCCGCTGGAGGACGCGGCGCCGCCGGACCGCCTCGCCGGTAAGGTCGAGGGCGCCCGGAGGAATGGCGGCGATGGAGGTGGGGAACATTAGGCGGGCATCACCCGGGCTTGGAGACCGGCGCCTCTTCCGGCTTCGGGCCGTGCAGGTGGACGGTCTTTACCCGCCTCCCCTCCATCTCGACGACCTCGAAGGTGAACGGCCCCACGATCACCCGGTCTCCTGGCCGGGGCAGGCGCCCCAGCTGGCCGAAGATGTAGCCGCCGATGGTGGTGTAGTCGGTATCGTCGAGCGCGGCTCCGAACTGGCTGTTGAACTCGGAGATGGTCATGGAGCCGTCGAGCGGGGGAGCGCCCTCGGTGGGCCCGGCCCGGTCCTGCGGATCGTACTCGTCGTAGATCGGGCCCACGATCTCCTCCAGCAGGTCCTCCATGGTGACCAATCCCGCGGTGCCGCCGTACTCGTCCAGCACAATGGCCAGGTGGGTCTTCAGCCGTTTCATGTCGGCCAGCACGTCCTCCACCTCCCGGGTGCCGGGCACGAAGAGCGGCGGGCGCATGATGATCCGGACGGTCTGCCCCGGCCGGGCGCGGAGTGCGGCCAGGATGTCCTTGGCATGCACCACGCCGATGATCTCGTCCAGCGAGTCGGAATAGACCGGATAGCGCGAACGCCCGTAAATGGCCACCTGATCGGCGGCGTCCTCGACCTTGAGATCGGCGTTGAGTGCCGCAATCTGGGTGCGGGGCGTCATGACATCCTGCGCCGTTTTCTCGCTGAACTCGAACACCCCTTCGAGCAGTCGAGCGTCCTGCCCACCCAGGCTTCCGCCTTCGGTGCTCTGCTCCACCAGCATCCGGATCTCTTCCGGCGAATGGAGCCGTTCGGTGTCGCCGGGCGGGTCGATCCCTAACACCCGCAGCAGCCGGTTTGCAGTACCGTTGAGAACCGCGATCGGGCCGGCCATGACCCAGGCGAAGCCCATCAGCGGGGCGGCCAGCCAGGCGCTGA
>JBKJZM010000141.1:0-6904 GCA_046715295.1 Gemmatimonadales bacterium | reverse complement strand
GCTGGCGCATACCGTTCGCTACACCTCCTCCAGCAGCTCGAGCGACCTCCGCCGGCTGGTGACCGAGAGCGGTGGCTACTACGACTACTGGACCACCGGTAGCCGGGCGACGCTGCGGGAGCTGCTGATCAACGAAGGGCTCGCGGTGCACGTGTCCCAGGCGGTGGCACCGGGGTTCGATGCGGCCGATTACTTCGGCTACCCCCGCCGCCAGTACACTCGCCTGCGCGAGATGGAATCCTTCCTCCGCCGCGTGGTCGAGCCGGACCTCGACCGAAGCGGCCTGGGGCTTCGACTGCGCTATCTATCCGGCGGGATGAGCCCTGCGGCTCGGCTGGTGGGCGGTCGTGTCATCCCGGAACGGGCCGGCTACTACCTGGGGTACCGGATGACCGAAGCGCTGGTGGGGGAGAGGGGGCTAGCGGAAGCGGTGCGCGCTGGCGCGCAGGAGTTTCAGGCTGCTGAGGATGCGGCGAGAGGGATCCAGACTGCCTGAACGGAACGTCAAGGGTCTAGGGTCAAGTTTTCACTTCCCCACGCAAAAACTACTAAACACCCGCTCCAGCACCTCCTCGATATCCACCGCGCCGAGCAACTCGTCGAGTGCCGTCGTGGCCTCGCTCACGTGGTGAGCGGCCAGCACGGCGTCGCCACCCCGTTTCAGGTGAGGCCCGGCCTGAGCCAGCGCGTCCTGCGCGCGGACCAGCGCTGTCCAGTGCCGCTCCCGCGTGATCGCCGGTTCCAGATCGGCCAGCTCGATCCGCTCGGAAAACACTCGCTCGGCCGCCGCCCGGCGCAGCGCCCCGAGCCCCACGCCGCTTACGACTGACACGGCAAGTCCCTCTCCTGAGCCTTCCGCGAGATCGGACTTGGTGCGCACCAGCAGGGTTGGCCTCGAGGCGGCGATGGTGACCTCGTCGGTCCCCAGGTCCCTGCCGGACTCCACGCAAAGCAACACGAGATCCGCGGCGGCCAGATAGCGGCGGCTGACTTCGACCCCCAGCCGGTCGACCTGTTCCGGTGCATCCCACAAGCCGGCGGTATCGGCCAGGCGCACCGGCCAGCCCAGAAAGTCGGTGTGCGCTTCGACGGCATCGCGGGTGGTACCGGGAATTTCGGTGACCAGTGTCCGGGCGCTTCCCAGCAGGGCGTTGAAGAGCGAGGACTTGCCGGCGTTGGGACGCCCGGCGAACACCAGCAGGGCACCCTCCCGAAGCCGCTCGGCCGAGGGCGCACCCGACACCAGCAGTCGTATCTGGTCGCCCGTCGCTTCGATCTGCCGGGCCACGCGTTCCGGCGGCACCGGGCCGTCGTCCTCCTCGGGGAAGTCGATATCGTAGCTGAGCAGGGCCTGTACCTCGATGAGTGACTCCCGCAGGCTGGCGAGCCGGCGGGAGAGACCGCCCTCGAGCTGATGCAGTGCTGCCTGCGCCTGAGCCGGCGCCGTCGCGTCGATCAGATCACCAACGGCTTCTGCCTGCACCAGGTCGAGCTTGCCGTTGAGCACGGCTCGCCGGGTAAACTCGCCCGGGGCCGCGGCCCGTGCACCTGCCGCCTGGAGCGCCGCAACGAGTCGGGCCGGCACCTGAAGGCCGCCGTGGCAGGAGAGCTCCACCAGGTCGTCTCCGGTGTAACTGGCTGGCCCGGGAAACACGGTGTAGATGCCGCGATCGATCGGCTCCCCGCCCGCGTCTCGAAACGTGGCCAGCGTCGCGAGCCGAGCGGGCCTGCGCCGAAAGCCGGCGATGACCCGCTCGGCCACCTCGAAGGCGCCCGCCCCGCTCAGCCGGACCACGGCAAGAGCCGACCGGCCGGGAGGCGTTGCAAGCGCGACAATGGGATCACAGAGCATGCTGGATTGCTTCGGGCGGAGCACCCTCGCAACGAGTCCGAGCTCAGGCCTTCCGCTTTGCGCGAGCCGGTTTGGGCTCGGGCCGGGTCTTGACTTCTACTATTGCCCTGGCCGTCCGCTTCTTCCGCTCCCGCGCCAGCAGCCACTGCTGGGGGATGCTCGCGATGTTGCTCACCGCGTAATAGAGGTTGAGGCCGGAGGCGAAGTTGAGAAAGAGAAACGTCATCATGACCGGCATGATGTAAAGCATCATCTTCATCTGGGGATTCGGCTCCATCCCGACTTGCCCCACCTTGGTGAGCCCCCACATCGAGAGCCCCATGATGACGGGGATGATGTACAGCGGATCCGGGCGCGAGAGGTCCGGCAGCCAGAGAAACGAGGCGTCACGGAGCTCGATCGTATTCTGGAACACGAAGAAGAGCGCAAACAGGACCGGCATCGGGAGCAGCATCGGCCAGCAGCCGCCCAGCGGGTTGACGCCGTGCTCCTTGTACAGCTTGAACATCTCCTGCTGCACCTTCTGCGGATCGCTCTTGTGCTTCTCCTGGATCTCCTTCATCAGCGGTTGCACCGCCTGGAGTTGCATGTTGGCGCGCATCGCCTTCTGGTTCAGCGGCCAGAGGATTATGCGCACCAGGATCCCGAAGATGACCAGCACGAGGCCATAGGCCAGGTACAGATGCTCGTGCATCCAGACCAGCAGCCATCGGACGCCGGCGGCCACCGGCCGGATGATGGTGCGGAACCCCGGCCAGCCGTAGGGGTTCACGTCGTCGAAGCTGTGCCCGATCCGGTGGAGCCGGTCCATCTCCATCGGCCCGACGTACGTGGTGTAGCCGAAGCTCCCGTTGGGAGGCAACGGCAGGCCGAGCTCCACGTTGGCCTCGCGCGGATCGCCGCTCGCCGTGGCTGGCGCCGTTGCCGTGGCCCCGCTGATGCCGCCGCGGGTGCTGTCCAGCGCCAGCACCGCCGTCACGAAGTACTTCGACTTGATCGCCGCCCACTCGAAGGGCCCACTCACCGTCCTGGGCTCGCCCGGCTTGAGGCCGGAGAAATCGGTGCGCTCGGTCTCATTGTGCTTGGTGACGAGGGCCAGCGCCCGATGGTTTTCGTTGGAGTCGGCCTCGGTGTTGGCGATGGTGGGGCCCATCCCCACCCGCAGCAACCCGCCGTTCGGTCCCACCCCCGTCACCCGGCCCTCGACCCCGATCTGGTAGTCATCGGGGCGAAACGTGTAGGTCAGATCCACGTTGACCCCATTCTGCTCGCCGCTGAGCTTGAGCGCCGTCGGACCCGTGACGTAGAGCCGCTCCGCGGAGGCGGTGAACGGCCAATCGTGCAGCGGGATGGTGTCCTGACCCCGAACCAGGGTGAGCCCCAGAAGCTTGCTGTCGCGGGGGATGAGCTGCGCCGGTTTTCCCTTCTCCGCCGGCGCCATCGAGCGGTAGCGCGACAGGGTCGCTTCGACCAACTTGCCGCCGCGAGTACTGATGCCGTAGGTGTAGAGCGGCGAGGTGATGCGGACAGTGTCTTCGGCCGCGGGGCTGCGGGGGCGCGGGGCTGCGGAACTGTCAGAGGCTCGCGCAGCCGCCGGACCAGGAGTTCTCACGCTATCGCGTGTGGTCTGGGGCGCACTCGCACTATCGAGGGCGGGACGAGGCAAGGCCGCGGAACTGTCTGCCCCGCTGCCCCGCTGCCCCGCTGTCTCGCTCGCGGGCGACTTCTTCATGAAAATTGCAGGGACGATTGCGATGACCATCATCAGCAGAATCGCCCAGATAGTACGGCGGTCCATGGACTCAGTTCACAGCGTCAGGGGACGGGATCGAACCCGCCCGGATGAAACGGATGACAGCGGACGAGACGACGGGCGGCCAGCCAGGTGCCCTTGAGTGCGCCGTGTCGGGTGACCGCCTCGAGTGCGTATTGGGAGCAGGATGGGGTGAACCGGCAACTCGGCGGCAGCGCGGGAGAAATTCCCCGCTGGTAACCACGGATGAGCAGAGCGAGAGCGCGGCGGGGCACCTGAAGGAGCGGCAGCATTGCTCACCTGGCACCAAGAACGGTGTCGCGCCAGGCAAGTACTTGCGACTGCAGCGCCTCGAAGCTGGCGGCGTAGGCCTCGCGTCGTGTCTTGATGACCAGATCCCACGCGGGCTGCCGTTGCTGGATCTCCCGACGCCAGATTTCCCGCAGGCGCCGCCGTAAGCGATTGCGGGCCACCGCAGACGACTGAAACTTGGGAACGATCAGTCCCATCCGCGGCTGGCCCGTTGAGTTGTCCATCCAGATCATGTCCAGGTGCTCGAACCGGCGGCGCCGGCCATGGGTGAGGCAGCGGCGAATGTCCGACGCGCGCGCGAGCCGGTGGGCTCGCGGCAGGCGCGCCGAACCTGTCAGGAACCCCCGTGCTTCGACGGGAGCGACACGGTGAGCTGCTTGCGACCCTTCTTCCGCCGGCGAGAGAGCACGGCTCGGCCCCAGCGCGTAGCCATCCGGGCGCGGAACCCATGCTTGTTGATCCGGCGCTTGTTGCGCGGGCGATAAGACGGCTTCATCCGAAAAGTCCTCCCAAGTGAGCCGGGGAAGTTAGTCGTGACGGAGCATTTAGGTCAAGTTGAGAGGGTGGAGGGCGGCAGGGGTAGGGGCGAAAGGTACGGAGCGGAAGAAAAAACGTCCGCCCGCTGTCAAGCCCCGATTGACTTTTCCACAACCCGCCCGTAACATCTCTCGCCCTAGAAAAAATTCCTTCCGTTTTCGAGTACCGATGCAGCTGTCCGCAAAAGACGCATGGAAGCGCATCCTCGACGAGGCGCATCGCGAACTTCCAGACCACACGATCCGGACGTGGCTCGAGCCCACTGAGGCGATCGCCCTCGACGAGGGACGCCTGATCATCGGGGCACCCGACCAGTTCGCGGTGGAATGGAATGAGACGAAACACGCGACGCTCTTGTCGCGCCTGGCCGAGCCTGTCCTGGGACAGCCCACGTCGATCGTCTTTCGGGTGAACGAGGACCGGCAGAAGCGGCCGCAAATGGACTTCTTCGTGGCGCCCTCCGCGCCCGCGGTCACGGGCACCCAGGTCAATCCCAGCACTCAGCCCCTCAACGAGCGCTACACCTTCGATACCTTCGTTATCGGGAAGTCGAACGAGCTCGCCGCGGCTGCGGCCCATGCCGCGGCCGAGTCGCCGGGCAAGACTTATAACCCCCTCTTCATCTACGGGGCCACCGGGCTGGGCAAGACTCACCTCATGCAGGCCATCGCCCACACCGTGTGTGAACGGAACCCTGATACCAGGATTCTCTATGTGGGCGCGGAGCAGTTCATCAACGAGGTCATCGAGAGCATTCACAGCCGGACCATGCCCGAGTTCCGGCGGCGCTACCGGACCGATGTAGACCTCTTCCTGGTGGACGACGTGCATTTCCTCGAAGGCAAGGAGATGACCCAGGAAGAGTTCTTTCACACGTTCAATGCACTCTATGAGGGCAACAAGCAGATCGTGCTGACGTCGGACCGACCCCCCAAGGAGCTTCCCGGCCTCGAAGCCCGGCTGGTGAGCCGCTTTGAGTGGGGCATGGTGGCCGACATCGGGCAGCCCGACCTGGAGCACCGGATCGCGATTCTGCGGAAGAAGCAGGAGCAGGATCATCTGGAGCTCACCATTCCGGACGACGTGCTCCGATTCATCGCCGAGCACGTGCGCTCCAACGTCCGCGAGCTCGAGGGCTGTATCATTAAGTTGCTGCTGTTCGCATCGTTAAAGCACAAAGAGGTCTCGATCGAGCTGGCGCGCGAGGCGCTGTCCGACAAGATTCGGCCGGGCGAGGATGGCCTTGCGGCGCCGAAGGCCCTGCCATCCATCAACAAGGTGCAGGAGGTCATCGCCCGGCGCTGGGGGGTGACCCCGGAGGGTCTCAGATCCAAGGCGCGGATCAAGACCCTCACGGTGCCGCGACAGATCGCGATGTATCTGGCCCGCGAGCTCCTGGAAATGCAGCTGGTCGAGATCGGTCAGGCGTTTGGGGGCCGGGATCATTCGACTGTGATTCACAGCGTGGACAAGGTGAGCCGCCAGATGTCCCGCGATCGCAGTTTCCGCGAGCGGGTGGAGCATGCCCGTCAGGAGTTGTGCGCAGAATAATCCCCGCGCGATTCGCCAGGTGTGGGAATTCTTGATAGTAGTGGAGATCGTGGCAGCGTGGACGAGCACCATCCCCATCGTACACACGCTGTCGACAGTGCCGAGGGGCCGTAAGTGCGGGCGCGCGGACTTCTTGTAGCGGCGCTCCACATATCCAGACCCTCTACTACTGCTACTAAGTTATTTTAAATGGAAGAGTAGTATCTGATTTAGCAATCCTGAGGAGCGAATGAAGCTCACGATCACGCGGGAGCAACTCCAGGAAGGCCTCGTTGCGGTGGCGGCCAGTGTCCCTGCCAAGACGACGCTGCCGATCCTGTCGAATATCCTGCTCGAGGCAACCAAAGACGGCATCCGCCTCTCAGGCACCGATCTCGACGTCTCGGTCAGCACCACCGTCTCGGCATCGGTCGATCAGGAAGGCGCCATCACCCTTCCGGCGCGCAAACTGGTCGAAATCGTGCGGGAGCTGCCCAGCGCCGCCATCCGTCTGACCGCGTCCGGAGAACAGCGGGTGACCATTGAATGCGGCCGCTCGAGATTCAAATTGCTCGGGTTGCCGCGTGAAGAGTTCCCCGCGTTCCCCAGTGTGAAGTTCGAAGGAGGCTGGCGTACCTCTTCCCGGGAGCTCCAGAAGCTCATCGGCCATGTCGCCTTTGCCGCCAGCACCGAGGAGAGCCGTCCCATCCTCAATGGGGTGCTGTGGGAGCTGCGCCCTGAGCGGATGCGCATGGTCGCCACCAACGGCCACCGGCTGGCCCGGATGGACGTGCCTACCGTGGAAGCGAGCGGAGCTTCGCAGGCCGACCTCATCGTGCCGCCCAAGGCGCTGGAGCAGATCCGGCGGCTCTTCGGCACCGAGGAAATAGTGGAGATCGCCCGCAGCGAGAACCACCTGG
>JBKJZM010000140.1:0-8549 GCA_046715295.1 Gemmatimonadales bacterium | reverse complement strand
AACTGGAAGAAGCCGACCTGGGATGACGTCCGTATCGTCAGGCAATTACTCGACCGCTGATCCCTACGTGGGCCGGTCGGCCCCCTGGAGTCAGGAAGCCGAGCAGGCCGTGCTCGGCGCCATGCTGCTGGATCAGGATGCCGCGCTCCGCGCCGCGGAGCTGGTCGACGACTCGATGTTCTATCGCGAGCCGCACCGCCGGCTTTTCCGCGCCATGCTCGCCCTCACCGAGCAGCGGACCGTCATCGACCACATCACGCTTCGCGACGAGCTGCTCCGCCGGGGCGAGCTCGAGAGCGCCGGGGGGCTGGAGTATCTCGCCGAGCTGGTGGACACCGTTCCCACCGCGGCCAACATCGAGTTCCATGCCAAGATCGTCAAAGACAAGGCGATTACCCGCCGCCTGATCGAGGCGTCCACTTCGATCATCACCGAAGCCTACGATGGACACTCCACCGCAAACGAGCTCCTCGACGGAGCCGAGTCGCGGATCTTCCAGATTTCCCAGCAGCGGGGCGACGAAGGGTTCACTCGACTCAAGGAGATGCTGTGGCCCACTATGGAGCGCATCGAAACGCTCCAGCGGAGTGGTAAAGCGATCACCGGGGTGCCGAGCGGCTTCACAGATTTGGACGAGATGACCTCGGGGTTCCAGGCCTCGGAGCTCATCATCGTCGCCGCCCGCCCCTCCATGGGGAAAACCGCGTTCTGCCTCAACATCGCCACCCAGGCAGCGGTGGATGGCTTCGGGGTCGCGGTCTTTTCCCTGGAAATGTCGAAAGAGGCACTGGTGCAGCGGATGCTGTGCGCCGAGGCCAGGGTCGACAGCCAGGCGGTGCGACGGGGCAGCCTCAAGGATCCGGACTTTACCCGGCTCGCGCGCGCGGCCGGTATCCTCCAGAGCTGCCCAATCTGGATCGACGATTCCCCGGCGCTCACGTTGCTGGAGATGCGCTCCAAGGCCCGGCGTCTCAAGGTGGAGAACGATGTCCGCATGATCGTGGTGGACTATCTCCAGTTGATGCGGAGCCCGGAGTACTCCGAGAACCGGGTCCAGGAAATCTCCGACATATCCCGGTCCCTGAAAGGGCTGGCTCGCGAGCTGGATATCCCGGTCATCGCCCTGTCCCAACTCTCGCGTGCCTCGGAGCAGCGCGGCGGTGAGCGGCGGCCCATTCTGTCCGACCTGCGCGACTCCGGCGCTATCGAGCAGGATGCCGATGTGGTCATCTTCATCCACCGGCCGGAGATGTATCAGAAGGAAGACAGCGAGGGCAACAGCCTCCACGGTATCGCCGAGGTCATTGTCGGCAAGCATCGCAACGGCCCGACCGGCACCGTGGATCTCTACTTCCACAAGCAGTTCACCCGCTTCGATAATCGCACCGAGCGCGAAGGACCCGAATAAGTGGCCAAACCGAAGTCGGTCTATCGCTGCACCGAATGCGGCCACGAGCACCCCAAGTGGGTAGGCCGCTGTGAGGCCTGCGGGGAATGGAATGCCATCGCGGAGGAGCCCGCGCTGGCGCGCGGCGGAACAGGCGGAAAGAGCGGACGGGGCGGAAGGACTGCCGCCTATTCCGCCACTGCCGCCCCGGTCCGCCTCGACAACATCGCTGCCGAATCACTCACCCGCTGGCGGACTGGTCTTCCCGAATTCGACTATGTCCTCGGCGGGGGAATCGTGCCCGGATCGATGACACTGATCGGGGGCGAGCCCGGCATCGGGAAGTCCACGCTGCTGCTGCAGGCGGCGGCGCGGCTGGAGGCCGCGGGGCGAACGGTACTATATGCCAGTGGCGAGGAGTCGCCCGACCAGATCCGGCTCCGGGCCGACCGGCTGGTGGAAGACGCGGGCCCCGTGCATGTGCTGGGCGAGACCCGGCTGGAGGCCATCATCGAGGCGGTGGCCGCGGTCCATGCCGATGTAGTGGTGATCGACTCCATCCAGACCGTGTACACCGGAACGCTGGAGAGTGCGCCGGGCAATGTGGGCCAGGTGCGCGAGTGCGCCGGCCAGCTGATGCGCTTTGCCAAGGACAGCGGGACATCGGTCATCGTGGTGGGACACGTCACCAAGGGCGGCGGCATAGCGGGACCCAAGACGCTGGAACACATCGTGGATACGGTGCTGTACTTCGAGGGCGAAGCCACCCTCGATTACCGGCTGCTCCGCACCACCAAGAACCGGTTCGGCTCGGTGGATGAGCTCGGAGTCTTTTCCATGACCGAGAGCGGGCTGGTGGCGGTGCCCAACCCGTCGGCCGTGTTCCTCGCGGCCCGGGGTGTCGGTATCAGCGGCAGCGCGGTCACCGCACTCATGGAAGGCACCCGGCCGGTGCTGGTGGAGGTCCAGGCGCTGGCGGCCAAATCGGGATACGGCACACCGCAGCGCGTGGCCACCGGACTCGATCCCAGACGCCTTGCCGTGCTGCTCGCCGTGCTGGAGCGCCGGGCCGAGACGTCGTTCGCCAACCTGGACGTCTTCGTGCAGGTCACTGCGGGGGTCCGGCTGAACGAACCCGGAGCGGATCTGGCGATCGCGGCGGCGCTCCTCTCCAGCCTGAACAACCGACCGGCACCGGCCGATGTCATCTTCCTCGGCGAGATCGGGCTGGGGGGTGAGATCCGGCCCAGTGGAGCGATCGAGCGCCGCATCGCTGAGGCGGTACGCCTCGGCTTCCACCGGGTGTTCGGGTCCTCCCGCAGCACGGTACAAGTGCCGGGAGCCTCGCTGGTAGGGCTCGACCATGTCGAGCAGCTGGTGCGGGCCCTTGCCGCGTGACGTCGGGGTCGTCGTCGTGGCGGCCGGACGCGGTGCTCGCTTCGGAGGACTGACCGCCAAGCAGTATCAGCCGATCGGTGGCGTACCGATGGTGCTCCGCGCGCTGCGTCACTTCACTTCGCATCCCGACGTCATCCAGGTCGTCCTGGTGCTGCCGTCCGAAGACGCAGCCAACCCCCCGGCGTTTCTGTCCGCCGCTTCACCGTCCGCCACGTTTTCACCCCTCTCTTCCGAGCTTACGATCGTCGCGGGTGGCGCCCATCGGGGGGAGTCGGTCCGTGCAGGGCTCTCAGCGTTGCGCCGGGAGTGCACAGTGGTCCTGGTACACGATGGCGCCCGGCCGTTCGTCGATCGCACGGTTCTCGATGCGGTGATCGGGTTCGCCCGATCAGGCGAGGGGGCGGTCCCCGCGGTCCCGCTCAGTGACACCCTCAAGGAAGCCAGCGCCACGGACTCCACGCTCATCCGGCGGACCCGCCCGCGGTCGCGGCTCTGGCGCGCACAGACCCCTCAAGGTTTTCCCCGGGCGGTGCTGGAAGAGGCCCATGCCCGTGCCGCGCGCGATGGCCACCGCGCCACGGACGATGCCGCGCTGGTCGAGGTCATGGGGATTCCGGTTCGGTTGGTGCCCGACTCCTGCCGGAACCTCAAGGTCACCACGCCGGAAGATCTCGCCCTTGCGGAGCTGCTCGCCGACGCGTCCCCGTGATCCTCCCCTTTCAAACCGACGCCGAGATCGCCGCGGCGATTCCTCGAGTTGGACGCCACCTCAGCGCCGGCAAGCTGCTCGCCTATCCCACAGAAACGGTTTACGGCCTCGGCTCGGCCCCCACCGTACCCGCGCTCGCCGCGCTGGCCCGCCTCAAAGGAAGACCGGAAGGCAAGCCGTTCCTGCTGCTGATGTCGGGACGGCGGATGGCGGAGGAATGGGGTCTGGTGTTCACCCCATCGGCGACGGCGCTGTCGGAGGCGTTCTGGCCCGGCCCGCTGACCCTGGTGCTGCGCGGCGGCGAGGGACACCTGCCCGATGAGCTCCGGGGCAGGGAAGGAGGGATCGCGGTGCGCCACACCTCCCACGTCGGCATCGCGCGCCTGGTGACGGCCACAGGGAAACCGCTCACCTCCACCTCCGCTAACCGGCCGGGTGGCCCGCCGGCTCCTGGGGCCGACCGGCTGGTGGATCTGTTCGGTCCGGAAGAGCGCAACGGGGAGCTGCTGGTGCTCGATGGAGGCGTCCTCGGCAACGTGCCGCCGTCGACGCTGGTCGACTGCACCGACATGGTGCCTCGCCTGGTGCGGGAGGGCGCGATTCCGCGAGCGGAGCTCAGGCGTGCCGCGGGCAGATTGGCACCGTGACCGAACAATCACTCGAGCTCCCAGCCATGTTCCTTACAGGAGCGCGCTGGGTCAGGGTGACAACCATAACCCATCCTGTTCTATTAGTTGACTATGCGCGTTTTGTTCGTCTGCACCGGTAACACCTGCCGTAGTCCCATGGCCGAAGCCCTGCTGCGTGAGGCGCTCGCAGTCCGGGGTGCCGACCAGGTAACGGTCTCATCCGCCGGCACCGGCGCGTGGGACGGTGCCCCGGTCTCGGAGGGGGCCTACCTGGTGGGGCTGGAGCACGGCCTCGACCTGAGCGGCCACCGGGCCCAGTTGCTGACCCGCGAGTTGGTCAAGGCGTCTGATCTCATCCTCACCATGTCCGGACATCACAGCGCCCGAGTGGCCGAGCTGGGAGGAGAAGAGAAGGTTCACATCCTGGGCGAGTACGCCGGACGGGAGGAGGCCAACCGCGAGGTCAGCGATCCCTTTGGCTCCGATCTCGCCAGCTATCGCACTACCTACGACGAGCTGCAGGAGATGATCAGCGGCGTCGTGGGCCGGGTGGCCGGCACCGTGCGGTGATCACCGGCTCCACGCGCGTCTTTGCGATTCTCGGAAATCCGGTCGCGCATTCCCTCTCGCCTGTCATGCAGAATGCCGCCTTCCGTGCTCTCGGAATCCAGGCGGTCTACGTTCCCTTGGCATGTACCGCGGACGATGTCCCGCCCCTCATCCGGGCTCTCGTTCAAGCCGGTGGTGGTGGCAACGTGACCGTGCCGTACAAGGAAGCCGCCGCGCGGGCGGTAGACGTCTGCCGCGACCTGGTGGAGGTGGTTGGCGCGAGCAACACCTTCTGGGGTGAGAACGGTGGCAGCGTGGGTGACAACACCGACGTGCAGGGTGTGCTCGAGGCGTTGCGTGAGCTGGAGGCGCCGGAGGCTCCCTGGCTGATCGCCGGAACCGGCGGCGCAGCCCGAGCGGCGGTGGTGGCGGCACGAGAGCGCGGAGTCGACGTGGCGGTGACGTCACGGGATTCCGGCCGCCGGACTGAGTTCGAGCGCTGGATCTCCGCTCGCGGGGTCGCGCTGGCCGTGCCCTCGGAGTGCCGAGTCTTGATCAACTCCACGCCGCTCGGGCTCAAGGCCAACGACCCGCTGCCGATTGCTCCCGACATCGCCCCTAGAGCGGAGGTGGCGCTCGACATGGTGTACCGCGCCGGCGAGACGCCGTGGATCAGGGCCATGCGGCCCCGCGTGCGTCGTGCGGCGGACGGCCGCGCGATGCTGGTGGCCCAGGGGGCGCTGGCCTTCGAGTGCTGGTTCCCGGGCCAGCGGGCGCCGGTGGAAGTAATGCGGGCCGCGGTCAATGCTACTCTTCGCGAATAGGGGCGAGGCGAGCCTCGCCCGCAGCCGAAGGATACTCGCTGGGGTGGAGCGCTGGCTCCTGCCGGCCGCCTGCCTGCTCTGTAGCGAGCCGATCTCCGAGCGGGAAAACGACGCGCTGATCTGCGACCTTTGCCGGCTCCGGTGGCGGCCTATCCCGCACCCGGTGTGCGACCGTTGCGGGCAGCCGTCATTCCGCGGACTCGAATGCCGTCTCTGCGCCGGCTGGGCCGGCGGCCTTCGTCGGGTCCGGAGCGCGGTCTGGCTGGAGGGCTCCGCCCGCGAGGCGGTGCACCAGCTCAAGTACGAGGGCTGGAGTCGCGCCGCCGAGGCCATGGCCGAGGCGATGCGAGGACTCGAGCCATTGACTGACCAGGTATCCTTGATACCGATTCCGCTCGGTGGCGGCCGCCAGCGGCAGCGGGGGTACAATCAGAGCGAGCGGATCGCCGCGGCGCTCGGCACTCGAATCGGGGTCTCGCCGCGGCCTGACTTACTCCAGCGGACCAGGGAAACTCGGACCCAGACGGCACTGACGCCCGAGGCGCGGCACGCCAATGTCGCCGGTGCATTTCGAGCGAAGCCGGTGCAGGGGCTCGACCTGGTGTTGGTGGACGACGTGTTCACGACCGGCGCCACCCTCGCGGCGGCAGCAGCGGCGCTGTCGGCGGCCGGCGCCAGGCAGGTGGAAGCGGTGACGTTTGCGCGTGCAGTGATCGATTTGTAACGCTATCGGCTATGCTAACCGCAGCCCATAGCCCTCTACGGGAGATCGAATGGCAATCCGAGTAGGTATCAACGGCTTCGGCCGGATCGGACGCAATGTGGTGCGGGCCGCCAAGGCCATGAACGTTTCGGAGCTCGAGTTCGTGGCGGTCAACGACCTCACCGACACCAAGACGCTCTCGCACCTGCTGAAATACGACTCAGTGCATGGGCGCTTTCAGGGCGAGGTGGCGGCCAGGGCCGATTCGATCTCGGTGGACGGCCGCTCGATCAAGGTGCTGTCGGAGAAGGACCCGGCCAAGCTCCCCTGGAAAGACCTCGGTGTGGAGCTCGTGCTCGAGTCTACCGGGCGTTTCACCGACCGGGAGCAGGCCGCGCTGCATCTGAAGGGCGGGGCCAAGCGGGTGATCATCTCGGCTCCGGCCAAACAGGAGGACGTGACCATCGTCTACGGGGTCAACCACGAGGCGTTCGACCCTGCCAAGCATCAGATCATCTCCAACGCCAGCTGCACCACCAACTGCCTGGTGCCGGTGGTGAAGGTGATCCTGGACCGGTTCGGGTTTGTGAGCGGCTTCATGACGACGGTGCACTCCTACACCAACGACCAGAACATTCTCGACCTGCCCCACAAGGACCTCCGCCGGGCGCGGGCGGCGGCCCTCTCGATCATCCCGACCTCGACCGGCGCGGCCAAGGCTACATCGCTCGTCCTTCCTGAGGTGAAGGGCAAGATAGACGGCGTGGCCCTCCGGGTGCCCACGCCCGACGTGTCGGTGGTGGCCCTGACCTGTGTGGTCCAGAAGGCGACCTCGGCTGACGAGGTCAACAACGCGTTTCGCGAAGCGGCCAAGTCGGGACCGCTCAAGAGCGTGCTCGCCGTGAGCGACGAGCCCCTGGTCTCCGTGGACTACATCGGCGATCTCCATTCCAGCACGGTCGACGCGATGTCGACCACCGTAGTGGCCGGCACCCTCGTCAACGTTACTTCGTGGTACGACAACGAGATGGGCTACTCGGCCCGCTGCGTGGACCTGTTGCGCTATATCGGGTCGCGCCGGTGAAGCGTACGCTCGAATCGCTGGACAAAGGATCACTCGAGGGACGCCGCGCGCTGGTACGGGTGGACTTCAATTGTCCCATCAAGAACGGTGTGGTCACCGACGACACCCGCATCCGCGCGGCATTGCCCACCATCAGGTATCTCCGGGAACGGGGCGCCCGGGTGGTGCTGCTGTCACACCTTGGGCGCCCGAAGGGCCCCGATCCCAAACATTCCATGCAACCGGTGGTCCGGGCACTGGAGAAGCTGCTCGGGGCCCCGGTCACGTTTCTTCAGGATCCGACCGCGTCAGAGGCGGTCACCATCACCAAGCGTCTCCCCCGTGGTGGCGTGGCGGTAGCGGAGAACACCCGGTTCTACCCCGGAGAAGAGGAAAACGATCCCGCGCTGGCTGAGCGGTTCGCCGCGCTCGGCGATCTCTACGTGAACGACGCCTTCGGGTCGGCCCACCGAGCCCACGCGAGCACGGAAGGCATCGCGCGAGTCCTGAAACCGGCGGTCTCCGGGTTTCTCATGGAGCGCGAGCTGCATTACCTCGGCGAGGCGCTGCACCAACCGAAGCGGCCGTTCGTGGCCGTGCTCGGTGGGGCCAAGATCAGCGGCAAGATCGACCTGATCGAGGCGCTTTTACCCAAGGTGGATGAGATCCTGTTGGGTGGAGCAATGGCCTGCACTTTCTTCGAGGCCATGGGCCTCGAGACGGGTAACTCACTGGTAGAGCACGAGCGGCTGGATCTGGCCCGGGAACTGATGAAAAAGGCAGGGAAGAAGCTGGTGCTTCCCAGCGGGTCGGTGATCGCGCGTGAGTTAAAGTCCGACGTCGAGACCCGTACGGTCGAGCGCGACGCGATTCCGGTAGGATGGGCGGTCTACGATATCGATTCGGCCAGCGAGAAGAGCTTCGGTTCGATCATCGAGCGGGCGGGGACTGTGGTGTGGAACGGCCCGATGGGGGTGTTCGAGACGCCGCCGTTCGACCGCGGCACGCTGGCGGTGGCGCACGCCATGGCGGCGTCGACCGGCCGGGGCGCCGTGACGGTCGTCAGTGGCGGCGACTCGGCGGCCGCGGTGGCCCAGGCGGGGCTGGCGGACCGGATGACCCACGTCTCCACCGGCGGTGGGGCCTCGCTCGAGTTCCTCGAAGGCAAGGAGCTGCCCGGCGTCGCCGCGCTGGACGACGCATGAGCGCCCCCCGAGCGCTGATCTACGCCGCCAACTGGAAGATGCACCACGGGCCGGCGGCGGCCAGCAGCTTCCTCGAGCGCTT
>JBKJZM010000139.1:0-3612 GCA_046715295.1 Gemmatimonadales bacterium | reverse complement strand
AGACCAAGCAGGTGGTCGCTTCGCTGCAGGACGACCAGGGGAGCCAGATCGCGGGTGACTTCGAGATCAGTGCGGTCGGCAGCGGTCTCACGGTGACGCAGGATACCGCCTTTCAGAACACCACCGCCGGGGTGGTCATCCCCAACCAGGTGCGCTTCAATGTGACCGGTACCGCCGTTGCCAATAGCTCGTTTACCATCAGCGCCGGCGGCCAGTCCCGGGTGGTGCCGGTACGAGTCACGCCGTCCACGTTGCCCATTGGCATCTCGAACTTGACTCCGGCGTGGGGCGACACGATCACGCTCACGGCCCCGGCCGGGGTGCTGTTCACCGCCGAGTCCGAGGTGACCTTCGCAGCCGGGCCTCCGGGCGATATCGTGAGCCTCTCTCCCGATCGGACTCAGCTGGTGGTGGTGCCGGGCCCCAACACAGCCGGCGTGGTGACGATCACTAACACAACCGTTGCCTTCGACGAAACCCTGATTTTCACCATTACCTCGAGCGAAACTGTCACCAGTCCAACGCTGACGGTGGTGGAGGCGACGTTCTCCAACCAGACCCCCTCGCTGGGCGAGACGGTCACCCTCACCCTCCCTGCCGGTATCAAAGTCATTCCGGAGCTCGTGGTTGCAGAGGGCGGCTTCGTCCTGGAGGGCGCGGTCGCTCCCCGGGACGTGGTCGTTGCGGCGGACAGCGGGTCGATCAGCTTCGTCCCGGCGCCCAATTCGGATTCGGTCGTAACGATTAATGGCGTTGTCCCAGCCGTGCTGCCGCAATTCCCGCAGCTGCTGTCGACCACCGGCAAAGTCACGACGCCGGCCGTGATTGGTTTCGCCGGCACGCCGACCTCAGCTACCCCCGCCGGTGGCGAGGCGGTCACCCTGACCCTGACCACTCCGACCTTCACTTTCGATCCGGCTGCAACGGTAACGATCGGAGGGGCTCCCGCGTTTACATCGGCGGTGACGGCCACAACCATCACCTTCATTCCGGTGCCTGGGTCCGCCGGGCAGTTGGCCGTCGACGGCGTCCTCGTGGCCGGTTTCCCGCTGCTGCTGCCGGCAGACGGGGTCACCATAACCGCCGGCGCGACTGTCGCCGCACGCCCGGGCTCGGCCGCAACCACAACCGGCCCGATCATCAACGCGCCGGCCGCCGAGGGGGCCAGTACTCTGATCTATGACGCCGGCTCGTTCCCCGGAGTCATCTTCGGGCCCGCCGATCAGGCCTACCGGCTGGTGGTAGCCACCGCCGGCGATTACACGGTGACGACGGGCTGGAACAACACCTCGGACATCGATGTCGTGATATGCGCGGCCTCGGATTGCTCGGACGCCAGCTTCTTCGCCGCAACAGTCGCCAACCCGGAGAGCGGCACGCTGACGCTCACGCCCGGCACCTACTTCCTGGTGCTGAATCTGTTCACCGGGGCGGCGCCGCCGTGGGTGAGCATTCAGGTCACTCACGAGGTCCCTGCAGCTCCGTAAAGCTTAGGGCTCAGCATGCCAGATAGCAGTAAGCCCCCGGCGCCTTTCGGCTCCGGGGGCTTGCTGTTTTACGTCTGTCTGCCAGTCAGTGGATCTTGGCTCCATCTAACCTGATGTTCTCGTCTCCCGGCTGATACGGCATCATGGTGATGATGCACTGGAACATCTCATCGGTGCTCCGCATGCTCGCCCCTTGCTCCCGCACCTGCCGCGGAGGGCTGAAAGGGTTGTTTGGATTGGCGGAGGTGTTGTCGAATGTGGCTTCGGCATGAATCGTGGTGCCGCGAGAGAGCCTCAGGATCCTTTCGAAGGTGTAAAAATACTGCCAGCGAAAATCCCAGCGAGGGATCCGCACTAGCGGGATGGTGTCGCCTCCAGGCACCACCGCATATGCCAGGAACGTCTTGCCCAATAAGTGCATATGCGGATTGATCGTGAGCACCGAAATGTCCGCGGGCAAGGTGAAACTGGTCCGGAACGTCTTGACCGAGTCAGGCGGAATCACCAGGGGGGGCACGACAGGTGCCCGGCCCAGGGTGCCGAGGAGCAGGGTGTAGGTGGGTCTGGCTGGTGGCTTGCTGGCGAAGAAGACGTTGAAGTACGAGCTGTCAACCTGGTCCACCGCGGTGGGCCCGTAGTGGACGTGATGCATCAGCAGGAAGCCCTCCCGGCTCAGCCGGAAGCCGCCGATTCCCTCGGGATAGAGAGTTGGCTCGGTCCCCGGCAGGTAGTTCGTGACCGACAGGGTAAGCGTCCGGCCTGAGGAATCCGGGCCGGCGAGGCCCAGCGGCCCAAGGGGTGCCATGTTGTGCTCCCCGGCCTCGGAGAACCAGGGTCCCTTCAGAAGGCTCGTCGCAGCACCGTCGCGGTAAGTCACCAGGTGGGCGTTCACGTGGTGGAGCAGCTTCCGGTTTCCCGGAACGAACTCGATCGCGCGCACGAAGGTGTCCCGCGGGATCGAGAACGGCAGCTTCATGCTGACGAATTTGTCGGTGTTGTCCCCCCGTATCCGGTAACGGCCAGGCATGCGGACCACCAGATCGGGCTTGCCGAGCTGGGAGCCTCGCGGGAAGTTTGGCGGCTTCGGACTACGACGGGGGTCGCCCTGGGGAGCTCCCTGCTCGACCCAGCGACCTATCAGCGCGATCTGCTCCGCGGTGAGGACGTGCTCTCCCACGAAGTGACGATAGCTGGGGTCGGCGGGCCAGGGGGGCATGTAGCGGGTTGCGGTGACGTACTGGATCAGCTCCGACCTGTCGGCTGCGTCCTGATAAGTGAGCAGCGGAAAGGGGCCGGCGCTTCCCAGCCGGTGGCAGCCGGCGCAGCTCCGATGAACGATCGGAGCGATGTGTTCACTCCAGGTCACCCGGGTCGGCAGAGACTCGGCGGGGAAGGTGATCCGGGGCAACTCCGCCTGGGAGGGAGTCGGCTGGGTTGGTGGATCCCGGTTCACCGAGGTGAGGTAGGCCAGCAGGCCCGCGCCCAACACACCCGCACCGGCCATTCCCAGAGAATGCCAGCGTCTCATCGCTACGCCCCGACCGCCTCTTCCCGAAACTGCCGTTGATAGAGCCGGGCGTAGAGCCCACCGTGCTCCAGCAGCTCCCCATGGGTCCCCTCCTCCACGATCCGGCCCCGATCGATCACCACCAGCCGGTCGGCCCGGCGCACCGTGCTGAGCCGGTGGGCAATGATCAAGGTCGTACGCCCCACCAGCAGCTTCGTGAGCGCATCCTCGATCAGCTGCTCGCTCTCGGTATCCAGGTTGCTCGTCGCCTCATCCAGAATCAGGATGGCAGGATCCTTCAGGATGGCCCGAGCGATGGCCACCCGCTGGCGCTGGCCGCCTGACAGCTTGATGCCCCGCTCACCGACTAGCGTGTCGTAGCCGCGTGGCAGCCGCTCTATAAACTCGTGCGCGTGGGCCCCACGGGCGGCGGCCTCGACGTCTTCCATGGAAGCGCCCGGCCGGGCGTAGGCGATGTTCTCCCGGATTGTTCCGCTGAACAGCGCCGGATCCTGGGGCACAATGGCGATGGCGCTCCGCAGGTCGGCAAGGCGGAGCGACCGGATGTCGATCCCGTCGAGGAGGACACGACCCCGATCCGGATCCCAGAACCGGGGG
>JBKJZM010000138.1:0-7919 GCA_046715295.1 Gemmatimonadales bacterium | reverse complement strand
TCGATGTCCGGGAGCGGGGAGCGGCGCACCGCGAGGAGGCGCTGACCCAGCGGGAGCTGAGCCTCCGGAGCCGGGAGGGAGAGGCCGACCGGCTGGCCCAGGAGCAACGGATCAAGCTGGAGCGAATCGCCGGGCTCACCGCCGAGGATGCCCGCCGGGAAATCCTGCAGCGGATCGAGGACGAGGCGCGGGGTCAGGCGGCGGCGCTGGTGCGCGACATCAAGGAGCAGGCCCGCCGCGGCGCCGACCGGGACGCGCGGCGGATCATCTCCATGGCGATCCAGCGGCTGGGCGCCGAGCACACGGCTGAGAGCACGGTGGCCGCTGTCGCCCTGCCGAGTGACGAGATGAAGGGCCGGATCATCGGACGTGAAGGCCGCAACATCCGCGCCTTCGAGACCGCCACCGGCGTCGACGTCATCATTGACGACACCCCCGACACCGTGATCATCTCCTGCTTCGATCCCATCCGGCGCGAGGTGGCGCGCCGGTCACTCGAGGCGCTCATCGTGGACGGCCGCATCCACCCGGGCCGGATCGAGGAAATTGTCGTCAAGATGGGAGTCGAGCTGGAGAACCAGCTGGTGGAGCTGGGCGAGCAGGCCGCGTACGACACCGGCGTGCACGGACTCCACCCCGAAATGATCAAACTCATCGGCCGGATGCGGTACCGCACCTCCTACGGCCAGAACATTCTCGACCACTCGAAGGAAGTGGCCTGGCTGGCCGGCATGATGGCAGCCGAGCTGCACGTCGATGTCCTCCTGGCCAAGCGCGGCGCCTTGCTGCACGACATAGGCAAGGTGCTCACCCACAATAGCGAGGGTACCCACGTCGAGCTGGGTGTGGAAGTGGCCCGCAAATTCGGAGAGACCGCGGCGGTGATCAACTGCATTCAGGCCCATCACGACGATGTGCCGCACGAATCCACCGAGTCGGTCCTGGTTCAGGCCGCCGACGCCATCAGCGGCTCCCGTCCGGGCGCCCGGCGCGAGGCGTTCGAAAGCTACGTCAAGCGGCTGACCCGGCTGGAAGAGATCGCCAACGCCTTCCCCGGGGTGGAGAAGAGCAATGTCATCCAGGCGGGTCGGGAGATCCGGGTGGTGGTGACCCCCGATCGCATAGACGACGGGGCCGCGGCGCAGCTCTCGGAGTCGATCGCACGAAAGATCGAGGGCGAGCTGCAGTATCCCGGTCAGATCAAGGTAGTGGTGATCAGGGAAACCCGGGCGGTGGATTTCGCCCGATGAGCGCTCGGGTGCTCGACGGAACGGCCATTGCCAAAGTGATCCGAGAGGAGGTCGCGGCTGAGGTGGGGCGGCTGAGCCGTCACGGCCGCAAACCCGGCCTCGCCGCGGTGTTGGTAGGCGAAGATCCCGCCAGCTCCGTGTATGTCCGGTCCAAGGGAAAGGCGTGCGAGGAAGCCGGCATGCACTCGGTCACCATCCGGCTGCCGGCCGAAACACCCGAGGCTGAGCTCCTGGCCACCGTCGACCGCCTCAACGCCGACGCCGCGATTCACGGCATTCTGGTCCAGCTGCCACTGCCCAAGCACATCAACAGTGAGAAGGTGCTGCAACGGATCGATCCGGCGAAGGATGTCGATGGCTTCCATCCGGTCAACGTCGGCAAGCTGGTGACCGGCGACAAGACGGCATTTCGCCCCGCGACGCCATACGGCGTGCAGCAGATGCTGATTCGATCGGGTATCGAGACCAAGGGCGCCCACGCGGTCATCGTGGGTCGATCGAACATCGTAGGGAAACCGATGGCCAATCTGCTGATTCAGCAGGGGCCCGGCGGCGATGCCACGGTCACGGTGTGCCACTCGCGAACGCGTGACCTGCCGGCCGTCACCCGCCAGGCCGACATCCTGGTGGCGGCGATCGGGAAAGCGGAATTCGTCACCGCGGACATGGTGCGTCCCGGCGCGGTGGTGATCGACGTGGGAATCAATCGAGTCGAGGACCCGTCTCGACCCAAAGGCTACCGACTGGTTGGGGATGTGGCGTACGAGCCTGTGGCGCAGCGCGCTTCCGCCATTACGCCCGTTCCTGGTGGCGTGGGGCCTATGACCATCGCCATGCTGCTCCAGAATACACTGCAGGCCATGAAACAGATGGCGCCTGATTAATGACCTTATCGCTCTCGCTTAACATCCCCTCCGTCTCGGACCAGGTCTGGTCCGTCGGCCAACTCAATACCGCGATCAAGACCCTGATCGACGGCAACTTCCCGCCGATCTGGGTGCGCGGCGAGGTGCTGCAGTGCAAGGTGTGGTCGAGCGGACACTGGTACTTTACTCTCCGCGAGGGCCGGAGCCAGGTTCGCTGCTGCATGTTCAAGTTGAACGCGTCGAGAGCCGGAAAGCCGCCGGCCGATGGGACCGAGGTCTTCGTGTTGGCCAGGCCCGGGCTCTACGAAGAAAAGGGAGAGTTCCAGCTCGTGGTGGCCCGGATGCTGCCGACGAGCGCCGTCGGACAGAAGCAGCAGGAGCTGGAGCGGGTGAAGGCCCTCTTGCAGCAGGACGGCCTGTTCGATCCGCTGCGCAAGCGTCCGGTGCCGCCCTACGTCAGCACCATTGCCGTGGTGACCTCTCCCGATGGCGCGGCGCTCAAGGACGTCGCGACGGTCACCCGGAAGCGGTGGCCCTGCGCCAGGATCCTGTTGGTCGGTGCCCGGGTCCAGGGCGAGGGAGCGGTCGAGGAGTTGGTGCGCGCCCTCAGGCTGGTGAACCGGATTCCCGGTCTCGATCTCTGCATCGTGGGCCGGGGTGGCGGTGCCCGGCAGGATCTGGCTGCGTTCAACAGTGAGGCCGTGTGCCGGGCCCTGGCCAATGTACGAGTGCCCACCATCTCTGCGGTCGGCCACGAAATCGATATCTCGCTCACCGATCTGGTGGCCGATCATCGAGCCGCCACTCCATCCGCGGCGGCGGAGCTGGCAGTGGCAGACCGGCGCGATGTGCTGAGGCTGGTCGACGATCTGTCGGTGCGTCTTGCCTCGGGGCTCACCGGGCGCACCCGGCTGGCCGCGGCACGCCTGGCACGCAGCGCCGACCGGTTGCATGCCGGGATGGAGGGAATCCTCGACGCGCGGCGCAATCGAGCCGAGCGGCTTGCGGCCCAGCTCGATGCGCTGAGCCCGCTCCGGGTGCTGGGTCGTGGCTATGCGGTAGCGATGGACGACGCCGGCCGGGTACTCAAGCAGCAGGCCGATTTCATCGAGGGCGCCGGCTTTCGGCTGCGGGTGGTCGACGGCGACATCCGTGCCCGGGTGGAGTGATCGTGATGGCCAGGACTGACCCCAGACCGTCCGTGCCGGCGCTGGCGGAGGATCTCGCCCGGCTCGAGGAGATCGTCCGCAAACTGGAGGCGGACGATGTTGAGCTGGACACGGCGCTGCTGTTGTTCGAGGAAGGGGTCGCCCGCCTCAGGGCGGCGCGGGAGCGGCTGATTGCCGCCGAGCTGAAGGTGCAGGCGGTGCTGGAAGAGGCGGGTGGCGACCTCAGGCTGACCGATCTCGATGCCTGAAGCCGCCTCGGCGGCGGCGACGGATCTGCTGGCGGAGGCGAGGGACCGGACCGACGCGCTTCTGAGTGGCTGGGCCAAGCGGCTGGAACAGGAGATCGGCGGACGGCAGGGTCAGGCGCTTTCCTATGCCCTGCGGACCCCGGGCAAGCGGGTTCGCGCCGCGCTCCTGATGGCTGCCTACCGCGCGCTCGGCGGCCGCTCCGCTGCCATCGCCGGCGTGGCCGCCGCGGTCGAGACGGTGCACACCTACTCGCTGGTGCACGATGATCTCCCCTGCATGGACAATGACGACCTCCGCCGGGGCCGCCCCACCACTCACCGCGCCTTCGACGTGGCCACGGCCACCCGGGTCGGCTTCCTGCTCGTGCCGGTGGCGGCACGCCTTCTGGCAGTCGCCTCGGGTGAGCTCCGTCTGACCACCAGCACGCTCGGCTCGATGGCGGGAGAGCTTTTCCACGCCGGTGGGATTGAAGGCATGGTGGGAGGGCAGTGGCTCGACCTCGAGGCTGAACGCCGGAAGCTGCCCCTTTCCGAGCTGATCGAGGTGCACCAGGGCAAGACCGGCGCCCTGATCCGGGCGGCGTGCGCTCTGGGTGGTATGGCGGCGGAGGCCGGGCCGGCTCAGCTGGAGGGCCTCACCGCTTATGGTGAGGACATCGGCCTCGCATTTCAGATTGCGGACGATGTCCTGGATGCCACCGGCACCAGCGAGGAGCTCGGCAAGCCGGCGGGCCGCGATGCCCAGCTGGCAAAGTCCACCTATGTGGTGCTGCTCGGCATCGACGGAGCCCGGGCAGAGGCCCAGCGGCTGGCTCGAAGCGCGGTGGCACACCTCGACCGGGTCGGCGTTCCGTCGGGGGCGCTTGGGGCCCTGGCCGGGTATATTGTAACGAGGAGCTCATAGCTCGCCACGCGGGCCGATCCATCGCTGCGCTCAGGAAAGACACACTCCCCCCAGCCCCGTGCGTATGCCCCTGCTCTCGACCATTCACGGCCCCGACGACCTCAAGCGCCTCCGCCGCGACCAGCTTCCTGAGCTCGCCCAGGAGATCCGCGACCGGCTCATCGAGTGCTGCTCGATAACCGGCGGCCATATTGGCGCCAGCCTGGGGGTGGTCGAGCTGACTATCGCGCTGCTCTACGAGTTCGAGTCACCGGCCGACAAGATCGTGTGGGATGTCGGGCACCAGGCGTATGCCTGGAAGCTGCTCACCGGGCGGGACGAGGCCTTTCCGACCCTGAGGCAGCGGGATGGAATCTCGGGCTTTCTCAAGCGCAGTGAGAGCAAGCACGACCATTTCGGGGCCGGCCACGCCGGCACCGCCATGTCGGCCGCGCTCGGCATGGCTACGGCGCGGGACCTCAAAGGCGAGCGACACAAGGTGGTCGCGGTGGTGGGCGACGGCGCCCTCACCTGCGGCCTCTCCTACGAGGGCATGAACAACGCCGGCCATTCCGACCGTGATATCATCCTGATCGTAAACGACAACGGAATGTCCATCTCGCCCAACGTCGGTGCCATCAGCAAGACGTTGGGCCGCATCGTGGCCGACCCAAGAACCAACCGGCTGCGTGAGCGGATCAAGGGCCTGACCTTCGCGTTGGGGGGTGTCTTCGGCGAGGGCGTGGTGGACTTCGCCCGCAATGTGGAGGAGAGCGTCAAGAACCTCTTCTCTCCAGGCATGTTTTTCGAGGAGCTGGGCTTCCGGTACTTCGGCCCGCTCGACGGGCACGATCTTCAGAAGCTCACCGACACCTTCCGGTTCGTTCGTGGAATGAGCGGGCCGCGGGTCATTCATGTCATGACCCAGAAGGGCAAGGGTTTCTCGTTCGCCGAGTCCAATCAGGAGAAATGGCACGGCCTGGCCGCCTACGATCCGGTAACCGGCGAAGCACGCAAGAAGTCGAGTGGACCGCCCACCTGGACCCAGGTATTCGGCGAAGGGCTGACCGCGCTCGCGGGAGAGCATCCTGAGGTCGTCGCCATCACTGCCGCCATGCCATCGGGCACCGGCACCGGCATCTTTCAGAAGAAATATCCTGAGCGTTTCTTCGACGTCGGCATTGCCGAAGGTCATGCCGTGACCTTCGCCGGCGGCCTGGCCAGCCAGGGAATCCGCCCGGTGTGCGCCATCTACAGCACGTTTCTCCAGCGGGCCTACGACAACGTCATCCACGATATTGCCGTGCAGCACCTGCCGGTCGTGTTCTGCATGGACCGGGCAGGATTGGTCGGGGAGGATGGACAAACTCACATGGGGCTGTACGACCTCGCCTACATGCTCGCGGTCCCCGGCATGACGGTCACCGCGCCCAAGGATGGAGCTGAGCTGATCGGTCTGCTGCGCACCGCGCTGGCCCATGATGGCCCGTTCAGCACCCGGTATCCCCGGGACAAGACACCGGACGAGCCTCGTCCCGCCTCGGAGATCTCGCCGGTGCCCTACGGCACCTGGGAGCAGCTGCGGCAGGGGAAGGATGTCGCGATCCTGGCGGTGGGGACGATGGTACTACCCGCGGTCGATGCCGCCGAGATGCTGGCCCCGGACGGCGTCGACTGCGCCGTGGTGAACTGCCGTTTCGTCAAGCCGATGGATGGGGCCATGCTCGAATCTCTCGCCCAGCAGCATCGCATCATCGTCACGGTCGAGGAGGGAACCATCGTCAACGGGTTCGGCGCGTACCTGGCCGAGACGCTGCAGACGACCCACCCGGAGGTGCGGGTGGTGGCACTGGGCGTGCCCGACCGGCTGATCGAGCAGGCCCCCCGGGCCGAGCAGCTCGAGGGCTTCGGGCTGACCGCTGCGGGGATTGCCCGGCGAATCACCGCCCTGCAACACGAAGAGACCCTCGAGGCCAGATGAAGGTCGGCGTCGTGGGCAACCCCCGATACCGGGATCTCAAGGGCGTGCTGGAGCAGGTTGCCATCGCGGCGCCATATCGCGGGATCACACTCTACAGCGAGCCGCGGCTCGAGTCGTTCTGGAACCGCGACGTCCCCTCGTTCGACTCGGTCCAGCTCGACGCGTTGATCACTTTTGGGGGCGATGGCACCTTGCTGCGGGGCGCCCGTCTCCTCGGCGGGCGCGAAACGCCGATCCTCGGCGTAAACCTCGGACGGGTTGGTTTCCTCACCACCGCCACCCGTGAATCGCTCGATTCGGCGCTCGATTCGCTGGTCACCGGGAAGTTCGAGATCGAGCGGCGTCAGGCTCTACGGGCAGCGATTCGCGACGCAGAGGGGGAAACCCGCTCGACCCAGATGGCCATGAACGATGTGACCGTTCATAAGGGCGGCGTCGCCCGGGTCATCCGGGTCAACGTGTTCATCCAGGGCGACAACGTCGGGCCCTACAGCGCCGACGGCATCATCGTCGCCACCCCCACCGGTTCCACCGCCTACAGCCTGAGCGCCGGCGGCCCCATTGTGGTTCCCGGGGTCGAGGCCATCATCGTGACGCCGATTGCGGCCCACACCCTGGCAGTTCGGCCCCTCGTGGTTCCCGCTACTTTCCGGATCGTGATCGAGCCGATAGCCGGCTGGTCGGACGACCTGCTGGTGTCCTTCGATGGCCAGACCGGCACCACCCTGGCGCCCGGCGAGTCGGTAGATGTTTGTCGCGCCGATCATCGGGTGTGCCTCATCCGTCTGGGTGATGACGGCTTCTTCGGACGGATGCGGCAAAAACTTCATTGGGGCGATCTTTCAGGACGTCAATCGACGCCCTAGATAGGCGACGCACCCCCTCCTCCTCATCCCGAACGTGGGAGCACTGCCTTAGCTGCGATGGCGATTTAGGTCGGCACGGTGGGCACGGCGGAAACGATGCATGCGAATGGGGGTAGTCCGCCGCCTGAGCGGCAGGCTACCCCCTACCGCGTTCACAAACTACGGATTCGTAACGGCCGTGGCGTCGAGGGTAACCGCCGTCTGTGCCAGGGCCCGGCCCGTTATCGTCGCGCCGGTGTTGAACCCAATCAGCGTCTGGGACAGAATGATTCCCTTGAAGGCCGATGTCGTGCCGAGGGTTGCCTGACCCGCGACCTGCCAGAAGATGTTCCTGGCCTGTGCGCCGCCAGCTAAGGTTACGATGGCACCGTTGCCCACCGTGAGATCCTGTGCGATCTGGAAGATCCAGACATCATTCGCGCCACCCGTGAGGGTAACACCAATGGGTATGGAAACTCCCGTTCCCCACTTATAGAGCCCGGGGGTCAGGGTCAGCCCATCGATGTTTCCAGCGCCCAGTTCGGTGTAGTCCGGCAACGTGCGCCCCGCGGCGTCGGTGTACGCGGCCTGCATGTCCAGCACGGCGGTGGTCAGGGTAGCCGGGGTCGGCGCATCGTAATCGGAGGCGTAGACCTTACCGGTCACCAGACCCGATG
>JBKJZM010000137.1:0-4793 GCA_046715295.1 Gemmatimonadales bacterium | reverse complement strand
CCTCGAACCGCCGGTCGCGCATGGCCTCGAACAATCCCTCGAAGGCCTCAGTGCGGCGCGATGCGGCCAGCACCGTCACCAGCCGCCGCCGGATGGCGAAGTCCTCCGCCGGATCGAGCAGGTGGCGCGTGAACACGGCGGTCTCAGTCCGCGCCACAGCCCGAAGCGCCTTGATGGCGTGCGGCGCTACTTCGTCCCAGGCGAGCAGTTCGATGGCGGGCTCGATCAGGTCCGGCGGTATCGGCTCGATCCCCAGTGCGCGCTGAATCTCTTCGGCATTTGCACTGGCGAACGATTGTCGGAGGGAGGATGTCGGAGAAGGGTGTGCCGGCACCTTCGCGGGTTGCACCGGAGGGACGCGTGCCGCGACCGAGGCGAACCCTGCCCGCTGCCGGATTCCGCTGAGGTCGAAACCGCCCACCGTCTGGAGCAGGGCCGATCCCTCGTCCTGCAGTGGATCCGGAACCTCTCCAGCCCGCCGTTGCAGGCTTCCCTCCAGGGCCGCCACGTAACCAAGGTGCAGCCGGCGGGCCACTGCCAGCGCGCCTACGGAAAGCGCCACGGTGATGCCGAGAAGAATTTTTCCGGCCGCGGCTCCGGTGAGCACCAGCGCCCCGGCAATGAGGAGGCCTCCGGCCACGTCGCCCAGCCTGGCTGCCCCTACATCGATCAGGAGCTTGGTCGCCCGTTTCTCCCGGGGAGCCACCGGGGTGAACAGGAGCTCGTAAGCCGCCCGGAAGATCGAGCTTCGGAGCACCACCTCGGCGCCCCGCGCCAGCAGCAGCGGGATGAGGCCCGGCACGATAAGCGCACCCACTGCCCCGAGCGACGCACCGGCCGGAAGGAGCGCCGCGCTGCGCGCGATGCCGAGGCGGCCGAGCACTCCCCGCAGCGTGGTCACCTGAATGGAAATGGCAAGCAGCGCGGTGACCGTGTAGAAGACGGCAAAGAGACGGAGCAGCTCTTCCCCTGATTTGGCTGCACCCAAGGCTTGTGCCTTGAACACGTAATCCAGCAGCCCTTCGGCGGCGGAGGTGAGCGTTACCAGCAAGGCGAGTCCGAGCAGATAAGGCGAGGCTCGCAGTATCTGGCCGGCGCCGGGCTGAGGCTCGTCGCTCGAATGTGGCTCCTGCTCCGGAGGCTGCTGGGTGGCGCCGCGCTCCACACCAAATACCAGAAGGGCACAGAGCAGATGGAGCCCCGCCAGAATCGGGAGCATGGCGGTGAGGGAGAGAGTCGCGCCCACCCGCTCGGGCAGCACGCCCCCGAGGAGTCCGCCGAGCGAGCCGCCCGCAGTGATATGGCCGATGGTGCGGCGAGCGGTCCGCGGGTCGAAGCGCTCGGTGACGATAGCCCAGAAGCCGGACACCAGCAGGGCGCCCAGGGCGGTGAAATGCAGGTAGAGGATGGCGGCCGCCGGACGGCGTGCCTGGACGGCGAGCCCCCATTCGGCGAGGAGGAGCACCGCACTCAGCCCAAACAGGCGGGGCACCAGCCGGCTGGGACGGCTTCGGGCCATGACCCGCGCCAGCATCACCGACACCAGGGCTGAGAGTACCGCGGCCGCGATCACCATCCCCGGCAAGGCGGCCACGCCGAAGCTGGAAAGGAAGAGTGCGTCGCGGGTCGCCTTCCCGGCAATCTGAAAGGCGATCATCACCGTGCCGCCAGCCGTCGCGGCCGCTACGGCGGGGCCGTCGGCGGTGGACAGAAACTGCCTGATCGTCACCGGTCAGCTCAAGGCCGGCGCATCAGAACCCAAAGCCCGCCTGCGCATAGATCCCGGTCCGCTCGTTGCCCTTGGCGATGGCGAGCGAAAGGGTGTATGCCCGCTCGAGGTATGAGACCCATAGGCCCCCGCCGCCGGCGGCATGCCAGGTGTCGGAGGTCTCGCCGGCCAGAAAGACCCGGCCTGCGTCGGCTAGACCAAAAATTCCGACCTCGGCGGGAAGGACAAGTTTGACCTTTGCCAGCGAGAGCCGGAGCTCGGTGGACCCGTACGCCGAGGCATCGCCGGCATACCGATTTACCCGGCCAAGCCGCACGGTCGAAGCGCCGCCGATGAACGCCGCCTCGAAGAAAGGATAGCGGCCCCACAGCTTCCGTCCTCCTATCCGAAGAGCGAGCGTGGGGTGCAGGGGCGCGCGGGCAGAAAGGTAGGTGACCGCCTCGCCGTGCACCTCGCCGAAGGTGCTGTCCACATCCCATATGGCCGGATACGCGCTACCACCCAGCTCGAGCACAATCCCCTTGGTGGCGAAGGCCGCCCGGTCGCGACTGTCGTACCGCAGGGTCAGCCCCGCGCCGATTTCGCCGAAGTTACCGGTGCCGTACAGGTCGCCGAGCGACGACAGGAAGCGCCCGGGGCGCTCGTCAGTGGAGACATACTTGAGGACCGGGCCAACCCGGAGGGTTGCCTGCCTGCCCACCGGAAACACCAGCGAGGGCTGGAGGCCGAAGGCGTCCTGGGTCACCCGGTAGAACTCGTTGTTGCCCGGCGCCCGATTCTCGTTGCCGAACCCGCTGAAGCTGATCACGTCGATACCGGACGCTCGAGCGAGAAGGTCCACCCGGCGGGCTGAATTCTCCCGCCGCCAGTCTCCCCGGTACTCCAGCCGGTAGCTCCTGGGACCGGTAGCGAACGCGGCCCGAAACTGATGCCGGCTGGCGTACGGGTCCTTGCGGAATCCATACGCCGTCAGCGTCCGGCCTCCGCCGATCAATACACCGATGTCTGGGCCGAAGCTCAGCGAAGTACTCGCCGTCCAGCGCTTGCCCCAGTCGCGCTCGGGTACAGCCTCGGGATTCTTGCGAGGTATGGTATAGGGCCGGCGATCAACTTTGGACGACGAGCCCCCGGTCCGCGCTGGCGCGCCGGCGTCGTCATAAAAGCGCTCCCGCCCCTTGCGGGTGGAGTCCACCAGCCGGTCTTGCCCTTCTCCTCCGAGGATCCGAAGCAGCGGACCGCTCCCCCCGCCGCGCACGATTGCCCGATCATTTCCCCCTTCGAGGAAGAGGCGCACCTCGCGGGTGGCCCCAGGATCGAATCGGCGCCTGAAGTAGGGATCCTTCGCGGACTCTCCAGGCCGGGAGAGCGTCAGCTCCACGACACCGTCGGGTTCGCGGGTCAGGCTCGCTTCGTCCGCCGCATCGGTTCCGTGGACGTCTACCTGTCCGGCCAGGAGGTCGTAGTAGCCGCGGGCCGCTTTGAGCAGGTGATCCCGCCGCGCGCGAAGAGCCGCCGCCAGGTCGGCTCCACTCAGTTCGTAATGCTCCGGGGGGAGCGCTCGTACGGCATCGTCGATCACGGCGTCGCTGAGTGCCGACTGGAGGCCGATCGCGGTCGATTCCCATACCGGCCATTCCAGCTCGCTCAGCAGCCGCCGGTCGAGGTCGCGCCCGTTCCACATGGCGCCTGCCAGATAGGGGTACTCGGGGCCGAAGTTCGTCAGCTGTGGCGCGCTTTGGCGGGCGACGTACAGGAGCACCCCGTCATACTTGGCGAAAGCCTGGTCGCGGTCCTGCGGAATGGGTATCCAGCGGCGCGGCTCCGCGGCGCCAAAACGGGCCCAGCTCCACTGGCCGGAATGCCGGTCCCAGTCGCCGATCAGCAGGTCGACCAGACGCGCGGTGAGAAAGGCCCTGGCCTCCGCCCGATCCTCGGTGCCACGGGCCATCCGCGCCAGCAGCGAATCGGAGGTGATGATTTCCGACGCGCCGCCCCAATGAGCCGACCCGCTTCCGGGGCCGCCCACCCGCTCCTCCAGGAAACCCATCAGTCCGGCAAACTCCGGGAGGAACTCTCCCAGATGCGGGTCCTCAGGAAGGATGAACAATTGAGATGTGCCACGGAGAATTTCAGCCGCATCGAGCAGCGGACCGACCACGAGCGGGGCGGTGGGAAGGGCTGAGCTGGTCTGGTCTCGAACGACGTCGCCGGCCACGGTAGGCCGCAGCTCCGGCGGCAAAGTAGCGGACGGATCCTTGTCCACGGAACGGAAGAAGAATTCACGCCCGTCACCCGCTACCAGGAGCAGTGACTTGGTCTGTTGCCCCCCACCTTTCGACACCGGTTTCAGCC
Organism: Gemmatimonadales bacterium; assembly: GCA_046715295.1. Taxonomy (GTDB): domain Bacteria; phylum Gemmatimonadota; class Gemmatimonadetes; order Gemmatimonadales; family GWC2-71-9; genus CAVVWJ01. The sequence goes on along the minus strand of JBKJZM010000137.1, from coordinate 712 downwards.
CGCCGGCGAAGGTCCGGAGATCGAGCACGGGCACTGATATGGGTGTGGACCAGAGTGAACGATATTCCCGGCCGAACAACAGACGGTGCAGCCCGCTGGCTCGGTAATGCGGTCCGGCGGCCTGGAGTTTCCGCTCTTGCGGAGGGGTATCCGGCGCTTGCCCGACGAGCGGCGTTCCAGCGCAGATCATCATGGCAATCCCGAGCAACAACTCCCTCGTGGCAATCATAGTCCCTCACTCTACTCCGGTCGAAAAGGCTTCGCGGCTCGCGCCTTGGGCATCAACCTCCAGGACGGCCAGCCGGGCCCGCCCCGCCCTGGGGACGTCGAGCCGGGCGAACCCGCTGGCCCGTCTGGCAAACAGAGTCCCGCGAATCGGCGTTGCCATGCCGCTGTGCCCGTAGATCCCGGTGCCGCTCACCAGCTCCAGACGCGCCGGCCCGCCCGACAGTACCTGCAGGTTGTGCTCGTGGCCCGCTGCGTAGAGCGAAGGTGGTGCGGCCGCCAGCGCCCGGCGCAACGCCCGGATGAGCCGCTGGTACGCCCGAGAAGGGATGTCCTGGCTGGAGATGCCCTGCTGCCGCACGGTCGGATAGAGTGAGCCGATCCAGGGCAGCGGTATCCAGAGCCATGGCTTGATCGCCCGCAGTGGAAAGATGTGATCCTTCCAGCCGAAGTGCCCACCGTGAGCACCGCCGGAACGCAACGGGTG
>JBKJZM010000136.1:0-8249 GCA_046715295.1 Gemmatimonadales bacterium | reverse complement strand
TAGCCGAACGACCTGGTATATCTGTCGTCCGAATCACTAATGATCAGAGTAAACCCTATCTGGTCGGCCTCTGTGTCCGTCCAGATCAATGGGTCCGCACTCCATCACTATCTAGCTCACATCACTTTTCAAAGAGCATGGTTCAGCGCCGGCTCGAAAACGCCGACAGCCGTTAATATTAGATGATTTTGGTGTTGGAGTCAAGGGTAAACTTCGGTGAGCGAACCATTTCCCTACGGCGGCCCGTGCCGAGCCTCACACAAAACCTAGATCCGTTCCCAAAGTTTCCCGACCCTCGCTATACCGGTCGAGGGACGGCAACTTTAACCCACATCCCACTGAGATGCAAGGCTATGGAGCCACCACCTCGCCGGCCCGTTCCAGGCCCCGGCGAAACGGCACCGGGCCGATGGCTTGAAGCTGACCATCTTGGCCGAGAGCGTGATCAACGTGGAGGCGGAGGAGGCCGACGACACCGCGGAGGAAGAGGCGTCAAGGTAGTCGGCTCAGGCTCGATCCGCAGGGTGCGGCTCGGCGCTCGACAGCTCCGGGGAATCGATCACCACCCGTACCTGCCGGCGCGCGAGCCGGGCCCGCACCCGCAGGAGCAGTGACGTCCCCACCAGGGCAAGCCCCAGCACCAGCCCCCACCAGAGACCGGCCGGGCCGAGATCGACCCCGAATCCGAGGTAGAGACTGACCGGAATGCCCACCAGCCAGTATCCCAGGAGATTGGCGACCATCGGCGCCCGGGTGTCTCCCAGGCCGCGCAAGACGCCCGAGGCGACAACCTGGATCCCGTCGAAAATTTGAAACACGCCGGCAATCGGAATCAGGCTGGCGGCCACTCCGATGACCCCGAGATCGCGGCTATAGAGCCGGGCCAGAGGCTCAGGCAGGGAGAGAAACATCACCCCGGTCATGGTCATGAACGCCACCCCGCAGGCAAAGGCGGCCCGAGCCGCGCCCCGGGTTCCTTCGGTGTCCCCCCGCCCTACTGCCCGACCCACAAGCACCGAAGCGGCGTCGCCCACACCCAGCGGCACCATGAAGGTGAGTGCCGCGAGGTTGATCGCCACCTGGTGTCCCGCCATGGCCTGAGTGCCCATCCAGCCCATCATCAAGGCGACCAACGCGAACGCGCCGAACTCCAGGACGTGTTGGGTGCCTATGGGGATGCCCAGCCGAAACATCCGGACGAGAGGCTGGAGCTGCCAGATCTCGGGGCGGACAGGTGAAAGGAGCGGGTCGAGATCGCGCCGCGACGCCGCCCAGAGCCAGAGGACCAGGAGCACGCGGCTGATGGTGGTGGCCCAGGCCGATCCCACCACCCCCATGGCCGGAAAGCCGAGGTGGCCAAAGACCAGCACCCAGTTGAGGAGGCCGTTGGCGATGTTGGCCCCGATGATGGCACCCACGATCGGAGCGGTGCGCCCCATGGCTTGAAGGGTCTGGCGAAAGACCACGAACAGTAGAAAGGGGAAGACACCCGGCGCTGTGCGGATGGCATACGCGGCGGCGAGGGGGACGACCTCAACCGGCTGGCGAGCCAGATTGAAGACCGGCGCGGCTGAAGTGAGGAGGACTACTGCCGGGATGGTCAGCAAGGCGGCAATGATCACGCCCCGCTGTACGGCACGAGCCACCGCTGTCCGGTCTCCGGCGCCGACGGCCTGGGCCACCACCGGGTCCAGCACCATGAGCGTCCCCAGCGCGAACACGGCCAGGGTAAAGAAGTAGAGGTTGCCCAGGGCAACGGCTGCCAGGGCCTGGGCGGAGATATGGCCCACCATGACGGTATCGACCACGCCCATGGCCATCATTCCCACCTGAACGATGACGACGGGGATGGCCAGCCGCAGCATGGGCCGAAGCTCGGCCCGCCGGGGGAGAACCCGGCCGACTAATCTACGTCGGGGCGACACTCAGGATCGAAGGGTGGACCGCGGCTGATCTGCCGGGCGAGGCTGGGCCAGGAGGCGCTCCGCAAAATCGAGTCGCTCGGCCAGCTCGGCGACCTCGGAGCGAAGGAAGGAAAGCTCTTCCAGGGCTTCGGCGGAGAGGCTGTCACCCCGCGGTGCCTCCTCGGGGTCCCAACGGGAGACGAGTCGGCCGTCGATGTCCCTGAAGGAACCCCCGGCGACCATTATCAGATCGTAGAGGTACCAGAGCCCAAGCCCACCGACAGTGCAGAGCATCAGGACTGCGGTGCCCGTCTTGCCCACGTAGAACCGATGGGCGCCGAAGGGGCCCAACAAAGCGGAGAGGGCAAAGGCGACCCCGCGCGACTTCGGGGAAGGCATGTCGGATACCGATACCGTCATCAACGCACACCGAAGGTGAGTGGTTGCCCCAATATCCTTGCAATTTCGGTCGCTGTCTACCGCGGTCAGGGCAGCGGGACCGCCTGGGACCGTCATGGCTGCGACAGGAGAGGTGGCTCAGAAATGGGGGGAGCGCTTGGACCGGCAGGGACTGATGCGCCCGGCAGGACTCGAACCTGCGACCCACAGCTTAGAAGGCTGTTGCTCTATCCATCTGAGCTACGGGCGCTGACTAAGTGCGACAATAACTTAGCGGCGAGGTGAGAAGCGGAGAAGCACCGTCCCCTTGGGACATCCGCTGGAGCAGACTCTGGCCCGGGTCTGGACTCTGGCAGCAGTATGTCAGATACTAGAGGGAGTCCGGCACGGCCGATCTGCGATCCAGGTGACACAATCTCTGAAAGGACCAAGGACCCGATGAAACGTGCCTATTCCCTGACCCAGACAGTTCGGGCCCACCTGGCGGAGCATTTCGAGCTTTTCATGACGACGGTCGGCGTGCTGCTGGCAATCGTGATCACCCTAAGCGAGCTCTCGCGCGGCGAGCAGGGAACGGCACTGATCTTCCTCATCTGGCTTCAGGGTTTGATCCTCTGGGCCGTCCATCGCCACTGCATGCTCCGGAACCGCGCCCTGTTCTCGAGGATGCGTATGATGATGCAGGACCGGGTGAACAATCGACTCACCATCTGGCTGAGCCTCACCGACATCCAATCCAGCAGCCTCACCGAAACCGGACGGGACATTAGAGAACCGGTCTCGCTGGCCGCGGCACGCGCCGTGTCCCTGGAGCTCGAGAAACTCTCTTTTGAGTCACTGCGCACCTGGGAACGACGGTACGGCCGATTCCTCTCCTCAAGGGTCTTCTGACTTAAAGCCTCGCTCCATCCCCATGACAGGCCTGCGTCCGCCGATAACAGGGGACGCGGCCGAAACCCTGGCCTTGTACCAACGTAGGGCAAACACACCCTCATCCTTTCCCGCTTGATTCAGGAGGGCCAGTGTTCCGACTCTCGTTGATCCTGTGCACCCTGGTGTTTTCCGTCGCTTCCTCGGCCCCCACAATCACCCCCGCGCCCACGAACGGTGAGGAGTTGGTCGCCCTCATGCGCGGCCGGTACGCGGGCAAGTGGTACCGGACCCTGACCTTTACCCAGAAGACCACGCTTCCCGATGGCAAGATCGAGACCTGGTATGAGGCGCTGGAGCTGCCGGGGAAGCTCAGGATCGATATTGCCCCGCTCGACAGCGGAAAAACGTTGCTCTTCCGCAATGACTCACTGTACGTATTCGATCAGAAGTCGCTCAAGGCGTCGCAACCGCTGGTGCACCCGCTGATGGTGCTCGGCTTCGACGTCTACCAGGCGCCGGTAAAGGAAACCGCCGGGAAGCTTCGGGGATTGAAGTTCGACCTGGCCAAGATACATCAGACCACCTGGCGGGGACGTTCGACTTATGTTGTGGGAGCCGCGCCGGGAGACACCACCAGCCCCCAGTTCTGGATCGATGCGGAGCGGCTGTACTTCGTTCGCAGCCTGGAGCCCTCGAAGAAAGATCCCGCCGTCATCAACGAGACGATATTCGACAAGTATATCCCCCTGGCCGGGGGCTGGGTCGAGACCGAGGTGCTGTTCCTTGCCAACGGCAAACAGCAGGTGAAGGAGGAGTACAGCGAGCCCAAGGCCAATGTGAAGCTGGATCCCGCGATCTTCGATCCGACTGCCTGGAAGGCTCCTGGATGGGTGGGGGTCGAGGGTGGACGGCGACCTTAAGGCGGCCGGCATCACCAACGCGGGGGTGGGCTGATCACGGCAGTTCGTGGGGCGAGTGCCGAGGTTGTAGAACCCCTATGCGGCTCGCGACCTTCGGCCTTCCAGCGCGGTTAGTCGTCACCAGTTCGCTCCTGGTGTGCGCCGGGGCCGAGGCTCAGGAAAGTTCCCGTACCGATCAGGTCGAGGGGCCCAGCTTCTGGCAGGCAGCGGCGGGCGTGGTGGCAGTGAACGGCCTCACGTGGTTCTACAACTGGCACGTCCAGGGATGGGCGTGGGCGAACGTCGGGACCCGGAGCTGGGGGGAGAACCTGCGCCGGGGGTTCACCTGGGACGACGACGCGTTCGGCACCAATCAGGTGGCCCACCCCTACCACGGCAGCCTCTACTTCAACGCAGCACGATCCAGTGGTTACGACTTCTGGGGCTCCATACCCTACGTGGCCGCCGGAAGCCTCAGCTGGGAACTCTTTACCGAGAACGTTCGGCCGTCGCTGAACGACCTGATCAACACCACGCTCGGTGGAATAGCGCTCGGAGAGGCGGCCTACCGTATGAGCTCGCTCCTGACATCGAAGTCGGCCTTCGGCCGCGGGATGGGTGCGCTCGTGGTCAGCCCCGTGGCGCAGACCCATGCCTTCCTGCACGGCAAGGGCAGCCGGATCGATAGCGCGCGCCTGGCTCCGGAGTCGAGTGCGGCCCTGGTGGCGGTGGGGCAGCGGAGAGGCACAGGGGCTTCGCCGGGCGGCATTGCGGGGAGCAGAACCTTCGTTGGACTTACGGTCCAATATGGCAGTGCCTTCGGTGACCAGCTCCCCCGGCCATACGATGCGTTTGACTTCAGTCTGCAGCTCAGTCCCGAGGAGCATGTCGTCCTTACCCACATCGGGCTATCCGGCGTCCTCTCCCGTCGGAACCTGGTACGCTCACCTACAAGCCACCTCTACCTGGCTTTGTTCCAACACTACGACTACGACGATCTCCCGGTCTTCAAGGCCAGCAGCCAGAGCTTGAGCGGTGCCCTGCTGTACCGCCGCACCGCCGGGACGCGAACACAGATCGATCTGGGACTTCACCTGGAAGCCGTACCGCTGGGGGCCATCTCGTCCGAACGAAGCATTCGCCGCCGGGACTACGACTACGGACCAGGCGTGGGCGGCCGATTCATGGGTTCGTTGCGGCGGGACGGGCGGGACGTGCTCCGGCTGGACGCGAGGACCGTCCTGATTCACAGCGTGTACGGTGCCGACGCGGACCACTTGGCGACCACGGCTCGACTCAGTGCGGCGGTGCCGGTGATGAGAATGCTGAGTGTTGGTGGGGATGTAGGCCTGACGGTGCGGCGAAGTTCCTATCGGGACATGCCCACGGTGACCAAGCGGATTCCACAGGTTCGAGCGTACCTGATCTGGTCGCCTTCCTGAAACCAGCTACAGCCGACTACTGATTCTTCCGACGCTTCCGGTCCTTCTTGCTCATCTTCCGCCCATGCCTGGCCTCGAAGTCCGCCTCCACTGCTTTCCGCTTCCGCCGATCCTCGTTGATAGCCTGCCCGCTGGAATCTTTTGGTAGCGTCGAGGGCTGCTCGTCCGGCCCGGACGGCGACCACGGCGTAGGGGGGTCGTAGGTCATGAGGTATTCTCGTAGAAACCGGGGTTCCTGTGCGGGTTCGGTTGCCCAATCGGGGCGCCGGGATTCGAACCCGGGACCTCCTGCTCCCAAAGCAGGCGCGCTACCGGACTGCGCCACGCCCCGTGGCCCGTGCAAGTTAACGGTGAGAAGTGAGAAGTGAGAGGTAACCAGCGGGAGCGAACGACAAACACCTCCTACTTCTCAGTTCTGAGCGTCTGCCCCAGCGCTCTCAGCGCCCGGCCTCGATGGCTCACAGCGTCCTTCTCCTCATCGGTGGCCTCCCCGAACGTCTTTCCCAGCTCGTCGCTGAAAAAGTAGGGGTCGTAGCCAAAGCCATTGGGGCCCCGCGGTGCGTCGAGTACGCGCCCGGTACAATCGCCCTGACAGATGGTCGGAACCGCGCCGTACGCTGGCAGGTAGAACAAGACGCAGCGATAGCGCGCCAGCCGCTTCGATTCCGGCGCCCCGGTCAGGCGCCGCAATAACTCGGCGTTGTTGGCCGCATCGATCTCGGCATCGCTGCCTGAGGCCGCGGCCCACCGTTTTGAATGCACTCCTGGGGCGCCGCCCAGGGAGAAGACCTCGAGACCCGAATCGTCCGCAAAGGTGGGCATGGAGCTGAGCCGGGCAAAGTACTCGGCTTTGTGACGGGCATTGGCCTCAAAGCTATCGCCCTGCTCGAGCGGATCTCCCGCGGATGATTCCCGAAGCCAGATGTCGTCGGGAAACACGACCTCGACCCCCGCGGAGACAAGCACGCGGCGGATCTCGCGCTGCTTGCCGGCGCTCCGGGTGGCCGCCAGAAGCTTCACGAGCCGAGCGCCTTCCGCTGGGCCTGGAAGAGCTGGGCAATACCACGCTCCGCCAGGTCGAGAATGGTCTCGAGCTGCGCCCGGGAGAAAGATCCGTGCTCCCCGGTTCCTTGCACTTCCACGAACTGGTCCGGCTCGAGCATCACGATGTTGGAGTCCACGGCGGCATCCTTGTCCTCCGCGTAGGAAAGATCGAGCCGAACCTCGTCTTCGATCATCCCCACCGACACTGCCGCCACCAGCCGCCCGAAGGGCGACGGCTGGCCGGTCCGCTGAGCTAGCCAGGTACAGGCGTCGGCCAGAGCCACGCAGCCTCCGGTGATGCCGGCCGTTCGGGTGCCGCCATCGGCCTGAAGCACATCGCAGTCGATCCGGATGGTGAACTCTCCGAAGGCCATCGTGCCCATCGCCGCTCGCAGCGAGCGGCCGATCAGCCGTTGAATCTCCTGGGTTCGGCCCCCCGGGCCATTTCGCTCGCGGGAAGTCCGCTCCAGTGTCGCGCGCGGGAGCATGGCATATTCAGCGGTGACCCATCCTTCGCCGGATCCCTTCTTGAAGCCCGGGACCCCGGGCTCGACGCTTGCCGTGCAGTGTACCAGGGTTCCGCCCATGCGAATGAGACAGGACCCTTCGGCGTACGGATTGGCACGCCGCTCGAGCACCACGGGCCGGAGCTGGTCGATTGCGCGGCCATCAGGACGGGGCACGTAGACGCTCCACGAGAGAAGAAGTCGAAAATCCACTGACCAGCGGCACCCGCACGACCCGGCCGCCCCGGGCCTCGACCCAGTCACCGCCGACGATGCTGGCGCGGGGGTAATCGGCGCCTTTGACGAGTACGTCGGGGGCGAGCGACTGGATCAGCTCGAGTGGAGTGTCGCCCTCGAACAGGACCACGCAGTCAACCGCAGCAAGGCCCGCCACCACCCGCGCCCGACCGGCTTCCGGCATCACCGGACGTTCGGTGCCCTTCCCCAGCCGGCGAACCGATGCGTCGCTGTTGATGCCGACGATCAGCGCACTGCCCTCCTTCCGGGCCGCCTCAAGTAGCTGCACATGGCCCGGGTGGAGCAGATCGAACACACCATTGGTAAATACGACGGGGCCAGCCTGGCGAGCCCGCCACGCGGCTGCTTCCGTAATCCAACGCACCTTCTCCCCGGTCTCGATCATGGCTTGCCGTCTCGCAATGATGACGGTCCGAAGAGGGCCTTTAAAGTGGGGGGAGCGACAAAGGTCGTTGCCATGACCGTCAGCAGGACAGCCCCGAAAACCGCTTCGTTGAGCACCCCCGCCCGCCTCCCGATATCGGCGAAGATCAGGCCTACCTCGCCCCGTGGCACCATACCCACGCCGACCACCAGCCGGCGGACCTTGACCCAGGGCGCGGCCCAGCCGGCTGCCACTTTCCCCAGGATGGCCAATGCGGTAAGCGAGGCAGCCACGCCGATCACGCCCGCGGCGCCGTCGCGGGCGGGGTTCAGCAAACCGAGGTTGACCGATGCGCCCACGCTGACGAAAAAGATGGGTGTGAATATCGACGCCACGGGACGAACCTCGCGTGCGATGGTGTCGAACTGGTTGGTACCTGACAGAATGACGCCGGCGGCGAACGCGCCAATAATCAGTGCCGAGCCCACCAGCGCGGCGGTGGCCGCGAGGCCGAGCGCGAACGCGATGGCAAAGACAAGCAGAACGTAACGGACCCGCAT
>JBKJZM010000135.1:0-20967 GCA_046715295.1 Gemmatimonadales bacterium | reverse complement strand
GCTCGCCGACGGCCCCGCGAGCGGAGAGGTCACGGGCGTCAGCGTCCAGGCTTCACCGGGACGCGCTGACATCGTGATCAACGTGCGCGGCGCGGTCGAGGTCCGCGACTTCATGCTGGAAGGCCCTAACCGCCTGGTGCTCGACGTCATGGGTGCCCGGTTGAAGGGCAATACCTCGAGCCTCTACGACGGGGTCAAGCGCGGTGGGGTACTCAACCTCCGCTACTCCCAGTTCGACCGCGACGTGGTACGGATCGTTCTCGAGCTAGACCACGCCAAGGACTATCATGTCGAGCGGGGAGCCGACGCCATCCGGGTATCGTTCGGTACCGATCAGTCCTTCCTGACCTGGTCCTCGAACGGTCAGGCTGCGGTCCGGTCGAAGGCAGAGGGTCGCCAGCCCGAGGTCCAGTTGCCCGCCAACCGGCTGACCCGCGCCAGCTCCGAGGAGCCCCGGATCACGGTAGTGTGGGACCGAGCCAATATCGCCGATGTGGTCGCCGGTTTCGCGGCCTTCAGCGGTCGGACCGTCATCCTGGGCAAGGACATCAAGGGTGAAGTCACGGCCGAGATCAAGAATCAGCCCTGGCCGCAGGCGTTCCAGGCCATCCTGGCCTCGCAGGGCCTTTCCGCTCAGGAGATGCCGGGTGGCATCATCCGGGTGGACGCGCCTTCGGTGCTGGCGGCGCTCGACTCGCTCGAGCCGCTGGAGACCAGTGTGGTCCGGATCAACTACAGCAAGGCAAACGACCTCGTCAAGAGCGTCGAAGGCACCCTGACCAAGGGCCGCGGCAAAGTCATTGCCGACGTGGGCTCCAACTCGCTCATCATCACTGATACGCGCAGCAAGGTGGCGAACGTCGCCGAATTCGTGCGCGGTCTGGATATTCGTACCCCCCAGGTGTCGATCAAGGCCAAGATCGTGTTCGTGGACCGGACCGACATCGAGGAGCTTGGCATCAAGTACGACCTGGGCAGCAGCAACCAGTTCTTCAACAGACTGGTCCAGCGTCCTGACCCGAACGGTACCGGTGGACCATACTTACCCGACGTGAACATCGTGGACGTGGGCGGCAACTCGGTGTCGGCCATCGGGAACGCCAGCGGCACGATCGTCGGTTCCGCGCTCGACCTGGTCTTCTCCACCGCGTTCGGCGGCTTCACGCTCACCTCGTTCCTGAGCGCATTGGAGCGGCAGGACCTCTCCGACATCCAGGCGGAGCCGGTCATCACGACCCTCGACAATCGCAAGGCCGATATCCTTGTGGGTGAGGAGACTCCGGTCCGCGTGGTCGATGCCGGCGGCGCGGGCGCCACCGCAACCGCTACCGTGCAGTTCAAGGAAACCGGTATCCGGCTCACCGTGACGCCGCACGTCACCAGCAACCGCCAGATCTCCATGGAGCTGCACACCGAACGGTCGGCCATTCAGGAAGTCACGGCCACCGACCTCGGGTTCGTCTTCCAGACCCAGCGGGCCGACAACCAGCTCCTGGTGAACGACGGCGAGACCGCGGTCATCGGCGGCCTGACGGTCACCGAGGTGACCAACAGCCGGTCGGGCATTCCGCTGCTCTCCGGGCTCCCGATCATCGGCAAGCTGTTCAGCTTCAGCAAGAGCGAGGAAAACCGGCGCGACCTGATTATCTTGGTCACGCCCCGGATCATCGACGACGGCGCCTCGCCGCAGTGAACCGGCGGACGTTTTCTGAGGTAGAACGAGCCCGGCGCGAGCCGGGCTCGTTCATTAGTATCCGGCACGGGCGGACCTCCTTCCAAGGACCCTGTCGTGATGCTCCGATTCACCACCGCGGGCGAATCCCATGGCAAGGCCCTCGTCACCATCGTCGAGGGGCTGCCGGCTGGCCTCCCGGTCTCGGCGGAGTGGGTGGACCGCGAGCTCGCCCGACGGATGCAGGGCTATGGCCGTGGGGCGCGCATGAAAATCGAGCGTGACCACATCGAGTGGCTCTCTGGCGTGCGTGCCGGTGAGACGCTGGGCTCGCCGGTGGCCATGCTGATTCCCAACCGGGACTGGGCCAATTGGGAGGACGTCATGGCGTACGAGAGCTCGGACCCCCCGGGGGAGCTCCGCCGCCGTCGCGTCACCCGGCCCCGCCCCGGCCACGCCGATCTGGCGGGCCTGCTGAAGTACGACCGGCTGGACGGGCGGGACATTCTGGAGCGGGCCAGCGCCCGGGAGACCACCGCCCGGGTTGCGGCGGGCGCGCTGGCCAAGCGTCTTCTCCATGAGTTCGGCGTGGAGATCGGCAGCCACGTGGTATCGCTTGGAGGTATTACAACGGAATGGGCGAAGAGCCCGCGCAGCGCGCCCTTGCCCTGGCCGCTCAACGAGGTCTCCGATCGTTCCGAGGTAAGGGTGCTCGACTCCGCCGCGGAGGTGGAGATCATCCGGCGGATCGATGCGGCCAAGAAGGCCGGCGATACGCTGGGGGGAGAGGTGGAGGTGGTGGCTCGGGGCGTGGTGGTGGGGTTGGGCAGCCACGTCAGCTGGGACCGCAAGCTCGATGGCCGGCTGGCCGGGATGCTGATGTCGATCCCGGCGGTCAAGGGCGTCGAGATCGGGATGGGGTTCGAGGCCGCCCGGCGGCCCGGGTCGGAGGTGCATGATCCGATAGAAGGCGGGGCCGCGGGACAGCGGGGCGGCGGGGCAGTAGACACACGCGGCGGATTCCGGCGGCCAACGAATAATGCCGGTGGTCTCGAGGGCGGAATCACCACCGGGGAACCGGTGGTTGTTAAGGTAGCAATGAAGCCCATCGCGACTCTGATGTCGCCTCTGCCTACCGTGGACCTGGCGTCCGGCCAGCCGGCCAAGGCGGTCAGCGAACGCTCCGACGTCACCGCGGTCCCGGCGATGGGTGTGATCGCCGAAGCGCTCGTGGGGCTGGTGCTGGCCGACGCCATGCTGGAAAAGTTCGGCGGGGATTCCCTCTCCGAGATGCGGCGCAACTACGCCGGGTACGTGGCGGCGCTGGGCTCCCGCTGGGCTTCGCTGGCCGACTCCGCGGAGAGTTGATGCCGCGCCACCTGGTGCTGGTGGGACTTCCCGGATCAGGCAAGACTACGGTGGGGCGTCTGGTGGCCGACCAACTAACCGCCCCTCTCATCGACATCGACGGCCTGCTGGTGCGCGAGATGGGCATGCCGGTGAGCCAGATCTTCGGCATGTTGGGTGAAGCCCGGTTCCGAGAGATGGAGCGTGACGCGGTGAATGCGGCGCAGGGCGGGAACCCAGGCGTGATCGTGCCGGGGGGCGGGTGGGCTGCTCAGCCGGGACAACTGGACGCGGCCAGGTCCCAGAGCATGGTGGTCTATCTGAGATGCCTGCCCGGCACGGCCGCGAAGCGTAGCCAGCAGGGAGAGGTTCGACCGGTCCTGGCGGGCGACCCAGCGCATAGGATGCGCACGCTGCTCGAGGAGCGGGAGCCGTTTTACCTCCTGGCCCACCACACGGTGCAGGCGGAGCACAGCGCGGCTGAGGCCGTGGCCGCCGAGATCGTGGGCCTGGCCCGGCACCATGGAGGATGGTAATAGGAGTCCGCTTGCCTCCGAGCACGGGATGCGGATTTCTTGCTACCTCGCGATTTTGACCATCGGGTGACTCAAGCGGTTACACTGAGGCTATGGCAACAAGAACCAAACGTCCTGTAAAGCATGCCCCGAGCAAGCGCGAGGGGACGGGAAAGACGGGAAAGACGGGAAAGGCGGTCAAGGCGGGAGGCAAGGCCGCCGAGGCCGCCGAGCCCCCCGCCAAGGCGCTTGCCCGGAAGACCAGCCGGGCCAAGGCTGCCGGCAACGGTGCCCGGAGCCGTTCGGGCGGGACGGCGCTGGTCATCGTCGAGTCACCCACCAAGGCCAGGACCATCGGGAAATACCTGGGGGCCGGGTTCGACGTGCGGGCCACGATCGGCCACGTACGCGATCTGCCTACCCGCGAGCTGGGGGTGGATGTAGAGCGCGGGTTCGAGCCCAAGTACGTGACCATCAAAGGCAAGACAAAGACCCTGGCCGATCTGAAGAAGGCCGCCAAGGATGCCTCCGCCATCTACCTGGCCACCGACCCGGACCGCGAAGGGGAAGCGATCGCCTGGCACGTCGCCGGCCAGCTCACCACGGCGGCTCCCACTCACCGCATTCTGTTCTACGAGATCACCAAGGACGCCATCCAGGAAGCGCTGCGCCAGCCGGGCAAAATTGACGATCGAAAGGTCGATGCCCAGCAGGCCCGGCGAATCCTCGACCGGCTGGTGGGCTACAAGGCCAGCCCGATTCTGTGGCACACCATCAAGACCGGTCTGTCCGCCGGCCGGGTCCAGACCGTGGCGCTCAGGCTGATCGTCGAGCGGGAACGCGACATTCGCGCGTTCACCGCGCAGGAGTACTGGACCATCGAGGCCCTCTGCGCCAAGAACGGCCAGACCTTCGAGGCCGCGCTCCACAAGGTGGCCGGACACAAGCCCCAGCTGGAGAACGAGGCTGATGCCCGGGCGGTGGTCGAGGCAGTGCGGCCGCTGCCGTTCGTCGTCTCCAAGGTGGAGAAGCGCAACCGGAAGAAGAATCCGGCCGCGCCCTTTACCACCAGTACGCTGCAGCAGGAGGCAGCCAAGAAGCTCGGCTTCTCCTCCCGCCGCACCATGCGCGCGGCGCAGGACCTGTACGAAGGCAAGGACGTTGGTGAAGATGGGGCTGTCGGTCTGATCACCTACATGCGGACCGATTCACCCGAGGTCTCGGATACCGCAGTGGCATCGGTCCGGGACTTCATCCGGAAGAGTTACGCCAAGCCGTATCTGCCGGCGTCGCCCAACGTCTACAAGCCGAAGAAAGCCGCCCGAGTCCAGGGTGCACACGAGGCTGTCCGGCCCACCGACGTGGCGCGCCGCCCGGAGCAGCTGCAATCCTTCCTCGAGCCCGACCAGTACCGCCTTTACCAGCTGATCTGGCAGCGGTTCGTTGCCTCCCAGATGACGCCGGCCGTCTACGACATGACCATCGTGGACTTCGATCTCGGCCAGTACCTCTTCCGCGCCACGGGCTCGGTCCTGGTGTTCGACGGCTACCACGTGCTCTACACCGAGGGGCGGGAGAAGGAAGAGGGCAAGACCATGGACGATCTACCCCCCATTCCACCGCTCGCCGTAGGCGATCGAGTGGAGGTGCGGGAAATCACTCCCTCGCAGCACTTCACCGAGCCGCCGCCCCGCTTCTCCGAGGCCAGCCTGGTCAAGGAGCTGGAACGCCTGGGGATCGGTCGCCCCTCCACCTACAGCGCCATCATCTCGACCCTCTCGGCCCGCGAGTACGTTCGGGTGGACCAGCGGCGCTTCTTCCCCACCAGTCTGGGCGAGACGGTCGAGAAGATCATGGTGGGCAAGTTCCCCGAGATCTTCAACGTCGAGTTCACCTCCGGCATGGAGACCGAGCTCGACCGCATCGAGGACGGCGAGCTGGCGTGGCAACGGGTGCTCCAGGATTTCTACGGCCCCTTCAGCAGGGCACTCGAGGCGGTCGACATGAAGGCGCTGGTGGCCGACGCGCACGGGCTGAAGCCCGAGGAGCTGGCCAAGGAGCGTTGCCCCAAGTGCGGCTCTCCCATCGAGCTCAGGACCGGGCGCTTCGGCCCTTACCTGGCCTGCCTGAAGTACAAGGACACGTGCGACTACGTGAAGTCGCTCAAGAAGGACAAAGTCCCCGACCGACCCAGCGACGAGAAGTGCCATCTCTGCGGCTCGGCCATGGTCATCAAGACCGGCCGGTTCGGCGAGTTCCTGGCGTGCACGACCTACCCGAACTGCAAGGGCACCCGCTCCATCCCCATGGGCATCAAGTGCCCCAAGTGTGTCGAAGGAGATCTAACCGAGCGGCGCACCAAGCGCGGGAAGTCGTTCTGGGGATGTCTGCGCTATCCGGCGTGTGACTTCTCCACCTGGAACCGTCCGGTGCCCGAAATCTGCCCGGCGTGCGGGTACCTCGGCATGGAGAAGAAAATCAGCAAGGCCGAAGGCGAAAGCCGGACCTGCCTCAAGTGTAGCCACCGGATCGTGGTCGCCGAGCCGGAGGAGGTTGCTCTGGCGTGAAGGCCACCGTTGTCGGCGGAGGGCTTGCCGGCTCGGAGGCGGCGTGGGCACTCGCGGAGCGGGGCGTGCGGGTAACCCTCTACGAGATGCGTCCCCAGGTTCGCACGGCAGCGCATCAGACCGATCGCCTGGCCGAGCTGGTCTGCAGCAACTCCTTCAAATCGGTGGATCTCACCAACGCTCATGGCCTGCTCAAGGCCGAGCTGCGCGCGCTGGGAAGCATCCTGCTGCCGTGCGCCGATGCGGCCCGGGTGCCCGGCGGCACGGCACTGGCAGTCGACCGCGAGGTCTTCTCCCGGGCGGTTCAGGTCAAGGTCACCTCACATCCCAACATCACCGTCATCCGGGAGGAAGTAGCCGAGCTCCCTTCTCCAGGCGTGGTTGCAACCGGGCCGCTGAGCTCGGAGCGATTCACGGCGGCGATTGTTTCCCGGCTTGGCTCGTCGGCTCTCGCCTTCTACGACGCCATCGCGCCGGTGGTATCGTCCGACTCACTCGACCACACCCGGCTCTACGCCCTGTCGCGGTATGGAAAGGGCGAGGGCGATGATTACCTCAACGCGCCGATGGACGCCGAGGCGTATCGCCGTTTCATCGACGCATTGATCGAGGCCGACCAATTCCATGGGCATGAGTTCGACCAGGTTCCCTACTTCGAGGGATGCCTGCCGGTGGAGGAGATGGCGCGGCGCGGGCGGGAGACACTCCGGTTTGGTCCCATGAAACCGGTCGGGTTGCCCGACCCGCGGACCGGCCGGGAGCCACACGCCGTGGTACAGCTTCGCCGGGAGGACCGCGCAGGTCAGATGTGGAATCTGGTCGGCTTTCAGACTCGGCTTCGAGTCCCGGAGCAGCAGCGGGTGTTCCGCATGATTCCCGGGCTGGAGTCCGCCGAATACCTCCGCTTCGGGAGCATCCACCGGAACTCCTACCTCAATAGTCCGGCGAGCCTGGGGCCGGCTCTGACGGCACGGGATGACCCTGCGCTGTATTTCGCCGGCCAGCTCACCGGGGTGGAGGGCTACACCGAGTCGCTGGGGACAGGGCTCATGGCGGGCATCAACCTGGCACGCCAGCTCCAGGGACAGCCCCCCGCCGTGCCACCGGCAACCACCATGCTCGGCGGGCTTTACCGCTACCTGCGCGAGGCCGACCCGAGGCACTTCCAGCCGATGAACGCGAACTTTGGCCTGGTGGATCCGCTGCCGGGGAAGGTCAAGAAGGATCGCAAAAAGGAGCTGCTGGTCGAGCGAGCGCAGGCGGATTTCGCGGCCTGGATGGATGACGTTGGGATCGCGGCTGAGGCACAGCGGAGCCGATGACGGCCCGCGTTGAAGTAACCGAGTACCTGACGCACCTGGAGAAGGAGCGCGACGTCTCCCCTCACACGGTGAAGGCCTATTCCCGGGACCTCGCCGAGTTCACCGAGTTCTGCGACCGCCACTATGGAGAGTGGACCTGGACCACCGTGGACCGCCTCGGCATTCGGGGGTTCCTGGGAGAGCTGAACCGGCGGGGCCTGGCCACGAGGAGCGCCGCCCGCGCGTTATCCGCGGTGCGGAGCTTCTATCGCTACCTCCAGGAGCATCACGGACTGGCGAACAATGTAGCGCGGGCGGCAAAGGTACCGAAACTGGAGAAGCGGCTGCCGACCTATCTGGATCGGGCCCAGACCGGGCGCCTGTTCGAGTGGGCCGAGTCGCGCGCGGGAGGTGACGAATTCGGGCCGACGCGTGACCTGGCGATTCTGGAGCTCTTCTACTCGACCGGAATCCGGCTGTCGGAGCTCTGCGGGGTCAACCTCGAGGACCTCGACCTGCTCTCGGATCAGGTGAAGGTGCGCGGGAAGGGCCGTAAGGAGCGCATCGTGCCGGTGGGCTCGCGGGCGGTGCTCGCGTTGCGTCGCTATCTTAACACCCGGGAGCCCGTAGTGGGCCGGCCGCGCACTGACCGCCGGGCAGTGTTCGTGAGCCGGATGGGAAGGCGGCTCGCCCCCCGGGGGGTTCAGCGAATCGTGCACGGATTGCTGGCAGGCATCGGCGGGGATGGACTCCGGGTGCATTCGCTGCGGCACACCTTTGCCACCCACATGCTGGATGCCGGTGCCGACCTGCGTGCCATGCAGGAGCTGCTGGGGCACGCGTCGCTCAGCACCACCCAGATCTACACCCACACCAGCGTCGAGCGGCTCAAGAAGGTGTACAACCAAGCGCATCCCAGGGCGTGAGAAAGGGTAAAACATGAACAGTGAACAGTGAACAGTGAACGGGCCACCCTACCACACACCCCCTGTTCACCGTTTACCGTTCACGCTTTTCGAGGACTATGACCTCATTCCATGGAACGACGATCCTCGGCGTCCGCAAAGGCGGCCGGGTTGCGCTCGGCGGCGACGGGCAGGTCAGCATCGGCGACACCGTCGTCAAGGCGCACTCCAACAAGGTGCGCACCATGAAGGGCGGAAAGGTGCTTGCCGGCTTTGCCGGCTCGGTGGCCGATGCGCTCACCCTGTACGAGAAGTTCGAGGAGAAGCTGGATCGCTACCCGGGCAACCTTCCTCGGGCCGCGGTCGAGCTGGCCAAGGACTGGCGTAGCGACCGGATCCTCCGCCGGCTGGAGGCGCTGCTCGTCGTGGCCGATCTCGAACACAGCTTCCTCTTGAGCGGGTCGGGCGAGCTGATCGAGCCCGACGACGGCATCATCGCCATCGGGTCCGGGGGCAACTTCGCCCTGGCCGCCGCCCGCGCGCTGCTTCCCGAGCCGGACCGCTCCGCCCGCGAGATCACCCAGCGGTCGCTGGAGATCGCCGCCGACATCTGCGTCTTTACCAATCGCAATGTCACGATTCTCGAACTGCCAGGTGAGAAGTCAGAAGTGAGAGGTGAGAAGGGCGGAAAGACCTGATTGTCTCGCCCCTCTTACTTCTCACTTCTCACCTCTTACCTTCCCTGAATGACCGACGCCGCCCCCAAACTTCCCGTCGAAGCTCCTCCCGGCCCTGAGCCGGTGGCGCCGATGCCGTGGCTGGAAGAGATGCCGCCCCGGCTGATCGTGGCCGAGCTCGACCGCTACATCGTGGGCCAGGAGGCCGCCAAGAAGGCGGTTGCCATAGCGGTGCGGAACCGGTGGCGGCGGGCGCAGGCGCCGGACGACATCCGGGACGAGATCACCCCCTACAACATCATCATGATCGGCCCCACCGGGGTGGGGAAGACGGAGGTTGCCCGCCGGCTTGCCCGGCTCTCGGGCGCCCCGTTCATCAAGGTCGAGGCCTCCAAGTTTACCGAGGTGGGCTACGTCGGCCGTGACGCCGAGTCCATGGTGCGGGACCTGGTGGATTCGGCGATCAATCTCGTGCGCACGGAACGGGAGGACGAGGTCTATCCCCAGGCGGAACAGCGGGCCGACGAGCGGCTGCTGGATCTGCTGCTTCCGGCCGGGCCGCAGCCGATGGAGAGGGCGGACAAAGGGGACAAGGCGGAAGCGGCGGACAGGGCGGAAGGCGCCTCCGTCTTCGTGGTATCGTCGAGCGGCCAGGCCAAGCCTGAGCGCCCGCCAAGCGCCGAGGAGGAGCGGCGGCAACGCGCCCGCGAGAAGCTGCGCGAGATGCTCGCCGATGGCCGGCTCGACGACCGGGAGGTCGAGGTCGAGGTCGCGCAGCAGGGCTACCCGATGATGGAGCTGATTCAGCCGCCTCAGGGCATCGAGGGACCGGACATCAACTTCACCGAGATGCTCCAGGAAATGCTGCCCAAGCGGAAGAAGCGCCGCACCGTCAAGGTGCCAGAGGCGCGGCGGGTGCTGGTGGACGAGGAGCTCAAGAAGCTGGTGGACATGGACGACGTCGTGAACGAGTCGCTCGACCGGGTAGAGAACCACGGCATCATCTTTATTGACGAGATCGACAAGATCGCGGGCGAGCGAGGGCAGGCGGGCGGCCCCGATGTTTCCCGCGAAGGCGTCCAGCGCGACCTTCTGCCCATCGTCGAGGGCTCAACCGTGCAGACTCGCTATGGCTACGTCCGAAGCGACCATATTCTCTTCATCGCCGCGGGTGCCTTTCACGTCTCCAAGCCCTCGGATCTCATCCCCGAGCTGCAGGGCCGCTTTCCCATCCGGGTCGAGCTTCAGCCGCTGACCGAGCAGGACTTCGTGCGGATCATGACCGAGCCGGAGAATGCCCTGACCAAGCAGTACCAGGCGCTGGTGGCAGCGGAGGGTGCCGAGCTCGAGTTCACCGCCGCGGGCATCGCCGAGGTGGCGCGGGTGGCCTTCATGGCCAACGACCGGATGGAGAACATCGGTGCCCGGCGGCTGCACACGGTGATGGCGGCGCTGATGGAGGATGTGCTGTTCGAGCTTCCCGACTATCCGGAGAAGCGGATCGTGTTCGATGCCGAGAACGTGCGGGAGCGGCTGGTCAAGATCATCAGCGACGACGACCTCAGGCGGTATATCCTCTAGTTCTGCTCAGGGCCCTTCACACCTCGCCACCCTTCACTACCCAGGACTGGCTATTGGCTATTGGCTATTGGCTCGCTACAATCCCAGCCGGTTAGAGTCTAGAGGTCTAGAGTCGAGAGTCTAGAGTCTAGAGTCAAACCCCAGACCCTAGACCCTAGACCCTCGACCCTCGACCCTCGACCGCCTCATGAGTCCTGCCCGCCACTTCCTCGCCATCCCTGATTTCAGCAAAGCCGAGCTGTTCGCCACCTTCGATCTGGCGGGCCGGATGAAGGCGGGGGATTATCGCGAGAAGCCGCTGCTGGGCAAGACGCTGGGGATGATCTTCGCCAAGAGCTCGACCCGTACCCGGGTGTCGTTCGAGGTGGGCGCCTACCAGCTGGGCGGGCATGCGCTCTTTCTCTCGTCCCGCGACATCCAGCTCGGCCGCGGCGAGCCGATTCGCGATACCGCGCGGGTCCTCTCCCGCTACCTCGACGGGATCATGATCCGAACCTACGCTCACGCCGATGTGGAGGAGCTGGCGGGCTTCGGCTCCATCCCGGTGATCAACGGGCTCACCGACCTGCTCCATCCCTGCCAGGTCATGGCCGACCTGCTCACCGTTCGGGAGGCGCTCGGCGGCTGGGACGGCAAGGTCATCGCCTGGGTGGGGGACGGCAACAACATGGCCAACAGCTGGATCAACGCGGCGGGGAGTCTCGGCTTCGAGCTCCGGCTCGCCTGCCCCACCGGATATGAGCCCGACGCCGACATTCTGCAGCGTAATCAGAAGAAAGCCACGATCACCGTCACCACCGATCCAAAGGAGGCGGTGCGCGGCGCTCACGTGGTCAATACCGATGTATGGGCTTCGATGGGTCAGGAGGAGGAGCAGGAGAAGCGGGCCCGCGCATTCAAGGGCTATATCGTGGACTCCGCGCTGATGAAGCGAGCCGATCCGGGCGCCATCTTCCTCCACTGCCTCCCGGCCCATCGGGGGGAAGAGGTGGCTCAGGAGGTGATCGAGGGCCCCCAATCGCGGGTGTGGGACGAGGCGGAGAACCGGCTCCACGTGCAGAAGGCCATCATGGCGACTTTGATGGGAAACAGCGTTTCTGAGGTGACACGATGACCGCTACCCCGACGCTCAGGCGCACCGCCTTGTTCGATTCCCACCGAAGTCTGGGCGCCAAGATGGTCCCATTCGCCGGCTGGGAGATGCCGGTGCAATACCCCAGCGGCATACTGGCTGAGCACCATGCGGTGCGGACCGGCGCCGGGGTGTTCGACGTGTCGCACATGGGTGAGTTCGAGATCACCGGGCCCGACCGGAACGCCTTCGTGAACCGGGTCACTTGTAACGATGTCAGCGCGCTCGAGCCGGGTGGGGTGCAATACTCGGCCATCCTGACGCCCGAAGGCACCTTCGTCGACGACTGCACGGTGTACCGGTTCGAGGACAAGCTCATGATCGTGGTCAACGCCTCGAACACGGCCAGCGCCTGGGAGCACATCGTGGAGCAGAAGGCCGGCATCAACGCCCGGCTCAAGGACATCTCCAACGACGTGGGGCTGCTGTCGGTCCAGGGCCCCCACGCAGAAGGGTTGCTCCAACCGCTCACCGGCACCCGTCTCCCTGACATCGCCTACTACCATTTCGTGAGCGGCAAGGTGGCCGGCGCCGAGTGCTTCATCTCGCGCACCGGGTACACCGGTGAGGACGGCTTCGAGCTCTACTGCCGGGAGCGGGACACGGTGAAGGTCTGGGAGGCGCTCATCGGCGGCGGCGCCAAGCCGATCGGTCTCGGCGCCCGCGATTCGCTCCGGACCGAGATGGGCTACGCGCTCTACGGCAACGAGATCGACGCGAACATCACGCCGCTCGAGGCCGGGCTTGGCTGGATCGTGAAGCTGGACAAGGGCTCGCCCTTCACCGGAGACAATGCACTCCAAGCGCAGAAGCTCCGGGGCGTCACCCGAAAGCTGGTTGGATTCGAGCTCAAGGGGCGCGGGTTTCCCCGGCACGGCTATCCCGTGCATTACGAGGGGCGGGAGGTCGATGTGGTACGGAGCGGGACGATGAGCCCGTCGCTGGGCCTTCCCATCGGCACGACCTACCTGCCCGCTGGGGCCGCAAAGGCGGGAACGAAGTTCGAGGTGGAGTGCCGGGGCGAGCGGCTGGCTGCGGAGGTCGTGGCCCGTCCGTTCTGGAAGAAGGGGAGCGCGAGGAAGGCAGGGCCGACGGGCAGCGGGGCGGGGCAGTAGCAAGAATATCGTACCGCCCTACCGCCCTACCGCCCTTACCCCGGGCAGGGCCCGCCGGCCGCGGCCCACTGCTTGAACTTGACGACGAGCTCGCCGTGCGGCACCGGCACCGGCGCTCGGGTGCCCCCCGGATGCCAGCCCCACAGGACCAGGCTGTCCTCGCTCACGTGCTTGATCAGCGCCTCGAAGTTGCGTCCGCCGTTCTCACTCTTGCTCTTGACGGATTTGCACAGCGCCGCGGGGGAGAGGCCGATCCAGGCCATCTTGTGCTCCGGCGGTGGCAGCCCCCAGTGCGGCGCCCCCGGCGGGGCATTCGCGCCGTAGCTGGCCGGCGAGTTGGCGTTTCCATGGCAGGTCGAGCACGGCAGCCCCGCCGCGCCGTGACCCTCCGAGCCGCGCTTCACATCCATCGTGTGCGTCAGACCGGCGTCGTATTGCAGCGGCGCGTCGCCCGGAATGTGGCAGTTCTGACAGCGCGGGTGCTGGAACACCTGCTGCACGGTGGCGAAGGCGGTGACGGCCTCGGCCTTCTGCTCCGGCGTGACCTTCGGGCCGCAGGCGGCGAGCGCCAGCACGAAGGCGAACTGCATAAATGCGATCTTGCGCATGACGCCGCCTCCTCAGGCCGTCGTCAGTCGTAGCGGCAGCTCGCGCAGGCGCTGCCCGGTCAGCGCCGCCACGGCGTTGGCGACAGCCGGCGCGATCGGCGGCACGCCAGGCTCTCCCACTCCACCCATCTTGTCGGTGCTGGGGACGATGTGCACTTCGACCACCGGCATCTCGTCCAGGCGCAGCACCCGGTAGTCGTGGAAATTGGACTGCTGCACCCGGCCATCCTTGAAGGTCAGCCTGCTGTACAGAGCGGCACCGAGGCCGAAGGAGATGCCGGACTCCATCTGGGCCCGTACGCTCTCGGGGTTCACCGCCACCCCGCAGTCGATGCCGCAGACGACCCGGTGCACGCGAATGGCATTCTTCTCCACCGAGACTTCCGCCACCTGGGCCACGTAGCTGCCGAACGACTCGTGAACCGCAATGCCCCGAGCACGACCCTTCGGTACCGGTGTACCCCACTCGGCCTTCTCAGCCGCCAGGTTGAGCACACCCAGGTGGCGCGGGTGTCCCTTCAGCAGCGCTCGGCGGTACTCGACCGGATCCTTGCCCGCGGCCAGGGCGAGCTCGTCTATCAGGCTCTCCATCACGAAGCCGGTGTGGCTGTGGCCCACCGAGCGCCACCACAGCACCGGGATTCCGGTCCTGGGTGAATGCAGGTCCACCCTATGGTTGGGGACTGACTTGAGGTAGGCCGAATCGGCGACGCCCTCGACCGAGGTGGCGTCGATGCCGTTCTTCACCATCATGGGCTCGAATGGACTGCCGGCCATGATCGACTGGCCGACTATCACGTGCTGCCAGGCCGCCGGCATCCCGTCACTGCCGATTCCGATGCGCGCCCGGTGGACGTAGGCCGGGCGATAGTAGCCACCCCGTAGGTCATCCTCCCGCGTCCAAACCGTCTTGACCGGAGCACCAGCCGCCTTGGCCACGTGCACCGCCTCGCTGACGAAGTCGGACGTCGGCGTGGCGCGGCGGCCGAAGCCGCCGCCGAGGAAGACGGTGTGAATCTCCACCTGCTCCGGCTTGAGGCCAGTGATCCGGGCGGCCACCTGCTGGTCCATGGTCTGGAACTGGGTGCCGGTCCAGATCTCGCACTTGCCGCGGCCGATCCGCACCGTGGCGTTGAGCGGTTCCATCGGGGCGTGCGCCAGATACGGCACGGAATACTCGGCTTCGATCGTTTTGGAGGCCTTGCCCAAGGCGTCGGCGACATTGCCGGCTTCCGCTGCCGCCGCGCCTTTAGTTGGCGCGAGCTCACGGACCTCAGGGGGCGCCGGCCGGACCTCCGCCCCCTTGGGGACGGGCGCACCCTTGAACCCGGCAAGTTTGCCGAACTGCGCTCGCAGCGCGGTGCTTTCCAGCGTTGCGCCAGGACCGAGGTCCCACTCGATCTTCAGCGCATCGCGGCCGACCTTGGCGGCCCAGAAATGATCGGCCACCACCGCCACGCCGGTGGGAACCCGCACCACCGAGCGCACGCCGGGAACCGCCTTGGCCTGAGTGTCGTCCAGGGATTTCACCTTCCCGCCGAACACCGGCGGTCGAGCCACTACGGCGGTGAGCAGGCCCTCGAACTGCACGTCGATGCCAAACTGGGCCCGGCCGGTGATCTTTTCCGGGGTGTCCAGGCGCCTGGTCGGCCTCCCGATGAGCTTCCAGTCCTTGGGGTCTTTGAGCGGCACCGTCTTGGGTACCGGCAGCTTCGACGCGGCCTCCGCCAGCTCGCCGTAGCGAGCACGCTTGCTGCCGCTGATCACCACCCCGTTCTCGGTCCGGCAGGCCAAGGGCTCCACGCTGAAGCGCTGGGCCGCCGCAGCCACCAGCATCGCCCGCGCGGTGGCACCTGCCTGGCGGCAGCGCTCGAACTCCGACCAGGTGCTGGACGAGCCGCCGGTCATCTGCATGCCGAAGGCGGTGTGGGCGTATGCCGGCGCCGCCGGCGCATGCTCGACCCGGATCCTGGACCAATCGGCGTCCAGCTCCTCGGCGATCAGCATGGGGAGGGCGGTCCAGATGCCCTGACCCATCTCCGAATGGGCCAGCAGCACGGTGACGCTGTCGTCGGTGCCTACCCGCAGGAAGGCATTGGGCGCGAAGGGGCCGGCCGGCGCGCGCTCCGCCCGGGCGAAGCGTCCGGCCCCCGGCACCGTGAAGGCGATGACCAGGCCGCCCGTGACCAACGCGCCGGTCTTCAGGAACTCGCGGCGAGAAGGCGTTGACTTGTCACTCATGCGGAGGCCCTCAGCTCGGCTGCACGGTGGACGGCGGCCCGGATGCGCTGGTAGGTACCGCAGCGGCAGATGTTACCGCTCAGCGCGGCGTCGATATCGGCATCGGTGGGATCGGATGTCTCCTCCAGCAGCGCCGCGGCTGACATGATCTGTCCGGACTGGCAATACCCGCATTGCACGACGTCCAGCTCGGTCCACGCGCGCTGCACCGGGTGACTGCCGTCGGCGGAGAGTCCTTCGATCGTGGTGATCTTCTTGCCCGCGGCGGCAGAGAGCGGCGTGACGCACGAGCGACGGGGCGTCCCGTCCAGGTGCACGGTGCACGCACCACATTGAGCGATGCCGCAGCCGAACTTGGTGCCGGTGAGGCCGAGCAGGTCGCGTAAGGCCCACAGCAGGGGCATGTCGGATGATGCGTTCACCTCGCGCTCGACGCCATTGACGGTCAGTTTCATGTACTCTCTCCCGGCGGATTAAGGTCATCAGGTTGGGCTACGCTAAGGAATCGGAAAGAACGCGTCAAGAGGATCGAGCGTTCCTATCGATCGAAGGCCACGGCAACGGTATTGCCGCCGCTTATTACGATGCCCACCCGTTCTGCCGGCTCCGGGCGGTAGCGCCCCGACAGGACGGCGGCGAGCGCGGCCGCGCCGCCCGGTTCCGCGACGACTCTAACCGTGCTCCAGAGGGCCTCCTGGGCATTCCGGATCGATCCGTCGGTCACGAGCACGACCTCCCGGACATGCGCCCGAGCGATGGGGAAGACCTGCTCGCCCACCCGGCGGGGAGCCAGCGAATCGGCGGCAATGCCGCCGGCCTCGGCATCGACCGGCCGGCCGGCGGCAAGTGCCTGCGTCAGTGTCGGCGCCAGCTCCGGCTCGACCCCGACCACCTTGCGGCGGCCGGCATACCAGGCGGCGAGGCCGCTCACCAGCCCGCCGCCGCCGACTGCGGTGATGATGGTGTCCAGGTCCGGGGACTGCGCCTCCAGCTCGAGACCGAGGGTTCCCTGTCCCAGTATGGTTTCCGCCTGATCGAAGGCGTGCACCGGCATCGCTCCGGACTCGACGACCCAGCTCTCGCTGGCGGCCAAGGCGTCGGCATACCGCTCACCGGTGACCACCAGCGTGGCGCCGTAACTTCGAATCCGGTCTACTTTGGCAGGAGAGGCGACAGAGGGGACGAAGATCCGGGCCGGAACGCCCAGCTTCATCGCCGCAAAGGCCACCGCGGCCCCGTGATTTCCGCCCGAGGCCGCCACGACTCCACTCCGGGGAATCGGTCGGAGCAGCAGGTTCGCAAATGCGCCCCGGGCCTTGAACGACCCTGAATGCTGTAGCAGCTCCAGCTTCAGCGTGAGTGAAAAGGCGCGGAGCCCCAAGTCGCTGCCATCGAGCTCCACCACGGGCGTACGCCGGATATGTGACCGGATGACCTGCTCCACGGCGCTGATGCGCTCGCGGGTTATAGAGGTTCCGCTGTCCTGCGCCACCAGCATTTCTTGCGTCCCTCCTTTGGGCGCTTCCATACGCATGCTGATCAACAACTTACGAGTTGTCGAATAGCTGGACGCCCCGCAGCATGCTGCATGCCTTGCGAGCCGCTTTGTCAGTCCGTAGGATCAGAGTATACCGCCATATTGATGAGATCATTTCCGACCTCCCGTGCGCCGGGCCTTGCTTGGGGCCGCGGCCACAAGGAGTCCCGATGCCTACCCGCCTCAGCAAGGCCACGATTCTTGTGGTGGACGATGAGGTCTCTCTACGTCAGCTGATCGTCAGGCAACTTCGTAGCGAAGGCTACACCGTCCTGGAGGCGGGCTATGGGATGGAGGCGCTCGCTGTGGCCCGCACCGCGGACCGAATTCACCTGGTACTCAGCGATATTCGAATGCCCGGTATGCTCGGCACCGAGCTCGCGAAGCGCCTGTTAGCCGAACATCCCAGCGTGCGCGTGGTCCTCATGTCTGCCCATGCCCTGGATGACTTGGAGACCGTCAGCGATGGCCGAGGAATAGTGCAGGTGCTCACTAAGCCGTTCGATGGCCGGCAGATGCTGGCCGTGATCAAGCTGGTGCTGGACATCGTCCCCGCCGTGGCGGACACAACCACCTCGGCTCAGTCGACCTGATGAAGGAAACGATGGCTGATGACCCGGTGCGGTATGCCCTGGTCATCGACCCGCCAGATATCAACCGTGTAGTAAATCAGGCGCACCGTGGCCCTTTTTTGGAGGACGGCTGGGAATTCAAGCACACCGGTCTACCCGTGGTTGGGATAGGTATCTTCAAGCATGCCCCTCCGCCTCGCAATCCTGACCATTTCCGACGCCGGCAGCCGCGGCGAGCGGGCCGACGCATCGGGTGATCACATTGCGATGTGGGCCAGGGAGCGCGGCTATATCGTGGCCGAGCGGGCACTGGTGCCGGATGAAACTGGCCGGATTGCCAAGCTTCTCGCCGAGTGGGCCGATGGAGGTCGTGCGGATGTCATCCTCACCACCGGCGGCACCGGGCTCACCGCCCGCGACGTCACCCCCGAGGCCACCCGCGTCATCCTCGAGAAGGAGGCTCCCGGTATCGCCGAGGCGCTCCGGATGAGCGTCTACCCCCGCTTTCCCCGTGCCGCTCTCTCCCGCGGCCTCGCCGGCGTCCGGGCCAAGACGTTGATCGTGAATCTCCCCGGCAGTCCCGGGGGCGTGCGCGACGGTCTCACCGTTCTGAACGAGCTGGTGGAGCATGCGGTCGAGCTGCTGAAGGGAGAGAAGACGGGACATTAGAAGGTCGTGATACTCTCCAACTCGCCGTCTCCCACCCTCACTTGACTCCTGCTTGATGACCACCGGTAACCTGCACCGTCGTCGTGCCGGGGCTCGTGCTGCTGCCCCATAGAGCCCAGCCTAGTGGCCTGTCAGATGACTGAAGACGCAACGATGTCGTAACAGAATCAAATGGACGGAGACTGTAAGACGGCCAGGCGTTTAGCGCCCGCTCCGCCGCTTTCCCCGTGCCGCTCTCCCGCCGACCGGCGTTCGGGCGCACCGATCTCCCGCCTCGGGAACTCCTGACGTCTGTGCGCGCGCACCAGACACCCGATCGGGTCCGCCACGAGCCGCATTCGAATCACCCGGCGTTCGTGCGAGCTGATCTTACGCCCGATCGGGATCGCCCGACGCTATGTGCGAGTCCGCCAGGAGCTGCATTCGAATCACCCGGCGTTCGAACGAACCGATCTCCCGGCTGATCGGGATCGCCTGACGTCTGTGCGAGGGCGCCAGACACGCGTGCGAGTCCGCCCAACGCCGGTGCGAGCCCTCCTTCTCCTGACTCAACCCTGCCGTTCTGGCATTACCTTCCACCCATGTCCTCCCAGATCCTCATCGCCATGGACGACCTCGAGACCGCCGTCCGGCTCAACGCGGCGTTCGAGGCGGCCAAGTTCTCCACCGCGATGTTCTCCAGCCTCGACGACGCCCGTGGCAGCGTGCGCCGGGAGAACCCCGAGCTGGTAGTCCTCACCGGCGCGGTGCACGAGCCGCACGTCCAGCAGCTCGCCGCCCTGGCGCACGACTCCGAGATCTCCACCCTCGCCCTGCTGGAGTCCACCGATTCGGAGCGGGCCGAGCGGGTGGAGCGCCTCCGCGCCACCGAGGTGATGACCAAGCCGGTGGCGCCGGACGACGTCGTGGCTACCGCTCGCCGGCTGATCGATCGCCGGCATCTGCAGGAGCGCACCGGCATCGTGGGGGAGAGCGCGCCGATCCAGGAGGTGCTGGTCAAGATCGAGCAGATGGCGCCGGTCTCCAGCACCGTGCTGGTGCAGGGCGAGAGCGGCAGCGGCAAGGAGCTGGTGGCCAAGGGGCTGCACGACCTCTCCCCTCGGCGGAACGAAGCCTTCATCACGGTGAACTGCGCGGCACTGCCGGACACTCTGCTCGAGTCGGAGCTGTTCGGACACGAGAAGGGCGCCTTCACCGGCGCGGCGGAGCGGCGGCTGGGCCGGTTCGAGCTGGCCGACGGCGGTACCATCTTTTTGGATGAGATCGGCGAGATCCCGCTGTCCACCCAGGTGAAGCTGCTGCGGGTGCTGGAGAGCCGGACCTTTTTCCGGGTGGGGGGAACCCAGCCCATTAAGGTGGATGTCCGGGTCGTGGCCGCCACCAACCGGGCTCTCCGGGATGCGGTGACGCTGGGCGAGTTCCGGGACGACCTCTACTACCGTCTCAACGTCCTCAACATCTATCTGCCGCCGCTGCGCGAGCGTCGGGGCGACATCCCCCTGCTGCTGCGCCGCTTCATCCGCGAGTTCGCCAAGACCCATGAGCGGCCGTTCCGGGGGATCACCCCTGAGGCGATGCAGCGGTTGGTGAATGCGCCCTGGCCGGGGAATGTGCGCCAGCTGCGCAACCTGGTGGAGTCGATGGTGGTGCTGGCGCCCGGGGCGGAGATCCGGGCATCGGACATACCGGTAGACGTGCTGGAGGGGGCGGGGACGCTGCTGCCGATGCGGATGCAGCAAGGCGGGCGGGACGTTCCGGTGCAGGAGCTGGAGTTCATCCTTCGGAGCCTGGTGGACCTCCGGCTCCAGATCGAGGAGCTGCGCCGGCGGCTGGACGACCACCCGCAGCGGGTGCAGGTGATCGAGCTGGCCGACCACTCCTCGGTAGCGGACGTGATGTCGGAGAACGACCGGGATGGCGACCACGCCGTGCTCTACCGGCCCGGCATGACCATGGCCGAGGTGGAGCGGGCCACGATCGAAGCCGCGCTCAAGGAGTACAGGGGGAACCGCCGCCGTGCGGCCGAGGTATTGGGTATCGGGGAACGTACCCTGTATCGTAAGATCAAAGCCTATCACCTTGAATGATTTAGCACGCTTGATACCTGCTGTCTAATTGCAGTATGTTGCAGGGAGCTAAGTGACACTGTATGAATACTTTGCACCTAGCGAACCCTTGACAGTGGCGGTTCCTGTTGTCAAATTGCAATTGATCCCCTCCCTCTGACGGACCAGCCTTGAATTTTGTCATTGACGCCGAGCTTTGTGTCGCTTGCTTGGCCTGTGTCCGTGTCTGCCCCACTGACGCTATTGCGGTGGCGGCGGACGAGCCTTTGCTGCTCCAGATCGAGGACGAGCCCTGTATTCGCTGCGGGCAGTGCCTCCAGGCGTGACCCCACGGAGCGGTCAAGGTAAACGGCGAAATTGGACGGGCTCTTGCCATCGCCGCCCAAGGGGATGGTGTGCTCATTCTCAGCCCCGAGTCGGTCGCCCACTTCTATCCGGCCACGCCGGAGCAGGTCATCAACG
>JBKJZM010000134.1:0-9401 GCA_046715295.1 Gemmatimonadales bacterium | reverse complement strand
TCCCAGTTCAGTGTGGCGGCCACCCGGATGGCCCTGAGCGATGCGGAGCTCGACGCCACCCGCGAAGATCCCGACCGGGTTGGCGCCATGATGGGTACCGCGCTCGGCGGGGTGGCGCACGGCGAGGAACAGTACCGCAACTTCATGCAGGGCGGGCCGCGGTCGGTCGATCCGGCACTGGCCCTCACCGTCTTCGCCGGGGCCGCCAGCTGCAACATCGCCATAGAGTTCGGCTTTACCGGACCCAACTCCACCAACGGCATGAGCTGCGCCTCGGGGGCGATCGCCATCGGGGAAGCGTTTCGCACCATCGTGCGGGGTGAGGCGGACGTGATGGTGGCCGGGGGAGCCGAGGCGCCGCTTGCGCCTCTCTGCTTCGGTGCGTTTGCCATCATACGCGCCATGTCCACCCGCAACGAAGATCCGGCTCACGCCAGCCGACCATTCGACCAGGGTCGCGATGGTTTCGTCATGGCCGAAGGCGCCGCTGTCCTGGTGCTGGAAGAGCGGGGCCGAGCCCTGGCCCGCGGGGCTCCGGTGTACGCGGAAGTCTGCGGGTTCGGTCTCACCAACGACGCTCATCACATGACCGCGCCCCGGCCCGACGGGCGCCAGGCGGCCCGGGCCATGCGAAACGCGCTGACCGAAGCAAGGGTGGTCCCGCACGAGGTCGGTTACATCAACGCCCACGGATCGTCCACCCCGCTTAACGATTCGACCGAGACCGCCTCCGTCAAACAGGTGTTCGGGGACCATGCCTACCGCCTGGCGTTCAGCGGTACCAAGGGCTACTTCGGGCACGCCCTCGGCGCGAGCGGAGCCATCGAGGCCGCCATCTGCGCCCTCGCCAGCCGACGTTCCTGGGTTCCGCCGACGGTGAACCTGGATTGTCCCGACCCGGTCTGCGACCTGGACCACGTCACCGGCACCGGGCGGAGCCTTACACCCGACTACCTCCTCAGCAACTCGTTCGGCTTCGGCGGTATCAACGCCGCCCTGCTCTTTCGGAAAGCGTAATCCGACGAAAGATCTACCGCCGTACCGCGGTCCCGCCTAGAATTCGCGGCGCCTCTCTCCAAAGGATATCGCATGCCTTCTCTGGCTCGTCGGTTGGTGGCCGAGGCACTCGGCACGTTCTCATTCGTGTTCGTGGGTGTAGCCGTCGTGGTGGTGAATGGTGGATTTCCCAACAGCGGCATCGGACTTCTCGGGATCGCACTGGCGCACGCAGTGGCGCTGTCGGTCATGATCAGCGCCACGATGGCGATCTCCGGCGGCCATCTAAACCCTGCAGTGACCGTCGGCTTGCTGGTAGCCCGGAGGATCGGCTCGCTGGAGGCTGCGGCGTACATCGTCACACAGCTGGCTTCGGCATGCGTTGCCGCGTTGCTGGTGCAGTGGCTGCTGCCGGCGGGAGCGGTCCGCTCGGCACTCCTCGGCGTCCCGGTCATCGCCAGTTCGATTACGCTCGGGCAGGCCATGGGCATCGAGGTAGTCCTGACCTTCTTCCTGATGTCCGCGGTTTTTGGCACGGCGGTGTCGCCGGACTCCCCCCGCATCGCCGGGTTCGGCATCGGTCTCGTGCTGTTGTTCGACATCCTGGTCGGGGGGCCGCTCACCGGCGCGGCCATGAATCCGGCGCGGGCGTTCGGACCGGCGCTGGTCTCCGGGCAGTGGCTGGGACATGTGGTGTACTGGATCGGGCCGATGGTGGGAGCAATTCTGGCGGCGCTGTTGTGGCAACACGTCCTGCTGCCGAAGGCCCCGGTGCCCCGGCGGCGAAGAACCGACTGATCTGACCAGCGGAGCGGGGCCTATCTCTTTTCTGTCCCGCTCAGGCTTTGCTTTGCCCTCCTCAAGAGTGACCAGAAGTACCCCAACAGGATCACTACCGTCACCACATACGCGGCCACCAGGTACTCCCCATTCTGGGGCGTCTCAGGCGGCATCGCGTGCCTCTTCCCGCACTTCGTCAGCCAGCGCCAGCCCGTACCGGGTGGTGACGAACCCCAGATACAGCACTGTGAAGACCAGAGTTGAGACCAGCAGGGTGGTAAGCATCTCCGGCGGCAGCGACGGTGCACTGGGCTTGAGCACGATCGGCTGAGGGTGAAGGGTCCGGAAGAGGTACACGCTCAGGTGGATGAAAGGCACGAGCAGCATCCCCAGAATCCCGACCACGGCGCTGAAGCGCGCCCGCTCGGCGGGATCGTGCACGGCGGCACGGAGCCCGAGGTACCCGATGAACAGGAAAAAGACAAACAGGGTGAGGGTGAGCCGGGCGTCCCAGGTCCACCAGGTACCCCAGATCGGCTTGGCCCAGATGGGGCCGGTGGTCAGCATGACTGCGCTGAACACGACTCCCACCTCGGCGGATGCCGCCGCGAAGCGGTCCAGCCGGGGATCCCTCAGCCATAGATACAGCCCACTCGCAATACCGACCAGCGAGAACGCGAGCAGAGCCGACCAGGCCGCTGGTACGTGGAGATAGAAGATCTTCTGGGCCAAACCCTGGCGCGCCTCGACCGGTGTATAGCTGAGCGCGAGCAGGTACACGCCGCCAAGCCCGACGAGCCCGCTGGCGCCCAGCATCAGCCCCCGACGGACGATTCCCGCGGCTTGGACCAAGGCCGCGCTCATTCGTCCACTACCGCCGAAAAGGCCATCATGCACAGGGTGACGAATACGATGTCATACAGGGCAAGTAACCTAAGCCAGCCCCACATCTCACTCAATGGACGGTCGGCCAGCAATCGCGAGGTCACCTGCACCGCGGCGATCAGCGGCGGGACCATGAAAGGCAACAACAGGACCGGCAGCATCAGCTCGGCAAATCGGGTGCGCACCGCCATGGCGCTGAAGAGCGTTCCCACCGAGACGAATCCGATGGTGGCGAGGGCGGTGACGCCGAGCAGCCCGGGCAATGCGCGGCCCAGGCTCACATTGAAGAAGAGCATGAAGAGCGGCAGCGTCACCAGCTCTACCGTGCCCACGAATGCGAGATTGGCCAGGAGCTTGCCGAGAAACAGCGCCTCCCGCGGCACCGGAGCCAGAAGGAGCCCGTCTAGTGCGGCGTTTTCCCGCTCGACGTTGAAGGCCCGGTTGAGCGCCACCATGGCCGCCAGCGCGAACGTCACCCACAAGACGCTGGGCGCCAGATCGGTCGCGGCAAGCACCGTAGGGTCACGCGCAAAATTGAAAACCACCAGGACGAGGGCTGCGAATACCAGCGCCGACTGAAGGGCTGTTCGGCTCCGGAGTTCCGCCCGGATGTCCTTGGCCGCGATGGCCAGCGCCAGCCGGATTGGATCAGGCACCGATCAGCCCGTAGTAGCGCGGCAGGAACGCATCGAGCGTTCCCAGGCGCGGCTCCTCGGCGGCCCAGCATCCATGGACCAACACCGCAACCCGGGTAGCGAGCTCCCATGCCTCCGTGAGGTGATGGGTCACCAGCACCATCCCGAGCCCCGCCGCCAGCCTCATCCCAAGATCTGCCCGAAGCCGGTCGGCGGCCGCCGCGTCCAGCGAGGTGAATGGCTCATCGAGCAGGAGTACCTTCGGCCGGTGCAGCAAGGCCCGCGCAATAGCCGCCCGCTGGAGCAGCCCCCGGCTCAACCGCCTCGGCAGCTCGTTTGCCCGATCATCCAGCCGCGCCTCGGCCAGCGCGGTTTCCGCCACCTCGCGCGGGCGCTCCAGACCGTAGAGCCGCGCCGTGAAGGTGAGGTTCTCGAGCAGGGTCAGGTCGTCGTAGAGCAGGGATTGGTGGGAGAGTAGCCCGATGGCGCCGCGGACGTGCGCGGAGCGACCCTCCAGCGATTGGCCCAGAACCCGGATATGGCCTGCAGTAGGCCGCATGAGGCCGGCGAGGATTCTCAGCAGGGTTGTCTTGCCCGCTCCATTCGGCCCCACTACCGTGAGGGCCTCGCCCTCCCTGAGTGAGAGGTCCAGCCCGCGAAGGATGCGGACTCGCCCGAACGAACGTTGGAGTCCCCGAGCTTCCAGCAGCGGAGAACCGTCATGCGACGGCATCGATCCGCGCGCCGAGCTCGTCGAGGCGGAAGGGTTTGACGATGTAACCGGAGTGGGGAAGATCGAGGACCTTGAGCTGAGGCTCAATACTCATGTAGGCGGTCGTGATGATAACCGGGAGCTCGGGCAGGGTCAGCCGGATACGCCGCAGAAGATCGACCCCGTCGGTGTCCGGCAACCGCATGTCCAGTACGGCAACATCCGGCGTGTGCTGCGCCAGCTGCTCCATCGCTTCTGCCCCGGTGGACGCGAAGACCAGATCGTATCGGGGAGTGAAGGCACGCTCATAACTCAACCGCAGTGCGGGCTCGTCTTCGACGAACAAGACGCGCGGACGGCGCTTTCCTTTACTCATAACATGCACCCCGCAAGTCGATTCCCACGCCATCGAGGCAGGGGGAAATTAGGTCGCGGGGTTACTCTAACCTATTCTGGGGGAGTCGTCCATACCGAACCGGAACCGTAGGGGCGGGCGGACAGGCGGCAGGGCGGTAGATGAGGCAGTAGGTGAAACGGCGGTAACTACTTCCGCCCCTACCGCCTGGCCGGGAGACAGGCTGGCGGGATACTCCCCTCCCGTCATCCCGCCCCTGCCTCAGGCGGCTGCTGACTCGAGCAGGAAGAGGTCGTCCAGCTTGGTCAGGACCAGCAGGAAGCGGATCTCGTCGCTGGCGTTGCGAAGCACAACCGCCTGACGGCGCTCGGCTGCACGCCGCTGTATCAGCATCAGGGCTCCGAGCCCGGCCGAGTCCACGTGACGGGTGCGACCAAGATCGATCACCAGGCGCCCCACTCCCTCGGGCATCTCCTCGAGTAGCTTGATCGCGGCTTTGCGGATCTCGACCCGGCTTTCGAGCCCGAGCGTCTCCGGCGCTGCCATGCCACGTTCTGCATCGTGTGTGGACCTCATCTCTCCTCCTTCGGCACCGAGCTATCTCATCCTGGTGCAATCGACCAGGCGAGACCTCTAGTTTTGCGGCCCCGAATCACTCCGGGTGTGCTCTTATCGGGCGGATAGACGTTCGACCACAAACGTCCTCGTTGCCTCGCCTGGAGAAAAAGCGAGACTGGTGCCACTGACGACAAGCCGGTAATTCTCAATCTGTTGCAATGCCTCTTACTAACATTTGCAGTCCCGCTCTACGCCGCACTCCGCGGCAGACCACTGCAAAAGTAGCGGATGCGCTCGATTGCGCTCTTACTGCCTCTACTCCAGACCCTTAGCTTTTCATCCACTCTTGCCCCGGTGCCCATGAACGAACAGCTCGATACCCTGCTCTCGGAAACGCGCCGCTTTCCCCCGCCGGAGGCGTTCGCGGCCAAGGCCGCGGCCACCGATGCGCTCTACCTGGCGGGCCGGGACTGGAAGAAGTTCTGGGCGGAGCAGGCCCAGACCCTCGACTGGATCTCACCCTGGACCAGGATCCTCGACTGGCAGCCCCCGCATGCCCGCTGGTTCGTCGACGGGAAGATCAATGCCTCGGCGAACTGCATCGACCGGCACCTCACAGGGCCCCGCCGGAACAAGGCGGCCATCATCTGGGAGGGAGAGCCGGGAGACCAGCGGGTCCTCACCTACTGGGACCTGGCACGCGAGGTCGGTCGTTGCGCCAACGCACTCAAAAAGCTCGGGATCGAGCGCGGCGACCGGGTGGCCATCTATCTCCCCATGATCCCGGAAGCGGCCATCGCCATGCTGGCCTGCGCCCGCATCGGTGCGGTGCACTCGGTGGTCTTCGGCGGCTTCTCCGCCGAGTCGCTGCGGGACCGGATCAACGATGCCCAGGCGGTGGCGGTTATCACCGCCGACGGCGGTTACCGGCGGGGACAGGTGCTGCCGCTGAAGCGGTTCGTGGATGATGCGCTCTCCCACTGTCCCTCCATCAAGCATTGCCTGGTGGTGCGGCGTGTGGGCGACGAGTCCTTCGCCAGTATGCAGGAAGGCCGCGATCACTGGTGGCATCGGATGCTCGAGGGGGTCTCGCCCCGGTGCGAGCCCGAGCCCATGGACGCAGAGGACCTCCTCTTCATCCTTTATACCTCGGGCACCACAGGCAAGCCGAAAGGCATCGTCCACACCACCGGTGGATATCTGACGCAGGTGGCCAGCACGACGCGCTACGTGTTCGACTTGCGGGACGAGGATGTATTCTGGTGCACCGCGGACATCGGCTGGGTGACCGGTCATTCCTATTTGGTATACGGCCCGCTTGCCAACGGCGCCACCGTGATGATGTACGAGGGTGCACCCGACTGGCCCGAGCGAGACCGATTCTGGAGCATCGTGGAGCGCTACGGGGTAACCATCCTGTATACCGCGCCCACTGCCATCCGCGCATTTATGAAGTGGGGAACCGAACATCCGGCAAAGCACGACATGTCCACCCTCCGGCTCCTGGGCAGCGTCGGTGAGCCGATAAATCCGGAAGCCTGGATCTGGTACCGGGATCACATCGGTGGCGGCCGCTGCCCGATCGTCGATACCTGGTGGCAGACGGAAACCGGCGGGATCATGATCACCCCGCTACCCGGCGTGACCACGACCAAACCCGGCTCGGCAACCGTGCCCTTCCCCGGCATCAGCGCCGAGCTGGTGGACAACAGCGGCAAGGCAATCAAGAGTGGAGGCGGCTTCCTCACCCTCACCCAGCCCTGGCCCGGCATGCTCCGCACCATCTACGGGGACGACGATCGCTACCGGGAGACGTACTGGAGTCGCTTTCCGGGAAAATATTTCGCCGGCGACGGAGCCAAGCTGGACGACGAGGGCTACTGGTGGATTCTGGGCCGGGTAGACGATGTGCTGAACGTGGCCGGCCACCGGATAGGGACCATGGAGGTGGAAAGCGCGCTGGTGGACCATCCCGCGGTGGCGGAGGCTGCGGTGGTTGGGAGAACGCACGAGCTCAAGGGGCAGGCCCTGGCGGCGTTCGTCACCTTGAAGGACGGGAACCAGGCCACGTCCAGCCTGAAGGACGACCTCAAGGACCATGTAGTCCGGAAGATCGGGGCGATCGCCCGGCCGGATGACATCCTCTTCTCGGCCGACCTCCCCAAGACCCGGAGCGGGAAAATCATGCGCCGGTTGCTCAAGGACATCGCGCAGGGCCGGGCGCTGGGCGATACCACCACGTTGGCTGATCCCGCGGTGGTGAACCGGCTGAAGGAGATGTACGAGGACAAGGAATAGCTAAAACTGTATCTGTGCCCCAAGCTCGACCACGCGGTTCGGCGGCAAGCCGAAGAAGGCGGTGGCAGATTGAGCGTTCCGGGCCATGAAAATGAACAACTTCTTGCGCCAGCGGGCCATCGCCGGACGGGGTGGTCCTGTTTCCATTGATGGCACCGCGCGGGCCGTCACCCGGGTGCGCCCCTCACGCCGCCGGTCGACGGGGATGAGCGTTTCCCGCCCCAGATAAAACGTGGTCGCCATCACTTCCACCCGCAACTGACGGCCCTCGCGACTTTCCAGGGTCAGGGATTGCAGCATGGCGGGTACGTCCGGCGTCTCCATGAACCCGTAGTTCGCAACCACCTCGCAGAAGCCTTCCGACAGCTCTCGGTACCGCACCCGGTCGGCCGCGTCGACCTGGGGGATTTCCTGCCCTACCACGGACAGCAGAATTACTCTCTCGTGCAGAACCTTGTTGTGCTTGAGGTGATGGAGGAGCACCGGCGGTGCTCCGCCACGGACCGACGTGAGGAAAACTGCGATGCCCGGAACCCGCACCGGTTTACGCTTTCCGATGTCGGAGAGGAACAGGTCTATCGGGAGCGTGTTTTCCAGCACGATCTCCGACAGCCGGCCCCGGCCTTTCTTCCAGGTGGCCATGAGGAGATAGACCAGCAGGGCTACCAAGAGGGGGAACCAGCCGCCGTCGGGAATCTTGAACAGGTTGGTCCCGAAGAAAGCCAGGTCCACTATCAGGAACAGGCCGCCAACCAGCGTCACCTTCCAGAGGCTCCAGTGCCAGAGCTTCCGCGCCACCACCAGCAGCAGCACCGTCGTGGTAGTCATCGTCCCGGTGACCGCCACTCCATACGTCGCCGCCAGGTTACTGGACGACTGAAAGGCAAGCACCAACCCGACGCAGGCGAGCCAGAGGGCATTGTTGACCGCGGGGATGTAGATCTGGCCGATGGTACGGCTCGAGGTGTGCACGATGTTCATCCGGGGGCAGTATCCCAGCTGAATCGCCTGCCGGGTGAGCGAGAACGCGCCCGAGATCAGCGCCTGGGACGCGACGATCGCGGCCCCGGTTGCGATGGCCACCATCGGGTAGAGCGCCCAACCCGGCACCAGAGAGTAGAAGGGGTTTCGAGCCGCCGCCGGAGACTCGAGCAGGATGGCGCCTTGCCCGAAGTAGTTGAGCACCAGGGCCGGGAGCACCACGGCGTACCAGGCCACCCGGATGGGCCGCTTCCCGAAGTGACCCATATCGGCGTACAGCGCCTCACCGCCGGTCACCACCAGAACCACGGCGGCCAGCACCATCAGTCCGGTGAAGCCCTCGTGCCAGAGGAAGGTTGCCGCGTACCATGGGTTGAGCGCCGCCAGCACCGACGGATGGTGCAGGATTCCCATGAGGCCCAGCACCGCGATGCAGATGAACCAGATCAGCGTCACTGGTCCGAAAATCGCCCCGATCCCCGCCGTGCCGTGCCGCTGCACGGCGAACAGCCCCGAGATGATGACCACGCCGATCGGCACCACCCACCGCTCCAGCGCGGGCGTGGCGATGCTCAGGCCTTCCACTGCGCCGAGCACCGAGATGGCAGGGGTGATGATGCCGTCGCCGTAAAGGAGAGCCGCACCGAAGAGGCCGACCGATACCAGCCAGCGATAGCCCGAGGAGAGCCGCCCCTCGCCGTGTGGACGCACCAGGGCGAGCAGAGCCAGGATGCCGCCCTCGCCGCGATTGTCGGCTCGCATGACGACGGTGAGATACTTGAACGTTACGACGAAATTGAGCGACCAGAAGATTAGCGAAAGGACCCCGAGGACATTGCCTTTGGTGACCGGCACGCCGTGGGGCCCGACAAAGCATTCCTTGAGCGCGTACAGTGGACTGGTGCCGATGTCGCCATAGACGACCCCGACGGCACCCAGGGCGGCAATGGCGAGCGAGCGAGCGCTGGCAGAGGTCTTGGGGTCAGCCGACACTCAAGCGGTCCTGGCGCGCGGCAGCCGGCGGAAATCCAGGAGGGCCACGATGACGATGGCCACGATAATGAAGCCCGAGGCTACGCACCATCGGCATATGGCGTGAATTACGAACAACTCCATATACGTCAGGTACCCGGTGAAGACAACGCCAATTCCAGCCAGCCCGGCCAGCTGTTTGACGGGCCTGGGCGGGCCGGCCAGGCCC
>JBKJZM010000133.1:0-3648 GCA_046715295.1 Gemmatimonadales bacterium | reverse complement strand
TGCTCTTCATCATTTTCGGGCTGCAATACGTGAATGCCGACAACTGGAAGCCGTTCATCCCACCGAACACCGGCACCTTCGGGGAGTTCGGATGGAGCGGGGTGTTCCGGGGTGCGGGGCTGATCTTTTTTGCCTACATCGGTTTCGATGCCGTCAGCACCGCGGCACAGGAGGCCAAAAACCCGCAACGGGACATGCCCGTAGGCATTCTGGGGTCGCTGGTGGTCTGCACCATTCTGTACGTGCTCGTGGCGCTCACGCTCACCGGCCTGGTTCACTTCTCCGAGCTTAACGTGGCCCATCCGGTTGCCTATGCGGTTGAGCGGATAAGCCAGCTTTCCTGGCTCCGGCCCCTCATCACCCTGGGCGCGGTTCTGGGCCTGGGCTCGGTAGTGCTGGTCATGCTGCTGGGGCAGTCCCGGGTGTTCTACGCCATGTCCCGGGACGGCCTGATCGGCCCCTGGGCCGGAAAGGTCCACCCCCGCTACCGCACTCCGTATCTGTCTACGATCTATGTGGGCGTCATCGTCGCGCTCATCACCGCTACCTTCCCGATCCAGATCCTGGGTGAGCTGGTCAACATCGGGACGCTCTTGGCCTTCGTCCTGGTCTGCCTCGGGGTTTGGGTGCTGCGCCGGAAGCGGCCCGATCTCGACCGGCCGTTCAAGACTCCCCTGGTGCCGCTGGTGCCCATTCTCGGTGTGCTCTCTTGCCTGGGGTTGATGGCGACCCTTCCCGGCGACACTTGGCTCCGGCTCTTGATCTGGCTAGCCATCGGTTTCGTCATCTACTTCGCCTATGGACGGAAGCACAGCCGGCTCCAGCGAGAGCGGGAAGGCAAGCCCTTCAGGAAGCCGAACTGACCGGCTGAGCGCCATGAGAATCTCCACCCATGACCCCTGACCCGTGAGGGCCGCAGATGGATCTGTTCCGACGTAAGAGCGTCTCGGCACTGCAGGCCGAGGCCGCTGGAGATCACAGTCTCAAGCGAGCCCTCGGGCCGCTGGGCCTGACGGCACTCGGTATCGGCGCCATCATCGGTACCGGCATCTTCGTGCTTACCGGGACCGTGGCCGCGCAGAACGCCGGTCCCGCGGTCGTGCTGTCGTTCGTGCTGGCGGGAGTCGCCTCGGTTTTTGCCGCGCTGTGCTACAGCGAATTTGCCTCGCTCGTTCCCATGGCGGGCAGCGCGTACACCTACAGCTATGCAACGTTGGGGGAGTTCATCGCCTGGATCATCGGCTGGGACCTGGTGCTCGAGTATGCCCTGAGCGCCACGACCGTGGCGATCGGATGGTCGGGTTATATCGTGTCGTTCCTGGCCGATCTCGGCATCTATGTGCCGGCTCAGTTCCAGGCGGCGCGAGGAACAGTGGTGACGATGGCTGACGGAAGCACGGTCACCGCCCTCTTCAACATACCGGCGGTACTCATCATCGCGATCGTCACCACGCTGCTGGTGGTGGGTATCAAGGAATCGGCCTCCGTCAACAACGTGATCGTGTTGATCAAACTCGTCGTTGTCGTGCTGTTCATCGCTATGGCGGTCCAACACGTCGATCCGGACAACTGGAAGCCTTTCATCCCGCCAAATACCGGAGACCGCGAGCACTTCGGCTTCAGCGGAGTGGTGGCGGGCGCCGCCATTGTGTTCTTCGCCTACATCGGGTTCGACGCGGTGAGTACCGCGGCGCAGGAGGCCAAGAACCCGCAACGCGACATGCCCATCGGCATCCTGGGCTCCCTCGTGATCTGTACCGTGCTCTATATCGCCGTGGCCGCCATTGCGACCGGCGTCGTACCCTACGCCCAGCTCGATGTGCCTGCCCCCATCGCGAAAGTCGCCGACTACGCCGGACTCGGCCTCTTCGCCAGCTTCATCAAGTTGGGTGCAATCGCCGGACTGACCTCGGTTATCCTGGTCCAGTTGTTGGGCCAGTCGCGCGTATTCTACAGCATGTCGCGTGACGGCCTGCTGCCCCCATTCGTACAGAAGATCCATCCCCGCTTCCGTACCCCTTATATCACGTCGATCGTCACCGGAATCGCGGTGGCCATCCCAGC
Organism: Gemmatimonadales bacterium; assembly: GCA_046715295.1. Classification (GTDB taxonomy): domain Bacteria; phylum Gemmatimonadota; class Gemmatimonadetes; order Gemmatimonadales; family GWC2-71-9; genus CAVVWJ01. The sequence goes on along the minus strand of JBKJZM010000133.1, from coordinate 1,584 downwards.
CGCCATCCTGCCGGTGCGTGACGCGGCCAAGCTGGTGTCGATCGGAACCCTGCTCGCCTTTGTGATCGTGTGCATAGGAGTCCTGGTGCTGAGAGTGCGCGAGCCCAACCTGCACCGCCCATTCAAGACGCCCTTCGTATGGTTCACCGCACCGATGGGAGCGTTGTCGGCCGCCTACCTCATGTTCTACCTGGATCTACAGACGTGGCTCCGGCTCCTGGTCTGGCTGGCCATCGGCCTGGCCATCTATTTCCTGTACAGCCGGACGCATTCCAGGCTGGCGTCGCCGGGAGGTAAGTGAAGGTTCTCACTACTGGGGGTTTGAGTCGGTTAGTATTTGGAAATGCACTTTGCCCTGTCGCCCGAGAAGACCGCCTTGGCCCATGAGTTCGCCGCCGCGCTGAAGCCGGGCCAGCGGGTGTGCATTACCACTCATGTCAACCCCGACGGCGACGGGATCGGCAGCGAAGTCGGCCTGGTGCACCTCCTCCGGGGCCAGGGTATCGACGCGATCATCACCAATCCCAGTCCTACGCCTCCCCGCTTCAGCTTCCTCTTCGATGATTTGCCGGGTGTCGATCGCTCGGGTGAGGCGGTAAAGGAGCTTCGCCGGGCCGATCTTATCGTCGTGCTGGACATTTCCGACCTCACGCGGCTGGGGATGCTCATCGAAACGGTTCGGGACCGGGGAGTGCCCGTGGCCTGCGTGGATCACCATGTGAGCGTCGGCCTCCTGCCTCCCGGCCCCCGCTACGTGGATCCGAGCGCTGCCGCCACAGGGGAGCTCATCTTCGAGCTGGCCAAGGGGAACGATTGGCCGATGACCCAGGCCGTGGCCCGGGCGCTCTACGTCGCTATCCTGACCGATACCGGCGGGTTTCGCTTCAGCAACACCAGCCCCAATACCCTTCGAGTGGCAGCCGATCTGCTTGAGGCCGGTGTCGATCCCGAGCAGATCTATCTGGAGGTGTATGCCCGCGCCCCCGAGGGGCGTCCCAGGCTCTTCGCCGAGGCGCTGCAGACGCTCGTCGTGGAGCCCGAATACGGTTTGGCCTGGGTCACCGTGCCCCCGGGCGCAATCGAGCGCCTCGGCGTGTCATCCGACGATCTCGACGGGGTGGTCGAGTTTCCCCGCTCCATCGAGGGTGTCAGGATGGCCTTGCTCTTCCGGGAGATATCCCAGGGCAGGGTAAAGGTGTCGCTCCGGTCGGTTGGCGACGTGGACGTGGCGGCCTTCGCTAAACCCTATGGCGGAGGTGGCCACACGAAGGCGGCGGGGTTGTCGCTGACCGGCTCACTCGCCGAGGTCCAGGCCACGGTGCTGAAGGCAGCGAGGGAGTACCTGGGGTCGAATGGGGGAGCTAGGAGCTAGGAGCTGGGAGCTGGGGGCGACGGGCTGCGAAGTTAGCTCCAAGCTCCCAGCTCCCAGCTTCATTATATTCCGACCGTACGACTAGGAATTCCTCGACTGGCGGGACATGGATACCATCGACCGAATCGAACGCACCCTCGACACCCTGCGTCCCTACATCGCCTCGCATAAGGGGCAGGTGGAAATTGTGGACTTCGACGAGCAGGACGGCA
>JBKJZM010000132.1:0-12078 GCA_046715295.1 Gemmatimonadales bacterium | reverse complement strand
GAGTGGGAGCGAGGACAAGCTGCCGGCCGAGCTTTCTGGAGGCATGCGGAAACGGGTTGGTATCGCGCGAGCGATCGCCCTCAAGCCGCGCTACATTCTCTACGACGAGCCGACGACCGGGCTGGATCCCGTCACCGCGGCTCTGATGGACCAGCTCATCATTCGCACCCGCGACCTCGGCGTGACCGCCCTGGTGGTCACCCATGACATGCGGAGCGCGTTCAGCGTTGGCGACCGCGTCGCCCTGATGCACGACGGCGCGATCCGCCAGGTCGGCACGGTGGCGGAGATACAGGCCTCGCATGATCCCGTGGTACGGCAGTTCATCGAAGGCCGGCCCAGTCCTCTGGTGCTGGCGCCGCCGGCACGGAGGTCTGCAGGGTGAAACGGAGCAACGAATTCGCGGTTGGACTGGCGGTGCTGGCCGCCCTGGCGCTGGTCATCGGTGGCGCGCTCTGGCTGAGCGAGACCGATGTGAATCAGAAGCAGGCCTCCTACAAGGCTCGTTTTCGCACCGTCGGCGGTCTGGGGGTGGGCGCGCCCGTCACCCTGCGGGGCGTCAAAGTCGGCCGGGTTGAGGGCATCCGACTGGTCGAGAACGAGTGGGTGGAGACCGACCTCAGCATCGACCGCACGGTCGAACTGCCCCGGAAGCCCGCGGCCATCTCGGCATCCGCCAGCCTGTTCGGTGAGTGGAGCGCCAATATTGTTCCATTCGAGCCGCTGCCCACGGATCCTCTCATCAGAAGCGCACTCCTAGAGTCCGACCAAGCCGGCGGGGACGCCTGGCCCGGTGCCACCCTTCCGGACATCGGGCAGCTCACGGCTCAGGCCAGCCGCATCGCCGGCGACGTGGGCGACATCACCCAGCGGATCGGCCAGGCGTTCGACAGCACCGCCCTCAAGAACATGCAGCAGAGCGTCAAGGATCTGGCCGCCATCTCCGGACGTCTGGTGAGTTTCGCCAATGCGCAGACCGACCGGATTGATCGGGTCGGCCGGAATGTGGCCACCACCTCCGATGCCTTCGCCGGCGTGGCGCGCACGTTCGAGGGTGCCGTGGCCCGGCTCGATACCGCCACCAGCGACAACCAGCTGAAAGACATTCTCAACAACTCGCGGAGCTCGAGCACCGACCTCCGGCACGCAGCCGCTGACCTTCGCTCGGTGATCGCGGCGGCGCGGGCCAATGAAACCAGTCTGGTGCGAGTTCTTCAGGCGGCCGACTCGCTGATGACCAGGATTCAGGCCGGTAACGGTACCCTGGGGATGCTGGCCTCCGACTCCACCCTCTACCGGGAGACGACGAGGACGGTGATTCAGTTCCGGGAGCTGCTGACCGACATTCAGGCCAACCCCAAGAAGTATCTGAAGATTTCTGTTTTCTAAATGAATAAACGTCGCGCGGAGCTGGAGGTCAGTGCCGGCGGAATTGTGTTTCGCAGGGTGCCTGGCCAGGCCGCGAGGTATCTGCTGATCCGGGACTCCTACAAGAATTGGGGATTCCCCAAAGGACACCTCGAGGGCGACGAGTCTCCAGCCCAGGCGGCCACCCGGGAAACGGCGGAAGAAACCGGGCTGGAGCACCTGATACTGCAGGGGCCAATCAGGGTGATCGACTGGCACTTCCGCTTCCGTGGACGGCACATCCACAAGTACTGCCATTTCTTCCTCTTCGAAAGTCCTGACGGCGAAGTCTCACCCCAGGTGGACGAAGGCATCACTGCCTGCCAATGGCGTCCCTTGCCCGAGGCCCTCGATGTCCTCAGCTACGACAACGCGCGTGGGGTGCTGAAGCGGGCCGGCGAGATGGTCCGCACCCTGGTCGCGGTGGGGGCGGGACGGGCGGGCGGGACGAGGGAACGAGAAATCGAGGGAAGGACGGAACAGGTCCCCGCTGAAATAACGGACGCTGGAGAAGAGTTTCCTCAAGAAATTACCGCCGTACCACCGTTCCCTCGTTCCGCCCCCTGACCATGCCCGCGATCGCCGCTCTGCTGGTGAGCCGTGCCGCGCTGATCGCCCTGCGTCGCACCTTGCCCAAAGGCGGCCCCGGCGTCGTCTCCTGCCGGAATCCCGCCGCCTTGCACCGCCTGCTTCAGACCCGGCTCGTCGATGCGGTGGTGCTGTCTCCTCAGCCGGGTCTCCTGGCGGATCTTTCCGATCTACGCTCGCACCTGCCGTATGTACCCGTCGTGGCATATGCTCCCTTCCGTCCCGATGATGGCGAGCTGCTCCTCACCTGCCGGCGTCATGCCGTGGCTTCGGTTGTGGTCGAGGGCGTGGATGATCCGATTGTCGGCGATCTGGTGCTGCGTGCCTCCATCACCGCGGAGCGCCGCCGCGCGCTGGTGGATGCACCACGCATGCTCCGGCTCACCGAGCCCCTACAGCAGGCCGCCTGGAATCTGCTGCTGGGCGAAGTCGAGCGGCCGATGCGCACGACGATGCTGGCGAGCCGGCTTCGAATCAGCCGCGAGCATCTCTCCCGCCAGTTCGGTGCGGGAGGTGCCCCCAACCTGAAGCGAGTCATCGATCTTACCCGGATTGCGTGCGCCGCCCAGCTGCTGGCCAACCCCGGCTACGCGGTGCAGACGGTCGTTCGCGTCCTGCACTTTTCATCATCCAATCACTTGGCCCGGAGCGCTCGCCGCATCGCCAACGTGCCGACCAGCGGGCTTGCTGCGCTGGGGGCGCGCGGGGTCCTGGCGGCGTTCGTGAGGGGAAATACGAGAAGCCGAGCCGTGAGGCGGTAAGGCGCGTACCTTGCCCTCCCCCGCATTGTGATTATTTTCACAAGCTAGATTGAAGCGCACCTTCAGCCAGGCTCAAAAACTACATGGCCACCGAATCCATTCTCCGTCCGGGTGAGCTCAAAGAAATCCTGCTGCGCGAGATCGCGTCAGCGGATTTGGCCACCGAGGACGTCAGCGAAGTCGGCACGCTGCTCGAAGTGCGTGACGGGATCGCTCGCATTTACGGCCTCAAATCCGCCATCGCCAGCGAGATGTTGGAGTTCACCGCGCGGGAGACGGGAGAGACGGTGGCCGGGCTGGCGCTGAACCTCGAAGAGGACAACGTCGGTGCCGCGATCATGGGCGACTACCTCAAGCTCAAGGAAGGCGATGAGGTACGCCGGACCGGGCGGCTCCTCGAGGTTCCGGTGGGGCCCGCCATGCTTGGCCGGGTGGTTGACGCCCTCGGCAGGCCGGTGGATGGTCGTGGGCCCATTCAGGCTAGCGGTACCAGGCCGGTGGAGATGGTGGCGCCCGGCATCATTGTCCGCCAGCCGGTGAAGGAACCGCTTCAGACCGGGATCAAGGCGATTGACGCCATGATCCCGATCGGCCGCGGTCAGCGGGAGCTGATCATCGGCGACCGCGGCACCGGCAAGACCGCCATCGCGGTAGACACGATTATCAATCAGAAGGGCACCGGCGTCGTCTGCGTCTACGTGGCGATCGGGCAGAAGCGCTCGACCGTGGCTACGGTGGTGGAGAAGCTGAAAGACGCGGGCGCCATGGATTATTGCATCGTGGTCGTCGCGTCGGCCTCAGACCCGGCGCCGCTTCAGTTCATCGCGCCATACTCCGGCTGTGCCCTCGCCGAGTATTTCATGTATGAGGAAGGGAAGCCCACCCTCTGCGTGTACGATGACCTCTCCAAGCAAGCCGCCGCGTACCGCCAGCTGTCCCTGATTCTCCGCCGTCCGCCGGGCCGCGAAGCCTATCCGGGTGACGTTTTCTACCTCCACAGCCGCCTGCTGGAGCGCGCCGCCAAGATCAACGAGGACGCCGAGGTGGTGAAGTACGACCCCCGGATCAAGAAAGCGGGGGGTTCCCTCACCGCGCTGCCGATCATCGAGACCCAGGCCGGCGACGTCTCGGCCTACATCCCCACCAACGTCATCTCGATTACCGACGGCCAGATCTTCCTGACCACCGACCTGTTCTACTCCAACGTCCGTCCGGCGGTGGATGCCGGAATCAGCGTCAGCCGAGTCGGCGGCAATGCTCAGATCAAGGCGATGAAGCAGGTGGCCGGCCCGCTCCGGCTCAGCCTGGCCCAGTACCGCGAGCTGGAGGCCTTCGCCCAGTTTGGCTCTGACCTCGACCCGGCCACTCAGCGGCAGCTTTCCCGCGGCGCCCGCCTGGTGGAAGTCCTCAAGCAGCCGCAGTATCGCCCGGTGCCGGTGGAGAAGCAGGTCGTGATCATCTACGCGGTGACCAACGGGCATTTGGACAACATCGAGGTGAAGCACATCCGAAAATGGGAGCACGACTTCCTCGACTACCTCGAGGCATCGCACCCCGACGTGTTGAAGGATATCCGGACCAAAAAGGCGCTGGACGACGGCCTGACCCGTCGCCTCATTGCCGGCATCGACGCGTTTCAGAAGATGTTCGTCCCCGAATAATGGCCAAGAGCCGGCAGCTCAAGGGGCGGATCCGTTCGGTTCAGAACACCCGCAAGATCACCAAGACGATGGAGCTGGTGGCCACGTCGAAGCTGAAGCGTGCCCAGGACCGGGTTATCGCGGCCCGACCGTACGCCGAGGCGCTGCGGCAGGTAATTGCCGATCTGTACACTCCCGACCTGGCCGATCGGTTTCCCCTGCTGCGGCAGCCTGCGCCCCCGGCCAAGGGAGGCCCCAGCCGGGCAGCGGTGATCCTGCTGACCTCGAACCGTGGGCTTGCCGGTGGGTTCAACTCCAACCTGATCAAGGAAGCCCGCCGCCGGATCGAGTCGCTCGAAAGGGACGGGTACACGGTCGAGCTGCTGGGAATCGGCAAGAAGGGCATCGGCTTCTTCAAGTACCTGGGCCGCAAGCTCGCGCTGGAGCGGATTGACATCGGTGACCGGCCGACGACGGATCACGCGGCCGAGATCGTTGAGCCCCTGATCCAGGCCTTCTCGGCCGGGGAGCTCGCCAGCGTAGACCTGATCCAGGCCCGCTTTCTGAGCGCCCTGCAGACGCCGCCCGCTACGATCCGGATTCTACCGGTGGAGCCTCCAGGACAGCGGGACGGCGGGGCGGGTGCCGTCCGGGCGGATGGGCAGGGTGATGCAAAACCACAGGGGATGGTGGCGAACTACATTCTCGTGCCAAGCGCGGAGGCGATTCTGGATCGGTTGCTGCCCCTGTACGTACGGAACGCCGTCTACCGGGGCATGGTCGAGACCGCCGCGGCCGAGCACGGAGCCCGGCGCACAGCGATGAAGAACGCCACCGACAACGCCGGTGATATTCTGGAGCTGCTGAAACGGACCTACAACCGGCAGCGCCAGGCGCAGATCACCCAGGAGATCGCCGAGATCGTGGGCGGCGCGGCGGCATTGCAGGGGTAGGCCACGACTTAAATGAGGAACACCTGAAGATGGCTACAGCAATCGCAGCCGAGAAGGCAGAGAAAGCCTCCAAGACGCAGCATAATATCGGCCGGGTCGTGCAGGTCATCGGCCCGGTGCTCGACGTCGAGTTCGAGCCGGAGCACTTGCCCGAGATCTACAACGCCATCCAGATCGAAGATGCCAGCGGCTCGATACCGGTCAAGCTGACCGCCGAGGTGCAGCAGCATATCGGGCAGAATCAGGTGCGTGCGGTGGCCATGAGCACCACCGACGGGGTTACCCGTGGCATGGAAGTGCGGGATACCGGAGGGGCCATAACTGCCCCCGTGGGCGAGGCGGCGTTGGGGCGCATTCTCAACGTGCTGGGCGAGCCGGTCGATGGCGGTCCACCGATTCCAGCGGACGTTGAACGGTGGCCGATTCATCGCCCCACGCCGAAGTTCACCGAGCTGGAGCCCAAGACCGAGATCTTCGAGACCGGGATCAAGGTCATCGACCTCATCGCCCCCTTCGTGAAGGGCGGGAAAATCGGGCTCTTCGGTGGTGCTGGTGTCGGCAAGACGGTCGTGATTCAGGAGCTGATCAACAACGTCGCCAAGGGACACGGCGGACGGTCTGTGTTCTGCGGCGTCGGCGAGCGGACTCGCGAGGGAAACGACCTCTACCTCGAGTTTAAGGAAGCGAAGATCCTGGAGAATGTTGCCCTGATCTACGGCCAGATGAACGAGCCGCCGGGCGCGCGCCTCCGGGTCGGCCTTACCGGACTGACCATCGCCGAGTATTTCCGCGATGTACAACGCCAGGACGTGCTCCTGTTCATCGACAACATCTTCCGGTTCACCCAGGCCGGTTCCGAGGTTTCCGCGCTGCTGGGTCGTATGCCCAGCGCCGTGGGCTACCAGCCGACGCTGGCCACCGAGATGGGAGACTTGCAGGAGCGGATCACCTCCACCGACAAGGGCTCGATCACCTCGGTGCAGGCCATCTACGTGCCCGCCGACGACCTGACCGACCCGGCACCGGCCACGGCTTTTGCCCACCTCGATGCCACCGTGGTGCTCTCGCGCGCCATCGCGGAGCTGGGCATCTATCCCGCGGTGGACCCGCTGGACAGCGCCAGCCGGATTCTTGATCCCCAGTATGTGGGACAGCACCATTACGATGTGGCCATCGGGGTGCAACGGATTCTCCAGCGCTACAAGGCGTTGCAGGACATCATCGCCATCCTCGGCATGGACGAGCTCAGCGAGGAGGACAAGCTGATCGTGGCCCGGGCTCGGCGCATCGCGCGGTTCCTGTCCCAGCCGTTCTTCGTGGCCGAGCAGTTCACCGGGTTCCCCGGCAAGTATGTGAAATTGGAGGATACGATCGCCAGCTTCGAGCGAGTGGTCGCGGGCGAGTTCGACCATCTACCGGAGCAGGCGTTTTATATGCAGGGCGGTATCGATGACGTGACGGCACGCGCCAAGCAGCTGGCGACCGGGTGATGCAAGTCACGGTAATATCCCCCGAGGCGTCTATGTTCGACGGTGAAGCGGACGCGGTTGTCGCACCCGCTTTTGACGGCCAGGTCGGCATCCTGCCGAACCACGCCCCGTTCATGACGCTGCTAGGCGAGGGGATGTTGACAGTGCGGAGGGCCGACGCCGTCAGCCGCTTCTCCATTCGTGGCGGGTTCCTTCAGGTGGTCGACAATCGGGTGCGCGTGGTCACCGAACACGTTCAAGGAGAACCTCATGCGTCGTAGTCTCTGCGGTGGGCTTTTGGTGGCAGGGTTGGTGGCACTTACCGCGAGCCAATCGGCTGCCCAGGAAACCGGCACCCCCATTTTCAAGGCTCCATACCGCGCATTCAAGTCCCATGAGTTTGGCGCGTCGATTTCCGACCCGGGGTCCGGAGTCAGTTTTGCACTCGAAGGCTTCTACAGCTATGGGTCGGGTAACAACGACTTCAGCGTTCGAGGCGGCATCGCCGACCTGGCAGAGGAGACCGTGGCGGGAGTAAATGTCGGTGGCGGCACGCGCGTCCTGTTGGGTGGCGACTTCCGGACCAACATCCTCAGGTATAGCGAGAGCATCCCGGTTGACGGCGCATTGACGCTGGGTATCGGTGCCAACATTGGTGACGGTACCGATCAGTACCTTATTCCGGTCGGCGTCTCGCTCGGTCGGCGGTTTGAGCTGGAGAATTCCAATACCAGCTTCACTCCCTACCTGCACCCGGTGATTGTGCCCACCTTCGGCGGTGGCGATGACGCCGTGAACTTCGCGCTCGGCCTCGGTGTGGACATGCGATTCAGCCAGAGTTGGGCCGTGCGGGTCAGCGGCGGAGTCGGCGACCTCGATGGCGTCGGTATCAGCCTGGCCTATATTCGCTAAGCGCAAAATCTCGCGATCTACGCCCGTCCGCATTCGCTGCGGACGGGCGTTGTCGCGTCAATCACTTCGGTTGACTTCCTGCGAAGCCCATTAGTACCTTCTGGCGCCGCGGGGTGGCATGGATTGCGCCCCGCACACCGAATGGAGAGAACCATGGCACGCTGTGCGTCAGAAGTCCTCGGAACCGCAGGTCTTGTCTTGGGTGTGTTGCTCGGTGTCCAGTCGGCGCAGGCGCAGGTCCGCGGGATCCCGGTGTATAACAGCGGCATTGCCACCGGCATCGCGATCTACGGCGACGTCGGGTTCCCCAATGTGGAGGCCGGTAAGGGCACGGCGCTGGCAATCAGCGGCCGGGCCGGCTTCGGTCCGCTGGGGGCCACCGCCATGCTCTCCACGTTCAATCCTGAGGGGGCGGGAGACAGCGAGCTGTCGGTCGGAGGCAGTCTCAACTATAAGGTTTTTGGCGGGCCCTTGATTCCGCTCTCGGTTACGCTGCAGGGAGGAATTGGCTATTCGAAGCCGGACAACGGATTTCTGCCGGGCGCGGAGGTGAACGAACTTCGCTTTCCGGTGGGGATCGGATTCGCGCTCACGATTCCCAATCCGGCGCTCGCCATCAAACCGTGGATTGCGCCCCGGCTCGACATCGTGCGCAGCTCGGGCGATGGGCAGTCCAATACCGAAAGCAACTTCGGCCTGGCAGGCGGCCTCGAGCTGAACCTGCTCAGCGGGCTCGGTGTCCACGCGGCGTACGATCGCGTGTTCACCGATGGCGGTGACGCCAGCGTCTTCGGTCTCGGTGCGCACTACAGCTTCGGGATTCCAGGACTGTGAGGCGGCGCATCGGCATCGGGCTGGGGCTCGTGTTACTCTTTTCCCTCCCCGGCTGCGCCGAGACGTTCGACGCGACGACGTTGGGAGTGCCGGCGACGCTGGCCACGCCGGCTGACCAACCACCCGTGGGAGATCGGTTCAAGGTGACCCAGCGCTCGGTATACGGGCTCTGGGGGCTGGCCACGATCAAGTCGCCGTCGCTTCGAAAGGCGCTGGCCGCACAGCTCGCCGGGGGCAGCGGCATCGCCGGGCTCAAGATCAAGGCACGCAGCCGCTGGAGCGACGTACTGATTACCGCACTGACTGCCGGCCTGATCGTGCCCCGCTCGGTGACGTTCGAAGGGGTCGTGACGAAATAAGCTCGACCAGCATCTCCGCGCTCTTCTCCGCCGCTCCCATTCCACTCTCGACCACTGCACGCGCGCGCCCGCCCTGATGGCGCCGGCCGGCGTCGTCGCTGATCCAATCGCACCACTGCTTTTCCAGCATGGCGGCAGACCTGCGGGTACTCCCAGCCGGGAGTGAAGCCGCCCCGCCGGCTCGGAGCAGCAGCTCCGCGTCCCGGCTATTACGCCACCGGGGACCGAACACAACTGGAACACTCCAGGCTGCCGGCTCGAGCACCGAATGAAGCCCTGCTCGCCGGAACCCACCCCCGACGTAGGCCATCGTGCCGCCGCCGTACACAGCAGCCAGCACCCCGACCCGGTCGACCAGGAGGAACGGTGTTGGGCCGCCTGCAGCGCTGAGGTGCACCGCCCTGGGGAGCCTTAAGCCGGCCGCCATGCTCTCGATGGCATTCAGGTGGGTCTGGGTGGGCTCGTGCGGCACGAGGATCAGGCGAGCATCCTGGTTCCGGCGCCGGACACCGGCGAAGGCACGGAGGAGCACGGCCTCGTCCGAGGGCCACGTAGAGCCCGCCACCAGGGTGGGCGCCCCGTACCCGAAGACAAGCAGGGGATCGGCCGGATCCACTGCGGCCACCCGCTCGAGGACGCTGTCGAACCGGGGGTCGCCGAGCACGCGGATCCGCTCGGCCGGCACGCCCAGGCCAGTCAGACGGGAGGCGTCATTGGCAGAGATGGCTGCCGCGGCCGCTACCGCCTTGTACCCGGGGGTCAGGAGCGTCCGGGCCGGCCAGCGGAGGCGGCCGCTTCCCCGGCTCACGGTAGCGGCGACGATGGCCACCTCGGTGCCGCTCGTCGCAGCCCTGGTAGACAGCTCTGGCCACAGGTCCAGCTTGGCAAAGACCAGGACGTCGGGTTGCAGCGCGCGGAGGAGACGGTCGACGCTGTCGGGAAGATCGTAGGGAAGGTAATCGGCGACATCTACCGTGAGTCGAGCCGCCAGGCTTGCCGCCGAGGGGCTGAAATGGGTGTAGACCACCTGACAATCAGGCCGCAGACGGCGTAACTCCCGGAGCACGCTGTCGGCCTGGAGGCCTTCGCCCACCGACGCCGCGTGGAACCAGACCAGCGGCCGGGCCTCGTCGCGGCTTGATCGCGCCCAGTCGAGCAGGCGCTCCCCCGCGTCGCGCCGTGCCGCCATGGCCTTCCTCAACCTGGGCGACAGGATTCCCAGAGGCGGGGCGAGCGCCACCCCCAGCCGGAGAGCCGCGCGGTATCCCCATGAGGTGGAGGCCATGGCGGCAATGTTGCCTGGGCCACCCGCCTGGTCAACAGCCGGTTGCCCAAGGTCTTGCATCGGCTTGGGGACACCTGCTAAAATTATTTCGGCAGTTCGTGTTCCACCTGTAACCGAGGGAGGTGATCCATTGCCACCTCGGACCCTCCCGACCTTCCAGTAGTACCCCCGTAAAACAACGACTTAGCAGACCTTTCCGGGCATCCCGGCCGGTCCAATACCCGAGAAACTCCGGCCAAATGTTACCGCAAATGTTACCAAACCCTTTGAGTGATTTGCGCCCAGGATTTCGGTCGCACGTGAGTCTCTTTAGGCCCACGCCTACGACATCATCGGAGCAAGCGTAGCCTGCCGGAACCACGGCCCGGCCTTCCTATATATCCTCCGCGTGCTACCCCTCGATGGCGACCTAGTCTGGTGACACTCCTAAGACTTAGCCCCTGTCTCTGATGGGAGGGCAGGGGCCTTTGGGCGAGCGGTGGATCTGCGCCAGTGTCCGGTAGAACTTGTGTTGCCGATATGCCCCCTCGTTATGCGTCTAACGTTAAAGGTGGGAGTATCAGGTTGCCGTTAACTTCTCGGCATTCTCTTCATACCACTCGCGCAGCTCACGTAGTACCTGGCCCAGTGTCGGCACATCGTTCTTCTGCTCGATCCGATGGAAAGTCCCCTTGAGATCCCCACGTAGCGGATCATAGCGGTGCACATGGTCAAACTGGTGGTGATCGGAATTCTCATACCGAAGGATATTCCCGATTCCGGGTATGGAGGCATGGTATCGGTAGGCGGTTGTCTGCACTAGTGCCCGCTGACCGCTTCCACTCCGGACGGCGAGCACCTTCTCCACCTCGACAAGGATTTGGCCCTGGCAAAGCACGGCCCCGGTGATGGCTATTTCTTGATTGCCCAGCGGTTGGGGCTCTGGCTGGGTCCATCCCGCCAGCGAACGTCGATGGAGCTGCCGCCAGAGTATCGGGAGATTCGGACACGGAACGCAGAATTCACTGCCTCGCAAAAGATCGCACCCTCTACTAGACCCGACCACCCATCACGGCCCCGGCTCACCACCGGGGCAAGGAAGGAGTGACGCCCGTGAATAGCTACGAATGGAAGCAACAGGCACGGAAGGAACGACTGGAGCGGGCCGCAGACCGAGCCAGGAGTGACAGCGACCGGAGCCTAGCCGCAGCTCACAAGGCAGTAGCCGGTATCCCGTTCGGCCAGCCTATCCTAGTCGGCCGCCACTCCGAGAGGCGGCACCGCCGAGCACTCCAGCGATGCGACGACCGGATGCGCCAGGGCTTCGCTAGACTCAAGGAGGCCGAGGACTACGCCTACCGGGCGGCAGCCGTCGGGACCAGCGGCATATCGAGCGACGACCCCGAGGCGGTCGAGAAGCTGGGCGAGAAGGTCGAGCACCTGGAGGCCCAGCGGGAGCGCATCAAGGCCATCAACGCGGCATGGCGGAAGACCAAAGGGGCGCCCGGCTGGACGGAGGGACTGAGCCTGACCGAGCGAGAAGCCAGCGCCATCGAACGAGCCCCTTCCTTGCGAACGCAGGATTTCAAGGCCAAGCTACCACCTCTCTGTTGAGTGACAAATGCGGCCGGCTTGGGCCCCTGTTTCTCACGTCCTTCCACTTCGAGCAGGAGTCGTCTATGCGTTTCAGCTCCGCCACGGCCCGGTCTCTCGCGTTCGGCCTTTTGGCGCTTGCACTACCGACCGGCGCCGCCGTCGCACAGCCCGCGCAGGCCGGACGCCCTACCCTGCCTTCCAACTTGACAGCCGTACGCGCTGCGCTCGAAAAGTACCGGGATCCCATTGTGGCAGTCCGCGAAGGCTACTTCTCGACGCTCGGATGCGTGGACTA
>JBKJZM010000131.1:0-7059 GCA_046715295.1 Gemmatimonadales bacterium | reverse complement strand
CGGTAACCCCAGCCGTCCAGGACCACCAGGACCACCCCGGGGGCGCTTCCGTTTGACATGGGTCTCCGCGTGTTCTACAATGCGCCATCGTGATTTACGCGCCGCAATCTAGTCCCGGCCTGCGCTGGCTACCAGCCTGCGCCGTGGCGGTCTGTCTGCTCTTTCCGCCCAGCGTCAGGGCCCAGGATGCACGGGAGATCTCGACGGCTACCCGGCTTCGGAAGGAGCCCGAAGGAATCGCGCTGGTATCCCTCCCCGCCGGCACCTCGGTGGAACCGAAGAGAACCCGGGGCAGCTGGCACGAGGTCGTCGTAGAAGGCTGGATTTTCAACCGCTCAACCCAGAAAACCAGGCGCGAGGGCTTCGACCTGGTGGTCACCGCGCCCAACGGCGAGAACATCCGGTCGGCGCCAAATGGCGAGGTGGTAGGACGGGTGGTCACCGGCACGTTGCTGCGCAACGAAGAGGTACGCGGCGCCTGGACCCGGGTGCGCCGGGCAGGCTGGGTACCTCGCGGAGCAGTCAAGAGGGTTGCACCGAGGGCTGCTGCCCCTCCTGCCGCTCGCCCTGAGCCAGCAGCCTTGGTAGAGCCTGATCTGACCGAACCGGTCGAGTCCGGGGCGTTGCCTGCTCAGGCAGCGACCGCGGCACCGCCGGACCGGGTTGCCGCCGAAACGGAGCGAGGTCAGGTAGGCCGAGAGACTGGCATCTTCGCGGCACCTGAGGGAAGCCAGTACGGTACACTCCAGATGGGCGCCCCCGCCCGGGTCGTTGGCCGTTCGGGTGACTGGGCTCGGGTCCAGCTCGAAGGCTGGGTCCGGGAGAGCGATCTTACGCCGGGGTCAGACGTCTCCCTGGGTGCGGTGACCGCGGCCGAGGTTCGAGCCGATCCGGCCCGGTACGTCGGTCGGACGGTGGATTGGCGGGTGGAGCTCATTGCCGTACAGATCGCCGATGAGCTGCGCATCGAGATCCCCAAGGGTCGGCCTTACCTGCTCACCAGAGGGCCCCTGCCGGAGCCCGGCTTTGTATACGTGACGGTCACGGAGGCGCAGGCCCTCGAGTTCCGCTCGCTGCAGGCGCTGCAGGAGCTGACCCTGCGGGTGACCATCAAGGCTCCGCGGACCCGGTTCCTGGCCACTCCGGTCGTGGAACTGGTGGCCCGGGTGGTGGAATAGGCGAGCTAGGAGCTGGGAGCTTGGAGCTCGACTCTGAATGGCGGAACTGGGCGGCACAGGTCACCTTTAATACAGCTTCTGGCCGCTAGCTCCCGACTCCTAGCTTCCGACTCCTATGAACGATCTTCTCAAGCAACGGATTATCCGCCTCCTGGACGCCGCCAGCGATGAGCGGGGTTACCAGATCCTCGACTTCGTCGAGTTTCTGGACAGCAAATATGCCGAGCGCTCTCAGCCCGACGGCCTGCTCTCCAGGATCACCGCCACGGTCGAAAACACCATGCGGGCAGGGAAGCTGCCGATCCAGGCGATTACCGGCACCATGGGACTGATGGACAGCGCGGCGAAAGTCATGAAAGGTCTGGCGGCCGCCGGGCAGGCGGTGGTCGAGGAAGCCGTCAAGGCGGCGGAGAGTCCGCCCCGCGAAGAGATCGAGCAGAAACCCAAAAAATTGTCATCCTGAGGGAGCGCAGGCGACGAATGGCCCCGCCGACCCAGGCTGCTCCACCCGCGACCTCCGCACCTACCGAGTTCATCCGCGGCATCGGTCCTCTGGCCGCCATCTCGCTCGTCGTCGGATCGATGATCGGGTCCGGGATTTTCATTGTCTCGGCCGACATTGGACGGCAGGTATCGCCCTGGGGGCCGGGCGCCCTGCTCCTGGTCTGGGTGATCACCGGGGCCATGACGGTCACCGGCGCACTCGCCTACGCCGAGCTCGCCGCCATGATGCCAAAGGCCGGCGGGCAGTACGTCTTCCTTCGGGAAGGGCTCTCGCCGGCGGCCGGCTTTCTCTACGGCTGGACCCTGTTCACCGTAATCCAGACCGGAACCATCGCGGCTGTCGCGGTGGCATTTGCCCGCTTTCTCGGCGTCCTCGTTCCCGGCGTGACGCCCGACGTTTTCCTTCCGCTGGGCCAGGTACGCCTGCCGGGGGCGGCGGATGCCATCCAGCTGGGCCTGTCACACCAGCGCGTGGTGGCCATGGCCATGATTGCCGTCCTGACGGCGCTCAACATCCGCGGCGTCAGGTTGGGAGCGGCCATCCAGACCGTTTTCAGCGTGGCCAAAGTGGGGGCGCTTGCGGTTCTCGTCCTCTTCGGCCTGACACTGTTCCGCCAACCGGATATTGCCGCTGCCAACTTCTCCAACTTCTGGGGTACGGCCGACTGGAGCCTGGCGGTACTACCGGTCATCGGTGCGGCCATGGTGGGGTCGCTCTTTGCCAGTGACGCCTGGAACAACGTCACCTTTGCCGCTGCCGAGGTCAGAGATCCGACCCGGAATCTTCCGCGCGCGCTCGCAATCGGCACCGGGCTGGTGAGTGCGCTCTATATCCTGGCCAACGTCGCCTACCTGAACATCCTCCCCTTCTACGGCGATCCGAATGGGTCTGACGTGCTGGCCCGCGGCCTTCAGTACGCGGCGCAGGATCGGGTGGGCACCGCGGCGGTGGAAGTGGCTCTCGGGGCCAGTGCCGCCGCCGTTATGGCGGTGGCGATCCTGCTGTCCACTTTCGGCTGCAACAACGGACTGATACTCGCGGGCCCCCGGGTCTACTATGCCATGGCGCGCGACCGGCTCTTCTTCGAACGGGCGGGTGCGCTTCATCCGGTCTATCGTACACCGGTCTTCGGGCTTATCGCTCAGGCGTTCTGGGCCATGGTCCTCTGCATCAGCGGGACCTATGGCCAACTGCTCGATTACGTGATCTTCGCCGCGCTGGTGTTCTACTTCTTGACGACCCTGGCCCTCTTCCGCCTGCGCCGAACCCAGCCTGGCCTTCCGCGGCCGGTCAAGGCGTTCGGTTATCCGGTGCTGCCGGCGCTGTATATGGCCGCCGTGGCGGCGCTTCTGGTGGTGCTGCTGGTTTATCGCCCGCTCTACACCTGGCCTGGGCTCTTGATCGTCGCCCTGGGTATCCCGGTCTACGCCGTGTGGCGCAGGGCACGCTAAATCCTTCCCATTTTGTGATCTCCGTCGTTGTGAGATAAGCCTCGCCTTCCTCAGATTGCGTCCTTCCCCGACCCACAGCGAGGGGATCTCACGATAACCTTCAGGAGCGCCGCTCATGTCCGACGCCCTTCGCGAGCAGGCTGTATCCGATGATCCCCGGGCGCAGAAGAGCCTCACCGGGATCCCAGGCCTCGATAGCGTGATGGGTGGGGGGTATCCCACCCAACACATGTTTCTGATAGAAGGAGATCCCGGCACCGGCAAGACGACACTCGGTCTACAATTCCTTCTCGAGGGGGCCCGTCGCGGCGAAAAAGGGCTGTACGTCACCTTGTCCGAGAGCGCGGAAGAGCTGGCGTCGGTCGCGGCGTCGCACGGGTGGTCGCTCGATGGTATCGAGGTGTTCGAGCTGATGCCGGACGAGGAGGCCCTCCGCCCCGATGCGCAGTACACGGTCTTCCATCCCTCGGAAGTGGAGCTGACGAGTACCACCCAAGCCATTTTCGAGACCGTCGAGCGGATGAAACCGGTTCGGGTCGTCTTCGATTCCTTGTCGGAACTCCGGCTTCTGGCGCGGGACTCCCTGCGCTACCGCCGTCAGATTCTCGGCTTCAAGCACTTCTTCGCCCACCATCGCACAACCGTCCTCCTGCTCGACGATCGGACCGGTGAAGACTCCGACCAGCAGCTCCGAAGCCTGGCGCATGGGGTGCTCCTCCTGGACCAGGTGGCTCTCGACTACGGAGCCGAGCGTCGCAAGCTGCGGGTGGTCAAGATGCGCGGAGTTCTCTACCGCGGGGGATACCACGACTACACCATCCGGACCGGCGGACTCGAGGTGTTTCCCCGGCTGGTTGCCGCCGAGCATCATGTCCCGTTCGAGCAGGACAGTGTGCTCAGTGGCGTGACCGAGCTCGATACGTTGCTGGGCGGAGGCCTCGACCGGGGAACGAGCTCGCTGATCATGGGCCCGGCCGGCTGCGGCAAAACGGTGCTCGCCACCCATTACGCCTGCGCGGCGGCGGCTCGGGGTGACCATGTCGCGTTTTATCTCTTCGACGAGCGGCTCGGTACGTTTCTCGATCGCGCGAAACGCCTCGGAATGCCAATCCAGAAGTACGTCCACGACGGCAGAATCTTCATTCGGTCGATTGATCCTGCAGAGATTTCTCCTGGCGAGTTCGCCCATACCATCGTGGACACGACCAAACGTGAAGGCAGCAAGTTCGTCGTCATCGACAGCTTGAATGGCTACATAAATGCCATGCCCGACGAGCGGCTGCTCGACATTCGCCTGCACGAGCTATTGAGTTACCTGGCGCAGCGGGGTGCAACCACCCTCCTGACGCTCGCCCAGCACGGGCTATTTGCTTCGTCGAGTACCCAGGCCGAAGTGAGCTACCTGGCCGACAGTCTCCTGGTGCTTCGATTCTTCGAGGCGATGGGAGAGGTCCGCAAGGCAATCTCGGTGCTGAAGAAGCGGAGTGGCCCACACGAGCTGACCATTCGTGAGTTCCAGGTCACCGACACGGGTGTCCGGGTGGGCGAGCCGCTCCGGGAGTTCCAGGGCGTGCTTGCCGGCGTGCCAGACTATCTCGGACAACGGCAGCCGCTGTTTGCGGTGGAGGAATCCGTCCGCAGTGGGAAGTGAAGCACTGAAACAAGTAGCCTCTGGGGAGCGAATTCTCCTGCTCACCCCCACCGGCCGGGACGCCGAATTGCTGGCGGACACTCTCGCCCGCTCAGGGGTCGAGTCGGCCACCTGTCCGGACATAATTTCACTCTGCGCGTCGCTGCGAGAAGGGGGAGCGGTCGCCGTGATCGCGGAGGAGGCGCTGAGCGCCACCCCCGCTAATGGCCTGGAAGCCACCCTCGCCGCGCAACCGTCCTGGTCGGATCTCCCGGTCATTATTCTGCTCAGCACCGGCGCGACGTTGGTCTCGAGCCGGGCGTTGCTCTCCCGCTTCTCCCGCCACGGCAACGTGACGCTGCTCGAGCGGCCGGTGCGTACAGTCGCGCTGACCAGCACGGTCCAGGCGGCGCTACGCGCCCGCCACCGCCAGTACGAGGTGCGCGATCACTTAGACCAACGCGCGGTGGCTCAAGCCGCCCTGGAGCTCAGCGAGTCCCGCTACCGCTCCCTCACTCTCGCCTCGGCCTCGGTCGTCTGGATCAGTAACGTCGAGGGCTTTTTCGTCGGGGACAGCTCGACATGGGAGGCGTATACCGGGCAAACTCCGCAGGAATACATGGGTTGGGGGTGGCTCCATGCGATCCATCCCGAAGATCGGGAGCTCACCGCTGCTGCCTGGCGACGAGCCGTCGAGGGCAAGGAGTTCTACTACGCCGAATACCGTCTCCGGCGCCATGACGGCCAATATCGGCGCGTCACGTCGCGCGGGGTACCCGTGCGCAACGCCGAAGGGGTCATGAGGGAGTGGGTGGGAGCCTGCACCGACGTAGAGGACGAACGCAGGGCCGCCGACCACCTGCGTCAGGCCCAGCGTATAGAGGCGGTGGGGGGTCTGGCGGGTGGCCTGGCGCACGAGGTCAACAACATGATGACCGCGGTTATCGGCTTCGGTGGGTTCGTCCTCAAGAGCCTGCCGGAGGATCACACCAACCGACCGGATGTGTCCGAGATGGTGAAAGCCGCCAACCGTGCGGCAGGAGTCACGCGCCAGCTGCTTGCGTTCACCCGACAACAGGTATTGCAGCCAACGGTGCTCGATCTGAACATCGTGGTCACCGACCTCACCCGCATGCTGATCGGTTTCCTCGGTGCGGACGTCGAGCTGGTCGTGCGGCTCGACCCCCAGACGGCGCGGGTGCGTGCCGATCGGGGGCAGTTGGAGCAGGTCATCATCAACCTCGCGCTCAACGCGCGGTACGCCATGAGCGCCGGAGGACGCCTGACCCTGGAGACAAGAAGTGTATTGCTGGACGAGTCGTATGCCCGCCGCCACCCGGGCACTGCCGTCGAGCCCGGCAGTTATGTCGCACTGAGCGTCACTGATACCGGAGCCGGCATGGACGCCGCCACGCGTGCCCGGGCCTTCGAGCCCTTTTTCACTACCAAGCCGGTGGGTCAGGGCACCGGCCTGGGCCTTTCCACCGCGTACGGCATCGTGAAGCAATCCGGAGGATACATCTGGCTCTACAGCGAGCCCGGCCACGGCACCTCGATCAAAATGTACCTGCCCCAGGTGTCCGCCCCGCTCAGCCGTCCCTCGCGCCCCGTTGTTAGCCCCCGAGGTCAAGGCGAGACCATCCTTGTGGTGGAGGACGAGGAGGCGGTGCGAAGGCTTGCGCGACGAACCCTGGAAGAGACCGGGTACGAGGTGCTGGAAGCAGCCAACGGTCAGGCCGGGTTGGAGCTGATGCTGACTGCCCCGGTGGACCTGGTTCTGTGCGATGTGATACTGCCCGAGATGAGCGGACCCGAGCTGAAACGCCGCATGGAAGCGATTCGCCCCGAGGTTCCCGTCCTCTACATGTCCGGCTATCCGGGGCTCGAGGTGGTGGAGCGGGGATTGATCGCTTCCGACGCGCCGTTCATCGAAAAGCCGTTCACCGCCGACAGCCTCGCCCAGGCGGTGCGCGGCCTCCTCACCGGAGTTGGGCCCTTTCCGAGGAAAGAGCCGGCCCAGCCGTAGTTGGCCGCCGCAGAGCAGATCGCCCCGAATCGCTTGATTTCGTCGCAAGCGACCACTACTCTTGGAGATGGACCGATGCAATCCTGGCCCGCCGACCGCCCCTTTCGGGTGCCGGTGGGCCGTCGCGTATATGAGGGGCCGGGCGCGGCCGGCTCCGCCAGGCTGTACATGACCGTAATTCGACCCAAACTCGGCCTCACCTTCGACGACGTGCTCCTTGTGCCCCGGCACTCCGCCGTCCACCCGCGCGAGGTCTCCACCGTCACCCG
>JBKJZM010000130.1:0-2655 GCA_046715295.1 Gemmatimonadales bacterium | reverse complement strand
AGTAGAGACTCAGGCTCCAATCCTGGTTGCACAACCTCCCCGATCGGCCGTCCATCCCTGTCGAGACCCTGAATATCATCGCTGGCTTCCATCCAGTCATCTGGACCATCCGGGGCCACGCAACCCTTCGGCCGCGGGGCGTGTCAGAGATGCGGTTTGAAGCCATGACCCTACGATCCGGAGCCGGGTGCACGACCAAGAGCTGATCGGCCGAGTACTGGCGGGAGACCCGAGCGCTGAACGCGCGTTGTACGACGCGCATGTCGACCGGGTCTTCCGACTGGTGTACCGGATGGCGGGCGATCTCGATCGGGCCCAGGACTACACTCAGGAGACCTTCATTAGAGCCTTCGGCCGATTGGGCGAGTTCCGGGGTGAGGCGGCCCTCTCGACCTGGCTGGGCTCGATCGCCATCTCCATCACTCTCAACGGCTTGCGAAAGGTCAAACGATCAATGGAGCGTGAGGTGGTTCTGGATGACGCTCTGACAATCGGTCGGATCACACCGGCAGCCGAGCCGGACCTCAAGGACCGATTGGCGCAAGCCATTGACGCTTTACCGGATGGGTATCGGGCAGTGTTCGTGATGCACGACGTCGAGGGGTATACCCACGAAGAGATAGCCAGGTCCCTGGGTGTCCACCCCGGAACCTCGAAGGCGCAACTGTTTCGCGCCCGCGCCCGGCTGCGCGAATCCTTGGCCGATTTCGTGAAGGAATGACCGAAATGCTGGACGACCGCTTTGACGACCAGTTGCGAGAGTCGGCTCGGGAATACAACACCCCGCCGGTGACGCCCAGGGAGGAGATGTGGGCGGCTATCCAGGCGAGGAGGGCGGAAACGGAGAAGACGGAGAAGACGGAAGGGTCCAGGACTGGGGTGACTCCTCTCCGACCTCTCCATCACCTCCGCCCTCTCCGTTGGCCCATCGGCATCGCCGCGCTGCTGGCCCTGGGCATCGGCCTCGGGCGGCTCTCAGCGCCCCGACCCGGCCCGGCCGAGCCCGTCATCGCCACATCCGTTAACCCGCCGCGCACCGGCGATGCTGCCTACCGAATTACCACCACGGAGCACCTGGGCCAGTCGGAGGCATTCCTGACGCTGTTCCGCGCTTCGGTGCGCAGGGGTGGCAGCGATCAGCTTGCCTCACCCACTGCCCGGCAGCTCCTCGCCACCAACCGCCTGTTGCTCGATTCGCCGGCGGCGAGCGACGCTCGGACTCGCCTTCTCCTCCAGGACCTAGAGCTGGTACTCGCCGAGATTGCCCAGCTCGCACCCCGGCCCAGCTCGCCCGACCTCGATCTGATCACTGAAGGTCTCGAGCGGGGTGGAATGATGTCCCGCTTGAGAACGGCGGTGCCTTCGGGCACGAGCCCAACCCAAGGAGCCCTGTGATGTCTGGCCTGGTGTTCGGCGTGGCGATGGTAGCGGTCCTCGGGATGGCCGAATCACGAGTCGTCTCCGACACGCTCGATCCGAGAGTACCCCGCGGCTGGTTGCAGGACGATCCGGCCGACTCCCTGTATCGGCGTGCCCGGGAGATGCTGAATCGCCGCGACTTTCGCGCGGCAGCGGACCTCTTTGCCCAGATCCCCGTGCGATTCCCCCGGTCGGGCTATGCCGCGGATGCGCTCTACTGGCAGGCGTTTGCCCTCTACCGGGCGGGGGGAGAGCGCGATCTCCGGGCGGCCATGGCAGCCCTTCAAAAACAGCGGGAACGATTCCCCAAGGCAGCCACGCAGGGAGACGCGGCCACCCTCGAGCGACGTATTCAGGGAGAGCTGGCGCGGCGGGGGGACAGCGAGGCCGCCGCGGCCGTAGCCGCGGCCGCCGAGTCCGCGATCGATATGCCGACGCCACCTACACCACCCACGCCACCGATACCGCCGATACCACCAACGCCACCGACACCACCGACACCACCCACACCGCCGACGCCCCGTAACGGACGATTACACTGGGCCGCGGGGACTGCCTGCGCTGAGGACGACGACGACATGAAGGTGGCCGCCCTCAATGCACTGCTTCAGATGGACGAAGCGCGGGCCCGGCCTGTTCTCCGAAAGCTGCTGGCACGGCGTGACACCGGCTCGGTGTGCCTGCGCCGCAAGGCCGTCTTCCTCGTGGCCCAGCAACACGCGGAGGGCACCGAGGACATCCTGCTAGAATCGGTCCGGACTGACCCGGATCCAGAGGTGCAGCGGCAAGCCGTCTTCTGGCTCTCTCAAGTAGGGACCGATCGGGCCGTGAATGCGCTGGATTCGATTCTGCGCTTTTCCAAAGACCCGGACATCCAGGACAAGGCGGTGTTCGCGCTATCGCAGCATGACATCCCGAGGGCCCAGCAGGCGCTCCGGCTCTACGCCGAACGGGCCGAGGTGCCGGAGCCCGCTCGGGAAAAGGCCATCTTTTGGTTGGGACAGAGTGGCTCGGCGGAGAATGGCGCGTTTCTTCGTTCCCTGTACGGCCGGCTGAAGAGCGAGGACCTCAAGAAGAAGGTCGTGTTCTCGCTTTCTCAGATGGGAGGCGCGGAGAATGGCAAATGGCTGCTCGGGCTTGCGCGGGATCCGGCGCAGGGCATCGAAATGCGGAAGCAAGCCTTGTTCTGGGCCGGCCAGGGCGGCGTGGCCATCGAGGAGCTCACCGGCCTCTATG
>JBKJZM010000129.1:0-8320 GCA_046715295.1 Gemmatimonadales bacterium | reverse complement strand
CCGGTCAGCGAGTCCGACGCGGACAGGCGCTCCAGCTCCTCGTTTTGCTGGCGCAGGGTTTCGTTGACGGCGTCGAGGTCCTGCCGGCTTTGCCGGAGCCGATCGACCATGTGGTTGAACACGTAGGTCAGGTCACCCACCTCGCCGGTGGCGGTCGGAAGGTCCACGGCCAGGTCGCCTTCGGCCACTTCGGCCGCTCCCTTGGTGAGCCGCTCCAAGGGTCGAACGATGAGCAGGGCGAGCCGGTAAGCGATTGCGGTGACGCCGAGCAGCAGACCCGCCACGATCGCCAGGGTCAGGTCCCGGAAGCGCCGGACCTGTTGGTATGCGACATCCGCCGGGATCTCCGCCAGGACCGCCCACCCGACACGAGGGACCCGTTTCAGGGTCCCCAGCACTTCTTCTCCAGAGACACTCTCGTAGGTGAGTACGGCACCTTCTTGCGCCGTGAGCCGTTTGAGCAGGGAGGGTTTCAAGGTGACCTGCATCAGCTCGGCGGAGCTCGTCCGGGAGCTGACGATGACGGTCCCCCCGCTTGCCATCAGGTACACCTGCCCCGACGTACCCGGAGCAAAGGTGTGCAACCCTTCGCTGGCCCCGCGCAGGTTCAGTCTGGCTGCCAGCGCGCCGACCATTCTGCCATCGCCACGCTGGACCGGAACCGCAACCAGCAGAATTCCCTTGGCGAGTGATTTGTCCCAGGACGCGTCGGCGACAAGAGCGTTGGTCGAGCTGAGCTCGCGACTCCAGTCGCTGGGAAGCCGGAGCGGCCGAGGCTCGCTCGCGCTGCTCGCGACCATGCGTCCCTGAGCATCCAGCACCAACAGCTCCTCGTAGTCACTGAACCGCTCGCGAACCGAGTTGAGGTAGTCGCTCAGCCGGCCCTGGGTCTTCGAGGCGCCGGGTCCGCGCGCCAGGTTCTCGGAGACCTCGTACGAGCTGGCAAACACCCGGAGATCGTAGAGGCGCTCCTTGACCCACACGTCCATCTCGCGCGCGGTCTGAGCGCTGGAGCTGAGCAGCTCCTGGGAGATCTTCTCCTCCAGGGCTTTCCGATTCTGGGTGTAGGAAATCCAGGCGGTAAGCCCGGTGGGGATCAGCGTCACCACGAGCGCAAACGCGAGGATCTTGCTCCGGACGGTATCCAGGCGGAAGAAACGCTGGTAGGGAGAGAGCTGACTACCCAGGATGCTCAACCACACCCCCACTCAGGAAGATGGGAAACCTGCATGCTCGATGGCGTCTCTGCGGGTCAAAGGTCCAACCCGGGCCGGGGTCGCTCGGTGACGCGGGCGATGGGCCGAGGGATCTTTAGCAGATCCCGGGCCATTACTCATCCTCAAGGATTTCAAGGTGATAGCGGCGCCCCCCAAGGCTTCATAGCGGGTGGGCTGCGTAGTGTCTCGCAGATTCCCAGAGCCTGGTCCAGCCCCGTATCATCCAATTTCTCGGATAGGTGCCGGTGAGTGACGTGTGAGAGCTACTGGGCGGACACTGGTGGTCGCGGGGGTCAAGCGCGGGTCGGCAAGCCTCGTTCCTCTGACTCGTCTTCTTCTTGCGCCCTCTCACTCAAGCAAGCTGGAGTTCCTGCTCTTCCGTCGCGGTCTCAACGAGGTCTTGCCGTGCATCGAGCCGGCTGTACAGCTCTCGGGCCTCTCCGAGACGTGCGAGCGCGTCCCCTTTGCGCCCGGACTTGCCGTAAAGCTTCGCCAGCTCGCGCAGCGCGTCGGCCACAAGCAGTGGGCAATCGGCGGCCCGGGCCATCTCGAGCGACGACCGCAGGTGCGACTCGGCCAGGGTGGGGCGGTTCGTCTCCCGGAAGATCACGCCGAGGATCCGATGGGCACCCGCGCGGTCTCGCCGGCCGTCGAGCTGGGAGAAGGCCCCGAGCGCTGCCTCTGCGCATCGGCGTGCCGGCTCGTATTGCTCCAGCGCGAGGTACACGTCCGCCTGGTTGAGCGATGCCAAGCTACTCAGGTGCCGGTCGCCGAGCGCTTCGGCCAGTCGCTGAGACGCCCGAAAACACCGATCCGCTTCCGTCCACTGCTTCTGATCGGCGTGGAGCCGGCCGAGGTTGTGATACGCGAATGCGCACCCGCGCTGATCCTGCGCCTGCTCACAGGTAGCTAGCGAGCGAGCGTAGTGGTCGGCCGCCGCACCCCAGTCCCCCCGAACACTCGCCAGAATACCCAGATTGTGCTGGATCTTCGCGATGAGCGCCGGGTTCTTGGCCGCGAGCTCGAGCGCGTGGGAGTACCTCCTAAGGGCCTGTGGCATGAGACCATGCTCGAAGTCGAATCCGGCGAGGGCATTAAGTGCCTCGACCGCAAGGTCGTTCGCTTCGGCCTGCAGCGCGACCTCGTAGCTCTGCTCGCAAAGATCGCGGGCTACCTGCGGCTCTCCCCGGAGATGGTGCAGCACGCCCAACCGCCGCAGCGCATCCGAGCGGGTGCGTGCAGCCTGATCCCCGCCCGCGAGCTCGATCGCCGTCGCGTAGCACTCCATCGCCTCCGTGACTTTCCCGGCGAGCTCATGCTGGCGCCCATCGCTCACGCGCTGGTCGGCATCCGCTTCGACGATCTCGCTTCCCGGGCTGGCCATCATGTTTGCGGCCTCCGTGCTCAGTACCAGACGGCATAGCGAGAGAAGTGGTCCAGCCAGGCATTGACCAGCCCGTCCTGAGGCAGGTCATACGAGTGCGGGAACTCGAGCGGGTTGAGCTCCTCATCGGTGTATGCCACCCGCTCTCGAAGCTCGATTGGACGCAGGCAGTGCTTGTAGCTCAGCGTGAGTAGGGGGCGCTTGGCGAAGCTCAGGCCGTGAGGCGAGAGCCGAACCGTCACCGCCATCGAGACCGGCATCTCCCCTGTGATCACGACCTCGCTGGAGAGCGCTCCCTTCGGGATGCTGAGCTTGTGGGGGCCGATGCTCAGGTCACCACCCTCGGGACCCACGACCTGCACGGTGGACGCGTATTGGAGCGGATCGCAGTAGATCGGGACGGACTCCCCAGTATTGCCCTTGGGGTAGACCTTGAGGACGCCATCCCATTCAAGCTTCAGCGAATCGTAGATGGCCTGGCTCGCGTGCTGCGCGGCGGCCACTCGAGCCTTCTCGTTGAGCTCCCACCCTTTGAGGTGCTCCTCGCGCTCTTTGCGCTGCACCTCGAGCTGCTCCTCAGTGAGGGTGCTGGTCGTGGGCGTGTTCGTCTCGGCAAGCGACGCTGCGTATGATGGGCCAGCGGCGTCGTTCGCGTTACAGGACACGCCCGTCGCGAGCACCAGGGCGAGACCCACCAGCATGAGATGACGACCGGGTTTCATCTTTCCTCACCTAGAAGGGTTTGGTCTGCACCGGGAGATTGGGCAAGCCATGTGCCCCGAGAAGCCGCGAAGATTGGGAGGCCGTATGAAGTTGCGACAGCTGGAGCCATCCGAAGTCGGGCCCACGGCTTCGGGTGACCAACTTGGTGACAGTCGTTTTGAATACGATCATCTGTGCCAGAAGCTGCATCAGGTGAGGTGTCGTGGCGCGACCTCGACAAGCCACCCTGTAAGTGGTGCACCGAGCCTGCAGCGAGATACATGGTACGTCACTTGCCAATCCAGCGGCCGACCACTCCCTGGGCACTGAGTTTCTTACGGCGGCGTGGCGAATCGCCACGAGGATGCACCCTGCGCATGATCCCACCGAAAGAGCAACCCAGAGGCGGACCCGAGTCAGCGCAGATCGGTCTTGCCCTTCCCCTGCCGGCTCACGGGCAGTACGCCTCCCTCCTCCTTCGGGAAGCCGTTCAAATGGACCGGGAGGGACAATTCCGGGAGGCGGAGGAACGCTATCTCGCCGTGATCGAAGCAGCCGCAACGACCGAGCAGCAGGGGGTGCTCGCGGAGGCTCTCCGGCGGCTTGGGGTGCTCTACCACCGGGCCAACACCCCGGCCCGGGCTCGTGACCTTTGCATCCGCAGCTACGAGACGGCCAAGGCGTCAGGCGCCAATGTTCTGGTCGCCGAGGCGCTCAACGCGCTGGCCGGCTTCGAGATGGAGGCCGGAGCTCTCGCCCAGGCCCGCGCCACCTTCGAGCGCGCGCTCGCGTTCGCGGGGGACATCGCATTGGTGCGCGGGCAGGTCGAGCAGAACCTCGGCATTCTTGCAAACATTCAGGGCGACCTTGAGCAAGCGCTCGGCCACTACCAGCGCTCGCTGGTTGCATGTCAGGACGCGGCCGAGGAGCGAGGCTGCGCCATCGCCTACCACAACCTCGGCATGGTGAGCGCGGACCGCAGCCTTTGGGAAGAGGCGGACAGGTACTTCCGTCATAGCTATAAGCTCGCTGAGGCACTCGGCGATAGTCACCTGAAGGGGCTCTGCCTCCTCAACCACTGCGAAGTCCACCTCGCCCTCCAGCGGTACGACGACGCTCGCCGGAGCGCCGAGCAGGCTCTCGCCATCTTCGACGAACTGAACTCCCAAATCGACAAAGCGGACGCCTACAAGATGCTGGGCGTCGTCTTCCGCGAGATCGGCCGGCCGGCACTGGCGGAATCCCGCCTGCGGACCGCGCTGGAGCTGGCGACGAGCACGGGGTCGATCTTGAGCGAGGCCGAGGCCTCACGCGAGCTCGCACTCCTCTACCAATCCACTGGCCGCAACCAGGAAGCGCTGTACCTCCTCAACGGTGCTCACCGGTTATTTTGGCGTCTCGACGCCCACGTCGATCTGGTGGATGTGGCCGGAAAAGTAGCGCAGCTCGAAGCGACGTACCTCGCGATCGTGCGGGACTGGGGCGAGTCGCTCGAATCGGCCGACAGCTATACCCACGGACATTGCGAGCGGGTGGCGGCCTACGGCCGAGCGTTGGCTGCGGCACTGGGGTTGAGTGAAGAGCAGCAGACCACGATCCGTGTCGGCGCATACCTGCACGATGTGGGTAAGGTGCGGGTTCCGCACGAAATCCTTAACAAGCCTGGGGCGCTCACCGCCGAGGAGTTCGAAATTGTGAAAAAGCACCCCGTCTGGGGGATCGAGCTTCTTGCCGGCGTCGAGTTTCCCTGGGACATCAAGCCGATCATCCGCTGGCACCACGAGAAGCACGACGGCACCGGGTACCCCGACCGGCTCCAGGGTGACGAGATCCCGCTCTCCGCGCAGATCATCTGCGTGGTAGATGTCTACGACGCGCTCACCACCACCCGCAGCTACCGCCGAGCCCTGGACCCGCAGGCCGCTCTCGCCGAAATGGTGGAATGCCGGCAGTGGTGGCGCCGTGATGTGTTCGACGCGTTCTCTCGCATCCTGCCGCGGCTCAGCGGACTCCGGAGCGACGAGGCGGCGTGAATCGCAACGGGTACCGGTTGTGGCGGGCGGATAAATCATGCAAATTGGGCTTTCCGATCCAGGCTCCGATACTGAATCGCTTCGCTGACGTGGGCCGTCGTGATGTCGGCTGCCCCGGCCAGGTCGGCTATGGTCCGCGCGATCTTGAGCACCCGGTGATAGGCCCGCGCCGAGAGGCTAAGCCGCGCCACCGCCTGACGGAGCACGGACTCTACCGGTTCGCTGAGCCGGCAGTGCCGCCTCAGATCACGGGCGCTCATGTGGGCATTGGCGTAGACCCCCCGCTGATCTCGAAACCGCGTCCGCTGCACTGCCCGGGCCTGCTCGACCCTGCTCCGGATGGTGGCGCTGGTCTCTCCGGACTGGTCTCCGGCCAGATCACCGTATGCCACGGCGGGAACCTCGAGGTGAATATCGATGCGGGCCAGCAGCGGCCCCGAGATCCGGGAGCGGTAGCGCTCGATAGCCAGGGGTCCGCAGCTGCAGGCATGGAGCGGATCGCCGAGATAGCCGCACGGACACGGATTCATGGCCGCGGCGAGCATGAACCGGGCTGGATAAGTGAGGCTCATGGCCGCACGGCTCAGCGTGACCACGCCGTCCTCCATCGGTTGCCGCAACACCTCCAGCACGTTCCGGCGGAACTCGGGCAGCTCGTCGAGGAACAGGACTCCCCCGTGGGCGAGACTCACCTCGCCCGGCCGGGGTGACGAGCCGCCCCCGATCAGCCCGGCATCGCTGATAGTGTGATGGGGCGAGCGGAACGGACGCTGAGTAAGGAGAGACCGGCCCGAGGCCAGCGTTCCCGCGACGCTATGGATCTTGGTGGTCTCGAGCGCCTCCTCCAGGCCCATGGAGGGAAGGATTGTGGGAAGGCGCCGGGCGAGCATGGTCTTTCCAGCCCCCGGAGGACCGATCATCAGGATGTTGTGGCCGCCAGCCGCGGCCACTTCGAGTGCGCGTTTTGCCGCGGACTGACTCCTGACATCCGCTAAGTCGAGGTCGCTGCAACCAGCATCGGCCATGAGGGCCGGGATGTCGACCCGGGTAGGGGTAATCGGTTCGGTCCCGCACAGGTGGCCGCAAACCTCGAGCAGGGTGCGTGCCCCACACACGTCGAGTCCCTCGACCACTGACGCCTCCGGGAGGTTGGCATGGGGCAGCAGCACGCCGCGGTAGCGCGCGGTCCGGGCGGCAAGCGCCATGGAGAGCGCCCCACGCACCGGCCGCAGGTCTCCTTCGAGGCCGACCTCACCGATGACGGCGTGATCGCGCAGGCGCTCCTCCGGCAGCTGCCCGCTGGCCACGAGAATTCCGAGCGCGATGGGCAAATCGAAGGCCGAGCCGTCCTTGCGGATGTCGGCCGGTGCGAGGTTGACGGTGATGCGCCGCAGCGGAAACGAAAAACCCGCGTTGGCGAGCGCCGCGCTCACCCGCTCGCGGCCTTCTTTTACGGCTCCCTGGGGCAGGCCCACGGTGGAAAAGGAAGGAAGCCCATTAGTGATGTCGACCTCGACGTCCACCATGTAGGCATCGATCCCGAGCACGGCGGCGGAGCGAATTCGGGCGAGCATGGGATCGACTCCGGGCTGGGGCTCGCAACCTACCCGGGGCCGGTCGGCCGCTGGGTACCCGGTCAACGCAAAAGTGGACCGAATCCTGCAGCGGTTTTGGACCCATCGCCGGTCTACCGGCGCCGATCGCGGCGAAATCCCCCAGGCCCACCGCCCGTTCGAGCTTCAGACCCGGAGTTTCACATGGGTAGGTTGTTCTGCGCTGTCCTCCTGTTGCTGGGGGTGAGCGCCTGCGCCGCTCCACGGGCCGCCGGTGCTCCACTTGCGCCGCTCGCGCGCTCCTGGGCTGTCCCCACGCTGGGACTCTATCAGGAGTGGTGGGACAAGACGGTCGCATGTTCGGGACGTCAGGGCAAAATGACCGAGGTGAGTTTCTACGCGGTAGACGCTCCTACCGGCGCAATCGAGCTGGCCGGAGAGCTGGCCCACGGTTGGTGGGTCCGGCAAGGCAATCGGATTTATCTCCCCGCCAATGCGCTCGGCCAGGAGTGGCTGGTGCGCCATGAGATGCTGCACGCGCTCCTCCAACGCGGCAGCCATCCACCCAAAGTATTTGTTGAGGCCTGTCACGTGGCGTCCGCTGCGGTATGGCGCGACTCGACCCTGGCCCTGGACCCGGGGAATCCACGGGGACATTGACGCGCTAGGCATGCCCCTGCCGGCTGGGCGGCCCTCATCTTGCTGCCCTATCCCCCAAGTGTAGGCGTAATTGGTATCCCCCTTCCCGAGGGGTATGCATCCGGCAGATCTTCTGGCATTTCGCGGGAGCAACTCGTCATGGTGAGACCTTCTACTAGAGCACGCTGGGGCGGACTCATTGCCATCATCGTGCTTGCCATCATCAGTGGAGGCTGGCTGCTCCGCCGGAAGGCGGCCCCGAACGGGAGTGTCTACCAGCAGGCCCGGTTGTTTGAGAACGTCGTCGCCTCAATCCACAGCAACTACATCGATCCAATGGGAGAGGGAGACCTCTACCAGACCGCGGCGAAGTCGCTGGTGGCCTCGTTACGGGATCCCTATGCCGAGCTCCTGACCCGGGAGAGCTACCGCCAGTACCAGCGGCAGATGTCCGGCACCGAGGTCGATGTAGGATCGATCTCCGAGCCGCACATGGGCGACGCCCGCGGTGCGTTCGGGCCTGGCGACGAGGTTCTGAGCATCGATGGGAGGAGCACCAGGGGCTGGTCGGCCCACCGGTTGGCAGAGGCGCTGTCGGCGGGCTCGGGTACGACCGTTACCGTCATCGTGCGTCCAAAGGGATCCGACTCGCTGGTAGTGCGACGGCTGACCCGGACCGTGGTCCACGTTCCCGCAACGTCTCAGGGCATCTTGCTCGGGGGCGGCGTCGGCTACGTCGAGCTCCGCCGGATCAGCGAGGGCGCAGCCGACGAGCTGCGCCAGGTGGTGGAC
>JBKJZM010000128.1:0-15710 GCA_046715295.1 Gemmatimonadales bacterium | reverse complement strand
CATCCCGCGCCCGCGAGCTCACACCGTTCCGAGTGACGGGCCGGACCCAGCAGGAAGTCTGGTCCAGCCTTGGCGATTTCGACCTGCGCCCGGCGATCGCCCGCCTGTCCATTCCCACCCTGGTCATGCACGGCGAGGATGATCCGATCCCGCTTGCCGCCGCCCGGTCCTTGGCCGACTTGCTCAGAGCAGAATTCCATCCGCTGCCTCACTGCGGACACGTGCCCTACGTTGAGGCGCCTGAGGAGTTTGTGAAGGTGCTGGATGGCTTCCTCCCAACCCGCGTGTAGGGAGTAGATTTCAATGATGCGCCCCACTCCCTTCGATCTCGTCTTCGGCCAGTCAGCGCAGGAGGTCTTCCCGAAAATCCGGCTGTCGCTGGAGCAGGCCGGGCACGACGCCCGGGACCGCGACCGCTTTCTGATGCTGCGAGACGTAGTGATGCTGGTGCGGGAGCTGCGTCCCGAGGAGGGATTAGGAGAGGGAATCGATCAGCTGGCTGCCCTGGTTCATCACGCGTATCTCCACTGGGAAGCCGAAGAGCGGGTAGTCGAGCTGACGCTGGAGCGCCTGACAACTGTGCTTCGGACCTTCACCGCCACCGACGACACGGCAGAGGACCCATCCGCCTACTACGCCCAGGTACCGCAGCACCGGGTCTGGGCCGAAGTCATCCCGGGGCATCCACCCGAGCCGCTGGATGGCTATTTCGTTCACTCCACTTCGGAGGGAGCGGCGCTCAGGGTGCTCGGTGTCTTCGGTGTTCATCCCGATCGCGAGGGGTTCAGCGTGGTCGAGGCGATCGGACCGAGGCCTCTGGCGCTGGTGCGCGCGGACGGCACCGAGCTCTTCAGCCCGACGCTCACCGGTGGCAAGGCAGCCGGCCTCTTCTCAATTGCGGGCGAGGAGGAGCTACTCGACCTCGGCTGGCGCGTACACGAGCTGGGAGCTTGGGTCTGGGAGCGAAGAGCCAAAGGCTCGGAGCTCGGGGTGACCAGCTCCCAGCTCCCGGCTCCTAGCTCCTAGCTCCGATGGAGAGCGTAAAGGACTACATGGACAAGAAGGCGGTAGCGCAGGTGTTGGAGCAGATTGCTGCCTTCCTCGAGCTGAAAAGCGAAAACCCGTTTCGGATCCGGGCCTTTCGGACCGCGGCCCGTGCCCTGGTGAGCTTCCCTGGTGACCTCCGGCAATCGCTGGAGGACGGCACGCTGGCCGCGGCAAAGGGCGTGGGCCCGGCCACCCTCCAGATCGTAACCGAGCTGGTCGGGACCGGCCACGCTCGCATGCTGGAAGAGCTGCGGGAACAGATCCCTTCCGGGCTGGTCGAAATGCTCGAGATTTCGGGTCTCGGTGTAGCCAAGATCCGCCAGATCCACGAGGTACTGGGGATCGACTCCCTACCCGACCTGGAGGCGGCCGCGCAGGATGGTCGCCTGGCCAAGCTGCCCCGCTTTGGCCCCCGAACCTCGGAGAACATTCTCAAGGCGATCGCGTTCCTTCGCCAGGCCGGCTCCTTCCGGCTCACGCATCATGCCGCCGACGAGGCTGAGGGGCTTCGGGCCGCCCTGGAGCGTCTGCCGGGGGTGAGAAGCGCCATAATCGCCGGCGACGTGCGCCGCCGCTCGGAGGTGGTCAAGGACCTCATCATCGTGCTGGTGGCCGAGACGTCCCCCGCTGAGCTGTTCAAACGACTGAGTCAACTGCCCGGTGTTCAGGAGTATGCCGGCCAGGACGAGCGGCGGCTCACGCTGCGGTTTGCCGGCGGTGCCAGCGCCCAGATCGTCGCCACTACCCCGGTCAACGCCGGAGCGGTTCTGACTCAGGCCACGGGAAGCGAGGCGCACCTCAGGGACCTGGCCGACCACGCCCGGACCAAGGGCTTCGGCCTGAATGGAGCGGCGCTCTGGCGGGGCAGTGAGTTCGTTGCCACGCCCGATGAGACGACGTTCTACGGTGCGCTGGGGCTTGACTTCATTCCGCCGGAGCTGCGGGAAGGGATGGGTGAGATCGCGGCCGCCGGGCGGCAGGAGCTTCCCCACCTTCTCGATCGGAGTGAGCTCAAGGGTTTCCTGCACTGCCACACCAGCTACTCCGATGGCTCGAACACCGTGGAACAGCTGGCACTCGCTTGTCAGGCCACAGGGTATGAGTATCTGGGTGTAACCGACCACAGCCAGGCCGCCGCCTATGCCGGCGGCCTCAGTTCGGATGACCTGGCCCGCCAGTCCGACGAGATCGATGAGGTCAACAGCCGGCTCACCGGGTTCCGGGTCTTGAAGGGCATCGAAGCCGACATCCTGCAGGATGGAAGCGTGGACTACGAGCATCGGATTCTGGAACGGCTCGACTTCGTCATCGCCTCCATTCACAGCCGGTTCAACATGGGTGGCAAGGAAATGACCGCCAGGATGCTGGCGGCGATGGATAACCCGTATCTCACTATCATCGGACATCCAACCGGCCGGCTTCTGCTCTCGCGGGATCCCTATCCGATCGACATCGATGCGGTAATCGAGAAAGCCGCGGCGACTGGCGTGGCGCTGGAGATCAATGCCGACCCGCACCGCCTCGATCTGGATTGGCGGGTGGCCCGCCGGGCCCGCGACCATGGGGTAACCATTTCGATCGGTGCCGATGCACACAGTGTGACGGGAATCGGGTATGTGGATTTCGGCGTGGGTATGGCGCGCAAGGCCTGGCTCGGCCAGGAGCACATCTTGAACGCCCGACCGGTCGACGAGTTCGTCGGTTTTGCGCAGAGGAGACGGGGGCAGTGAAGAAGTCGACTATTAAACAAGCCACCAAGGCCAGGCGAGCCCGTACCACCCTACCGCCGTACCGCCGTACCGCCCTTGAGATCATCTCCCTCCTCAAGGGCACTTACCCCGACGCTCGGTGCGCCCTGGAGTACAAGAACGCCTACGAGCTGCTCTGCGCGACGATTCTCTCGGCCCAATGCACCGACGCGAGGGTCAACATGGTCACGCCGGCGCTCTTCGCACGTTACCCGACCCCATTCGAGCTGGCCCGGGCTGAACCGGCTGACGTCGAGGAGATCATCAAGTCCGCCGGCTTCTTCCGAAACAAGACCAGGAGCCTGATCGGCATGGCCCAGGCCGTGGTGGCCGATCACGGCGGTGACGTCCCGCGCACCATGGATGAGCTCCGCAAGCTACCCGGGGTTGGGCGCAAGACAGCGAACGTGGTACTCAGCAACGCGTACGACACGAACGAGGGGGTGACGGTCGATACCCACGTCACCCGTCTCAGCGGCCTGCTCGGCCTGAGCCGCGGGATTGACCCGGTCAAGATCGAGGTAGAGCTGATGCGGCTGTACCCCAGGGAAGACTGGGGCCTCCTGTCCCACCTCCTCATCTTCCACGGCCGGCAAACGTGCATCGCCCGCCGGCCCAGGTGCGGAGAGTGCGTGCTGGCCCGACTCTGTCCTTCGTCTCTGGTTTGACCTCTTCCAGGAATCATTGATGCTCATCCGGCTTCTCTTCCTGTTCTGCCTTGCCTCTTCTACGGCCACGAAGGTTCAGGCCCAGGCGACCGCCAATCCAGCGGCCCGGGTGGCAAGGGCCGTGGACTCAAACGCCGTTCGCGCCCATCTCGAATTTCTCGCCGATGACGCTTTGGAGGGCCGGAGGCCCGGAACGCGGGGAGGTGAGCTTGCCGCGCGGTACATCGCCGCCGAGTTCCAGCGTATGGGCCTGAAGCCCGCCGGCGACAGTGGCACCTATTATCACCGTGTACCGATCATCACACTGACGCCCCACCCGGCCGTGAAGCTGGTCGGCCCGGGTCCGATGCCGCTGACATTCCGAGACGACTACGTACTCTGGTCGATGCGTAACGATTCGCTGGTCAGTGCCAAGGGCGAGTTGGTGTTTGTGGGATACGGAATCGTGGCCCCGGAGAACGACTGGAACGATTACGAAGGGGCGGACGTCAAGAACAGGATCGTCGTCGCGCTGGTGAACGATCCCGGGCTCAGGGACTCGACCATCTTTCGAGGTCCCATCCTGACCTACTACGGCCGGTGGACCTATAAGATCGAGGAAGCACGCCGCCAGGGCGCGGCCGGCATCCTGCTGGTGCACACCACTGAAAGCGCCACCTACCCGTGGACCACAGTGCAGTCCAGCTGGACCGGACCCCAGGTCCGCATCGAAGAGCCACCCAGCTCGCTGCTGGTGGCGGGGTGGCTGACCGAGGAGGCGGCCAGTCGGCTGCTCAAAGCGGGCGGGCAGGACCTGGCGGGTCTGATGGATAAGGCGGCACGTCGTGGCTTCCGAGCGGTGCCGCTCGGTATCAGTGTCGAGGCCATAGTGCAGAGCGAGATCGCGCGATCCGCTACCAGCAACGTGCTGGGCCGGTATGCTGGACAGGGAGCCCGGTCGAGTGAGGCGGTCATGATCGGAGGCCACTACGACCACTTCGGGATCGCCTCCCCGGTCAATGGCGACTCGATCTATAACGGCGCTGAGGACAACGCCTCCGGAACAGCTGCGGTGCTGGCCGCGGCCGACGCCTTCACCCGGAGCAGAGTGCGCACCGGCCGCTCCATCATCTTCGCCGCATTCACCGCAGAGGAGTCGGGACTGCTCGGGTCCCAGGCGTTTGTAGCCAAGCCGACGATCCCCCTTGGCCAGATCGCTGCCATACTCAATCTCGACGTCATGAATCTCTACGGCCGAACCCGGGATGTATCGGCCCTGGGACTCGATCAGTCATCTCTCGGCGCGCCGTTCCAGAAAGCAGCCGCCGCCGAGGGGCTTACGGTCAGTGTCAACCGGGATGCTCTACTGAAGGGCTCTTACTTCCGGTCCGACCACTTCCCCTTCGCCCGAGCCGGGGTGCCAGGAACGTCGATCGAGAATGGCGAGTCGTACGTGGGTAAGCCAGCCGACTTTGCCGAGAAAAAGAAGGACGAGTACGTAGCGAAGCGGTATCACCAGCCCAGCGACGAGGTTCTTCCCTGGTTCACCTATGACGGCGCGCGACAACAGCTTCGCGTCATCGTGCGTACAGCGGTGGCAGTAGCCAACGCTCCAAACCAGCCCACCTGGAACCAGAGCTCCGAGTTCCGGGAGGCGGGGGAGACGAGGCGGAAAAAGCGGTGAGTGAGGGGGCGGAAATGGCGGCATCTTTCCGCCTTTGTACCTTCCGCCTCTTCCAATCTCCCACTATCTTTGCCGCCGCTCGACCCTGCCAACCGTCCCTCCTGGAGCGATTCTGGAACTTCCGTCGGAGCACCGGATCCCGCTCACCTGGCTGCTGGAAAACGGCGGCGCCTCCATCCGATACCGAACGTATCGCGAATTGGCACCTCAGGGCTACGCCCCTCCGGAGGTCATCGAAGCCGCCCACCTAGCCGTTACGGAGTCGAAGCCGGCCCTGGCTGTCGTCAAGAAGCAGAAGGACAACGGCATCTGGGGTGGGAACCTGCTCGGGCTGGCAACCTCGGTAACCCACGGGGTCAAGGACGTTGGAACCATTCCTCAGTATCGGCGCCTGCTGCAGCTGGAGTGGCCCCGGTCGGGCCGACCCTTCAAACTGGCAGACCGGGTTCTGTTCCGCCTTCTCTCTCGGGATGAGGATCCTTCCCTCCTCTTCGAGTTCCAGAAGGCAGTAAAAACCGATCCTGAGGCAGAGGCCTGGGCTAGGGGAATCATGCGCGAAGCCACCTCGGCCGCGCTTGCCGAAGCAGGGCATGCCGAAGATCCCCGGCTCCGCGGCGCGGGACACAAGATTGCCAGCGCAATCTCGCAGTTCCTCCGGAGCCCTCTGGCGGAGAAGCCTTTCCTCAAGTCCGGCAAGCAAATCGTACTGCACCCGGAGGCCCACCCCCCGAGCTGGTATTCGGTGGCGATGCTGGCCTCGATGCCGAATCTTCAAAGGGAGCGGGCCGCTTCACCGAGAGGCTGGGGCACTATCTCGCCCAACCGGCACCCAAAAAGGCGTTTGTCATCCAGGTGGGCAAGAAGACCGTGAGGCCTCAGCACCTGATCCTTGGCGACCCCATTGAGGCTGACAGCAAGGGTGTGCCGAAGGATATTCCCTTGGCGTTACACTACATAGAGCTTTTGTCCCGGATGGGTGCCCTGGAGTGGGCGCCGGTGGCCACCAAGGTCCTGGCTCGTCTCCTCAAGGATCTGGACGAGGCCGGAATCTGGCGGCCCAAGAACCTTCGCTCGCAGCCCAAGGCCGGAAACAAGATCACCCATCACTATTACCCACTTCAGATAGATGCCAAGACCACTGAGGGACGGGAGGTCGATATCACCTTCCGGCTCGCGCTGATCGGTCAGGCGCTCGGTTGGACCCCCACTTACACCTGATACTCGACTTGCGGCAGAGGAGGTAGTTTGTCATACTACTATCAATGCTGCGACTCGATCTCACCCGATTTGGCTTCACCCCGACTGAGACCCTGGTTTACGAGGTTCTTCTCACCAGCGGCCCTGGGACCGGCTACGCCATCGCTCGTGCTGCCGGGCTCGCGCGGGCCAACGCCTACAGTGCACTGGAAGGCTTGGTAACCAAGGGAGCCGCCCGGGTCGAGGGCGGCCGTCCCCGGCATTATCGTCCTGAGCCACCGACCAGCCTCATTGCCCGGATCTCAAACGAGCACGGCTTGGCTCTGGAACGCCTCAGCGCCGATCTGGAAACGATCGCCGTGCCGGCCACCCCCACGGTCGTAGAGATTGAAACCGGGCGGGCGGTCCTTCAGCTCATTACCCATGACGTGGCCCGGGCAACCCGCTCGGTCGCATTGGCCGCGCCCCCTGACGCGTTCCCCCTCCTCACCCCAGCGCTGCGCCGCCCGGTTTCCTCCGGCCTGCCTGTCGAGCTGTATTCCACGTCACCGGTCGACCTCGGATTCCATCCGGTTGAGGTCATTCCCGACGGGCATTCCTGGCCGGGGATGCCTATCATCTCGGTGGTCGACGATCGAAGTGCCATCCTGGGATCACGACTGGGAAGCGAGGTACGGGGCCACTGGAGTACCGCTCCCGCCCTGGTAGCCGCGGCCCGACTCGCACTCCAACGACTTGTGCAGCGCCATGAGTGATCCGATCCATCCGGCCTTGCAACAGCTTCAGCGCGAATACCTGAGCACGATGCCCGCGCGTCTGGACGAGTTACGCGCCGATGTCGCTGACTTCCGAGCGGGACTCCCGAGCGCGGTGAATTCCCTCAAGTCCCGACTCCACCGGCTGGCCGGATCCGGTGGATCCTACGGTTTCTTGGGGCTCAGCTCGATCGCGCGGGAAGCCGAGCACTGGCTCGCTCGAAACCCACCGTCCGGAGAGGCCGATCATCTGGCCGGGATGGTGGACCGCCTGGCGAGCGCCGTCGGCCGGGCCGAAACCGATATGGCGCCGGCGAGCGCCGCCCAGCCGGCCTGGCCCACCCCACGGGCGCTGATCATCATGCAGCAGACTGCGGTCCGCGACCGCATCGCTCAGGAACTGCGGGCCGCCGGTTATGAGGTCCGTTTCGGCACCCGGCAGGAGGACCCAGCCGGCACTGCGCTGGCCGAGCTTCCCCACCTGGTCGTGATCGGCGGAGAGGCCGGTGAAGGCGATCCGTCGGCCATCGCTTCCGCCTGGACCCGGGACCCCACCCGACGACCGGGAGCCGTGGTGCTGGTGGAGACGCTTCGGGCAGTTGACCGGCTCCGCGCAATTGCCGCCGGGGTAGATGCCGTGTTTCCCGCGGAACAGGTGGAGCAGAAGCTTGTCCGCTACGCTCGAACGTTCGCGCGGATCGGCCCTCCACCTTCGAGCGTGCTGTTGGTCGAGCCCGATGGCGCTCAATCATCGGGAATTGCCGGCCCCCTGGAACAGTCGGACATCAAAGTCGTTCGCTGCCAAGCGGGGCAAGATCTGCAGGACAACCTGGAGCGGGAGCGCACCGATCTGCTGCTGCTGGACACCCGTCTAGCGGACCCGGACGCCTTCGGGCTTATCCGTCAGGTGCGGCAGGACGTCCGCTACGGCCTGCTCCCAATCGTAGTGGTGGGGGCGGAGAGCACTCCCGATCGTATCGCTGCCCTGAGAGCCGGCGCGGATGACTTCCTTCCTGGCAGCGCCGACCGGGAGCTTCTGATTCAGACCGTGATCGCCCGGGCCACCAGGGGACGTCGCGTACGGGAGATGGTGCATCGAGACGGTGTCACCGGCCTGCTGAACCACGCGACGCTGGTGTCCGAGCTGGAGACCGCGGTAGAGTACAGCCGCCGCCACGGCGAGCCCCTGGCCTTTGTGCTCTTCGAGCTGGAGAACTTCCGGCGAATGGGGGAGCGGCTAGGGCCCCGCATAGGAGACGAGATTTTGCTCCATATCGCCGCGGTGTTCCGATCGAACGTCCGGGCCAGTGATGTCATCGGCCGCTATGGTGGGGATGCCTTCGGTATGCTTCTCCGGGGGGCCAGCGCGACGGGTGTGGCCGTCCTGACCGAGAAGCTGCACCGGCTATTGGGGGAACATCCGGCACCGACTACCGGCGGGGAGGTCGACCTCCTCCCGGTAAATGTGGGTGCCGCCGTTTTCCCCCGCGATGGGATGTCAGCCGCGGATCTGATGCACGCTGCGGATCGAGCGTTGAGGAAGGCGGGGTAGCTCCAAACAGAACCCCCCGTGCCGATGTTCAGCACGGGGGGGTTCTTCATGATTGCGGGCCCCGCCTAGTGTCGGAACCCGCTCGACAGCGGCAAGACATCCCGCGGGTTCGTCTCATCGCCAAAGAGTAGCCGCCCTTCCCGGAAGGTTGCGCCCCGCAGGGTCAGCGCGAGTACCTCGCCCAACTCCTGCACCGCGAAGACCTCGATCTTGTCCCGAACTTCCTTCGGCAGATCCTCGAGATCGGGCTCGTTCTCCTTCGGCAGAATGATCTTGGAAATCCCGGCCCGGACGGCGCCAAGGACCTTCTCCTTCACACCGCCGATCGGCAGCACCCGGCCACGCAGGGTGATCTCTCCGGTCATCGCAATGTCGTGCCGCACGGCTCGTCCGGACAGAGCGGAGACCACCGCCGACGCCATTGTCACGCCGGCCGAGGGACCGTCCTTCGGGATCGCTCCCGCGGGAACGTGAATATGGATATCGCGGTCGAACATCTCGTCCGCGATCTGGAGCGCCGCAGCGTGCGACCGGGCGTAGGTCCAGGCCGCCCGAGCGGACTCCTTCATCACATCGCCGAGCTGCCCGGTCAGGACCAGTTCGCCCTTGCCGCGCATGGTAGATGCCTCGACGAACATGATGTCCCCGCCGGTGGGGGTGTAGTACATCCCGGTGGCGACGCCGGCCTCGTCCTCCCGAGCCATCTTTTCGGGGTGCACTTTCGGGCGTCCCAGCATGTCATCCACCATCTCACGATCGATCGAGATGGTCTCGACCTCTTTGGCGGCAATCTTCCGGGCCACCTTCCGGGCCAGCCGGCCGATCTCCCGCTCCAGCTGGCGGACTCCGGACTCGCGGGTGTAGCTGGTGATGACCTCCGACAGCGCTTCGTCGGTGATCGCGAGCTGCTCGGTGCTCACCCCGTTCTCGATGAACTGGCGGGGGATGAGATACTTCCGGGCTATCTCCTGCTTCTCCCGCTCGGTATACCCGGCAAACTCGACCACTTCCATCCGGTCCAGCAACGGGCCAGGAATGTTCTGGATGAAGTTGGCCGTGGCGATGAACAACACCTCACTCAGGTCGAACGGCATGCCGAGGTAGTGGTCCACGAAGCTGTCGTTCTGCGCCGGGTCGAGTACCTCGAGCAGTGCGCTCGCGGGGTCGCCCTGAAAGGAGACGCCGAGCTTGTCCACCTCATCGAGGAGGAAGACCGGGTTCCTGGTCCCCGCCTGCTTCATGCCCTGAATGATGCGGCCAGGCATGGCTCCGACGTAGGTGCGGCGGTGGCCACGAATATCGGCCTCGTCGCGCGCCCCGCCCAACGAGATACGGACGTACTTACGACCCATCGCCCGGGCAATCGACTTGGCGACGGACGTCTTACCGACGCCCGGCGGGCCGACGAAGAGCAGAATCGGCCCCTTGGCAATGCGGTCATCCTCGTTGCCCTTGACCGGGGCGTTTGGCGCTGGGATGGTCGCGGTGGCTTGGGGCACAGCGGTGGACTCGCCCGCAGCCACCTCCTCGGCTTTTCGATCTTCCGCCGTTCCCTCGCTCGCCGGTTCCGCCGTTGCCTCATTTCCTCCTTCTCCTGTTTCCTCGGTCCGCCGTTCCGCCTGTTCCTGCTGCAACCGCAGCTGACGCACGGCGAGGAATTCCAGTACCCGGTCCTTTACGTCACCCAAGGCGTAGTGATCCTCATCGAGAATCGTCTGCGCCTGGGGGAGCTCCAGGTGCTCCCTGCTCCGCTCGTTCCAGGGAAGCTCGGCGACGTTCTCCAGGAAGGTGCGGATCACCTGCGATTCCATCGACTCACGCCCACTCCGGGTCAGACGACCGAATTCTCGGTCGACTTCCTTTCGCGCCTCGGGCGGCAGGTCGAGCGCGGCCAGCGTGTCCTTCAGCTCCTGGAGATCGTCGCGCTCGTCACCTTCGCCCAGCTCGCGCTGGATTGTCTTCATCTGCTCCCGCAGGAACATCTCGCGCTGCCGCTCACCCAGCTCTTCCTGGACCTGCGACTTGATGTCCTCTTGCGCGTCGACAACGCCGATCTGGCGTTGCACGTGCACCAGTACCCGCCGGAGCCGATCCTCAACGCCCAGGGTCTCGAGCAGCACCTGCCGGTGAGCCGGCGCGATGTCGATATAGCCGGCCACGAGGTCGGCAAACTTACCCGCCTCGTTCACCCCGGCGAGCACCTGCTGGACGACCTCGTCCGGCAAGCCGGATTTCTGGCCCAGCTCGGCCGCCCGGGCTCGAGCCTCCCGGTGCAATCCCACGAAGGCCGGGTCGTCGAGATTGAGGGGGACCATTTCTTCGGCCTCGCGTACAACGGCCTGGAGGTATCCCTCTTTGTCGGTGTAGTGGATGGCGATGCCGCGCCGCTCACCATGAAGCAGGAGCTGCATGCCGGAAAGCCCGCGCTGAAGCTGTCCAATGCGGGCGATGGTCCCGATGGTGTACAGAACGTCGGAGCTCACGCTCTCCACATTCTGCCGCTGCGACACCGCGAAGACCAGGCGGTCCGGAGTCGCCAGCGCCGCCTCGATGGCCCGAAGCGTTGCAGGTCGGCCGGCACCGATCGGAGCGGTGACACCAGGGAAAAGGACAACCTCCCTCAAAGGAAGGACGGGCAAGGTCAGTCGTTCAGCCATTCAGAAGTACTCCTTACAAAGCCCCACCACGGGGCGAAATGACAGTCCCACAGAGCATCGTGGGGCCTATTTGCACCGACCATGCCACGGGCGGGTGCGCAGTCTTGCCTCATATATCAGGTGGGTTAGTCTAATCAAACCAACTAACTGGCCTGACGGTTCCCGCAGTGGCCGCCCCCGAGGGCCTCCGCCCATTCTTGTCGGAGACCGCAACCATGCACTGCCAATTTGGCCCCAGGAAGCCGCGGCCGTCAGGAGCGAATCCAGGCAGCGCCAGCTACGTATGGTCGCCCTGACCTACCGAAGCCCTTGGCTGGGCGAGATTCGGTTGCCGCTCGCCCGACGGGAGTACAGATTGTTTCCCATGCCGGACGCATCGAATTCCATGGACCCGAGGCAAGGGAGCGGATGACGGATTCAAGCCTCAAGCCGCTCCCCGCCCGTCTCGCCGAGGCCCTGGGAGACGCGTATACGATCGAAGGCGAGATCGGGCGGGGCGGCATGGGAGTCGTGTATCGCGCCCGGGACGAGCGGCTCCAACGGCGGGTAGCGATCAAAGTGCTCCCTCCCGAGCTCGCATTCCAGCAGGATATCCGTGAGCGGTTCACCCGTGAGGCGCAGACCGCGGCTCGCCTCTCCCATCCCCATATCGTTCCCATTCATAGTGTCGGCGAGGGCCAGGGTCTGGTGTACTTCGTCATGGGCTATGTGGATGGCGAGTCGGTGGCCGCCCGGATTCGACGCCGGGGAAACCTGCCGGTCGAGGAAGCGCGCCGCATCATGATGGAGACGGCCGACGCGCTCAGCGCCGCCCACGCGCTGTCCGTCATCCACCGCGACATCAAGCCGGACAACATTCTCCTGGAAGGTACCCGGGGCCGGGTGATGGTGACCGACTTCGGGATCGCCAAGGCGCTGTCCGCCACCTCGGGAGCCACACTCACCGGCATCGGCGTCGCTATCGGGACTCCCGCCTTCATGAGCCCGGAGCAGGCGGCGGGGGAGCGTGACATCGACGGAAGGTCGGACCTGTACAGCCTGGGAGTCGTGACCTACCAGATGCTCACCGGCGCTCTCCCCTTCAACGCCCCGTCGGTTGCCGGCATTCTCATGAAGCAGATCACCGAGCCCGCTCCCGACCTGCGCATCAAGCGCCCCGACACACCGGAGGATCTGGCGGAGGCGGTAGGCCGCTGCCTGGAAAAGGATCCCCAGAGCCGGTGGGCCACCGCCGACGCGCTGCGCCGGGCGCTCGAGAGCCGTTCGACGGTCAGTCGGCGCGAAAGCGGGGTAGCGGGGAAACTGCGGGAAAGCGGGCCAGCGGGGCAGCGGGGCAGGCAGACCGAGCGATCCTCACTCCGGGTGAAAACATCCCCGCTGCCCGCACGCGCTCCCGCCCCG
Source organism: Gemmatimonadales bacterium (assembly GCA_046715295.1). GTDB lineage: Bacteria > Gemmatimonadota > Gemmatimonadetes > Gemmatimonadales > GWC2-71-9 > CAVVWJ01. The sequence goes on along the minus strand of JBKJZM010000128.1, from coordinate 3,022 downwards.
CTGCCTCGCGATCTGGCTGCTCCCCTGCCTCGCAGCCCCGCTGGCCCGCTGCCGCGCCGCGACCGGCACAGCCACCGCGATCGGTCCAAGGCGATCGTGCCGGATACCGGGGAGCCGAAGATCATTCAAAGGGTCCGGGGGCAGTTCGCCAGTTGGGCGGCAGTCTCCGTGGGATGCGCGGGCATCAACATCGCTACCGGTATCGAGCAGCCCTGGTTCCTCTTCCCCATGTTCGGCATGGGGATCGGACTGCTCAGGAGCTACGCCACGCTTTGGCAGAGCGGGTACAGCTGGCGGGATGTACTGAGCCGGCCTCCGGCGCATGACGCGCTGGAGACGACGATGGTGAAGGGCCCAAAGGGGGCCCGGACAATACAGGCCCCGAACGCCGAGGAGTATGGCGCGCAGCTCCCGGCCGTGTTGCAGGTCCACGGAGATCGGCTGGCGATTCTCAAGCTGATGTCCAGGCTGCCGGCTTCGGAGCGAAATATGCTTCCCGACGTCCAGCAGACCGCCGACGGCCTCTACGCCCGCGCCACCGATGTTGCCCGGACCCTCCATGCCATGGACACCAATCTTGACACGGAAGGCCTGGCGCAGATCGACGACCGCATCGCGGGGTTGTCCCGGGAGCCCGACGATCCGGAGCGGGCCCGGCGCCTGAACCTGCTGCAGCGCCAGCGGCAGACCGTGGCCGATCTGCGTGGCCGGCGGAGCCAGGTGGCGAGCCATCTGGAGTCCTGCGTGCTTGCCATGCAGAACGTCCGCTTCGACCTGCTCCGGCTGCGCTCCGCGGGCGTGGCTGCTGTGCTGGGTGATCTCACTCAAGCCACCCAGCAGGCCAAGGCTCTCTCCAGGGACGTAGACAACGCGATTGCCGCCGCTGGAGAGATCCGTGATGCCATGAGGTGACCCGAAGGAGAGGAGGAAAGGGGGCACTTAGAAGGCGGCCAGCTCCAGCATGGCTCGCTTGAGGCTCTCGACCTGCGGCAGGATGACATCCTCCAGCTCGGGTGCGTAGGCCACGAAGGTGTCCGTGGCGGCGACACGTTTGACCGGCGCATCGAGGTGGGCAAAGGTTTCGTCCGCGATGCGCGCCGCGATCTCGGCCCCATAGCCCCAGGATAGCGAATCCTCATAAGCCACGATCACCCGATTGGTCTTCCGCACCGAGGCATAGATCGTCTCCCAGTCGACCGGCGATAGCGATCTGAGGTCGATGACCTCCACGCTCACACCATGCTGGTCCTCCATGGCCTTTGCGGCCATCAACGTCCGCTGCACCACCGCCCCATAGGTCACCACCGTCATGTCGCTTCCCTGCCGCACCACCTTGGCTTTCCCCATTGGAATCATGAAGTTCGGCCCGGGGTTGGGCGCCTTGTTGTAGGTCTGGCGGTAGAGATGCTTGTGCTCCAGAAAGATCACCGGGTCCTCACACCGGATGGCGGTCCGGAGTAGCCCGTTGGCGTCCAGCGAGGTCGAGGGACACACGACCCGCAGGCCAGGAACGCCGGTGAAAACTGCGGCACCGGTCTGCGAGTGGTACACCGGCCCACCCTTCAGATAGCCGCCATAGGTAACCCGGACCACCACCGGCGCCGCGAACGCGTTATTCGACCGCCAGCGCATTAACGCGAGCTCGTTTCGCAGCTGCATGTAGGCAGGCCAGATGTAGTCGAAGAACTGAATCTCGACCACAGGCTTGAGGCCCCGGGTTGCCAGCCCGATAGCGCGGCCGATGATGTTGGCTTCCGCCAGCGGCGAGTTGTACACCCGGTCGCTGCCAAAGGTTCGCTGCAGGCCCCAGGTGACCTTGAAGACCCCGCCCTTTCCTTTGACCTCGCCGAGATTCTTCTCCCGGCTGCAGTCGGCGACGTCCTCTCCGAACAAGACGATCCGCGGGTCCCGCGCCATCTCGTCGCGGAGGCAGATGTTCAGCAGATCCACCATGGTGGTTGGATCACCGGCAAATCGGGGGTCGTCCTCGGTGTCGAACTGCTCGGAGGTCGGGTCTACGTCAGGGGAGTAGACGTATTGGTAGATGGTGTCCGTTCCAGGCTGGGGCGAAGCCAGGGCCACCTCGGCCGCCACCTGTACCTCTTCCTCCACCTCCCGCCCGATCTGGTCGAGCTCGGCCTGGGTTGCGATGCCCTGCTCCAGGAGGTGCTTGGGAAAGCGGATCAGTGGATCCCGCTCGGCATCCAGTTGGCGTTCCCCCGTGGAGCGGTAATGAACTTCGTCGTCCGACAGGGAATGGCTGTAGGGCCGGATGACGTGCGCGTGCACCAAAGCCGGCCCCTTCCTGGCGCGGGCGTACTCCGCGGCCTTCGACAGGACGTCGAAGGACGCGAGCACGTCGCAGCCATCGACCTCCTGAATGAAGAGACCGGGAAACCCGGTCAGCAGCTTGGATATCGAGCCACCCGGAGTGTTGACCTCAACCGGGACGGAGATGGCGTAGCCGTTGTCCTCGACCAGGAAGACCACCGGCAGCTTCAGGTTGGTGGCGGTATTCAGCGCCTCCCAGAATTCCCCCTCGCTGGTGGTGCCATCACCCGTGGTGCAGAGCACGATCTCATCGGTCTGGGTTAACTGATCCCTGTCCGGGATACCGTCGATCCGGGAGTACCGCAACCAGGCCTCCGCGCACCCGACAGCCTGGAGAAACTGGGTCCCGGTAGGGCTCGAGGCGCTCACGATGTTGAGCTCCTTGTGCCCCCAGTGGGATGGCATCTGCCGCCCACCGGAGTTGGGATCGTCGGCCGCGCCAACGGCGGAGAGGAGCTGCTCGGTGGCGGTCATGCCCAGGCCCAGACACAACGCCCGATCGCGATAGTAGGTGTAAAACCAGTCATGGGCTGGCTTCAACAGAAGTCCAGCTGCCGTAAGAACGGCTTCGTGCCCGGCGCCGGAAATCTGAAAGAAGATCTTGTTCTGACGCTTGAGCTGGATCTCCTTATCGTCGAGCCGCCGCGACAGGAACATCGTTCGATACACGCCCACCAGCTCGGCCTTCGAG
>JBKJZM010000127.1:0-9887 GCA_046715295.1 Gemmatimonadales bacterium | reverse complement strand
TCCGTGAGCTCGCCTTGAAGGGGGAAATCCCGGGCGTGCGCAAGGCCAGCTGGTAAGGGGAACGAGTAAGTATGAGCCTGACAGATCCCGTAGCGGATATGCTGACACGCATCCGGAATGCCTGCTCGGCCGGTCACCGGCGGGTAGACATGCCGGTCTCGAAGCTGAAGACCGAGGTCGCCCGGTTACTGCGTGACAATCACTACATCGCGGATTTCAAGATCCTCGATGACGGGGCGCACGGCGTGCTGCGTCTCTATCTGAAATACCACAACGAAGCTCCAGTAATCCGGGAGCTGCGGCGGGTCTCGACGCCCGGCCTCAGGCGCTACGTCAAGTGCCGGGAGCTGCCCCGGGTGAAGAACGGCCTGGGCATGGCCATCGTCTCCACCCCGCGCGGGCTCATGACCGATCGTGAGGCCCGGACGGCGAACCTCGGCGGCGAGCTGCTCGCCGTGGTCTGGTAGGAGGCCCCGATGTCACGTATCGGCAGGAAACCGGTGACCGTCCCGAAAGGGGTTATCCTCCAGCTCGAGGGGAATAGCGTGGCGGTAAAGGGACCTCGGGGCGAGCTGCGCCGCAGCCTTCACCCCGACATGCAGATCGCCCTCGACAAGGACCAGTTCACGGTTGCGCGGCCCAGCGAGGAGAAGCGGCACAAGGCGCTCCACGGGCTGACCCGCACCCTGGTGCAGAATATGGTCGACGGGGTCTCCAAGGGCTTCAGCAAGACACTCGAGATCCAGGGCGTCGGCTACAAGGCCGAGGCCAAGCCCTACGGGGTCAACCTGGTCGTCGGCTACTCGCACCCGGTTAAGTACGAGGCCCCCAAGGGGATCAAGATCTCGGTGGATAACAACACCGTGGTGAAGATCGAAGGGGCCGACAAGGAGATGGTCGGGCAGGTGGCCGCGGAGCTCCGCTCGGTGCGTCCGCCGGAGCCGTACAAGGGCAAAGGGATCCGGTACCAGGGTGAGCACGTCCGCCGCAAGGCCGGCAAGACAGGAGCCAAATAAGCATGCGTACGATTCACGCGCCCAAGACCCGGCTGCAGCTGCGCTATCGCCGCCACCTCCGGGTACGCCGCAAGGTGTCGGGCACGGCCGAGCGGCCGCGACTGGTGGTTTATCGCTCGATCAAGCACATCTACGCCCAGCTGGTGAACGACGATCTTGGCGTGACCCTGCTCGGCGTGAGTGATCTGAGCGAGGGACTTCAGGCCGACGGCGCGGCCAAGGTGGGCCGGGCCAAGGGCACCGGCAAGCTGCTGGCCGAGAAGGCCAAGGCGGCCGGGATCACCAAAGTCGTGTTCGACCGGGCAGGTTACCGTTACCATGGTCGGGTGCAGGCCGTTGCCGACGGCGCACGCGAAGGCGGATTGGAGTTCTAATGGCAGAAGAGACGGCAGGAACGCCCAGCGGTCCGGGGGCGGAGGGGACTGCGGCGGAAACTGGTAACCCGAGCGATGGACCGGCGGTCGCCGAACGGCCTGCTGGTACCGACCGTCCGCGAGGGCGGGGGGGACGTGGCGGCGAGCGGGGTGCGGGGGGAGGCCGTGGTGGTCCGCGGCGTGACCGGGGCGACCGGGATCGCTCGAGCGAGCACGTCGAGAACGTCATTGCCATCAACCGGGTGGCCAAGGTGGTCAAGGGTGGCCGCCGGTTCTCGTTCAACGCCCTGGTGGCGGTCGGTGACGGCAAGGGCAAGGTGGGCATCGCAACCGGCAAGGCCAACGAGGTTTCGGAAGCGGTGCGCAAGGCGGTCGAGGCGGCCAAGCGCTCGATGATCGAGCTGCCGCGAACCGGCTCCACCATTCCACACGAGGTCATCGGCGAGCATGGCGCGGGGCGAGTGCTGCTCAAGCCTGCCGCCACCGGTACCGGCGTCATTGCCGGCGGACCGGTGCGAGCGGTGCTCGAGTGCGCCGGCATCACCGACATCCTCACCAAGAGCCTGGGCTCGACCAACCCGCACAACATGGTGCGGGCTACGATGCAGGGCCTGGCCAGTCTGGTGTCGCATCGACAGGTCGCCCGGGAGCGGGGGGTCGAAGTGGACCAGATTCCCTACAAGGCCAGGCAGGGGGGCTGATCATGGGACGAAATCCAGTGGTGGGGCGGCAGGGACCCGGACACCGGGCAGCTGTCATCCCGACCGAAGACAAGGCGAGTGCGCTGACGGTGAAGCAGGTTCGCTCGGGGATCGGGCATCCCGATACCATGCGGCGCACCCTGCGTGCGCTGGGGCTCCGCCATCATCAGCAGACCGTGAAGGTGCCGAATAACTCGTCGGTCCGGGGAATGTTGATCAAAGTGCGCCACCTCATCGAAGTGACGCCGGCAGAGGAGAGCTGATGGCCGAGAAAAAGAGTGGCCCGCGCCGCGAGGCGGCCGCCACGATCACCCTGTCGAATCTGAAGCCGGCTCCCGGCTCGACGCAGTCGCGTAAGCGCGTCGGCCGTGGTCCGGGCTCGGGGCTCGGCAAGACGTCGGGCAAGGGCCACAAGGGCCACAAGGCCCGCACCGGCGGAGGTACCAATCCTGGTTTTGAGGGCGGCCAAATGCCGCTGTACCGCCGGCTACCCAAGCGCGGCTTCACCAACCCGTTCCGGATCGAATCCCAGGTGGTGAACCTGGCCGATTTGAAGAAGGTGAGTGCCACGGACGTCAGCCCGGAGACCTTGTACTCCGCGGGCCTCATCGCGAAGGCTGACGCCCCCGTGAAACTGCTGGGCACCGGTGACGCCGACCGGGCCTATTCGGTTCGAGGCGTGGCCTTTTCCGCGTCGGCGCGCACGAAGATCGAGGCGGCCGGCGGTAAGATCGAGGAGTAAGTGGCAGCTCCGCGCGTTCCCAATCTGGCCATGGACGATGAGCTGAAGAGGAAGATCCTCTTCACTCTCCTGGCGCTCGTGATCTACCGGGTCGGCGCGCACATTGCCGCTCCGGGAGTCAACGTCACCGCGCTGTCCGACTTCATCCGGAACTCGGCTGCAGCCGGGTTCTTCGGCCTGTATGACGCGCTCGGTGGCGGCCTTTCGCGCGCCACCGTGTTCGCGCTCGGCATCATGCCCTACATCTCCGCCTCGATCATCTTCCAGCTGGCCGGGGGCGTGGCTCCCTCCATCGGCAAGATGCAGAAGGACGAGGAGGGCAAGAAGAGGATCACCCAGTGGACACGGTATCTGACCGTGTTTATTGCGCTCTCCCAGGCTTACACCTTCGCCCTGTTCACCGAATCGATTCCTGGCGCCGTTTCGGACCCGGGGTTGTGGTCGCGGCTGATCATGGTCGTGACGCTCACCAGCGGGGCGATCTTCGTCATGTGGCTGGGCGAGCAGATCACCGAGCGGGGAATCGGGAACGGAATGAGCCTGCTGATTACCTTCTCCATCCTGGAGCGGTTCTGGCCCGGGACACTGCAGCTGATGCAGTTCGTCCAGACCGGGGTGGTCAGTCCCATCGGGGCCGCGCTGTTCATCATCATTCTGGTCGCCACGATCGCCGCGGTTGTCGCCATGACCATCGCGGCCCGGCGAATTCCCATCCAGATACCCCGCAAGGTCATGGGGCGGGGCCGGATCCGGGAAGGGCAGAAGACCTTCATCCCCATCCGGCTCATCACCGCGGGCGTCATGCCGATCATCTTTGCCCAGACGATCATCATCGTGCCGGGCACCATCGCCAGCTTCACCCAGAATCAGGTTCTCACCGAGCTCGCCACCTTCTTCCAGCCTGGCGATTTGCCGTACGACCTGGTGTTCGGTCTCCTGATCCTGGTGTTCAGTTACTTCTACACCTCGATCATCTTCAATTCGGTCGATCTGGCCGAAAACCTGAAGAAGCAGGGCGGATTTATCCCGGGTGTGAAGCCGGGTGCCAGCACGGCGGACTATATCGACGGTGTTCTGGCTCGGATCACGCTGCCGGGGGGTCTCTTCCTGGCCTTTGTCGCCGTGCTGCCGATCGTGGTCTCCAACTGGCTCGGCATTCAGAACACCGGCTTCGGCGGCACCTCGGTCCTGATCGTCGTCGGCGTTCTCCTCGATACCATCGCTCAGGTCGAGCAGCACCGTACGCTCCGCAAGTACGACGGCTTCATGAAGACGGGACGGGTGAAGTTCCGGGGCCGCCAGCAGCGTTATATGTAAACCGCGTGAACGGTGAACAGTAAACAGTGAACGGGAGGGGGCTTCGATACGGTCGGGAGCCCCCTGTTCACTTTTCACCGTTCACCGTTCACGTTTTTTGAGGATCGAGATAGTGGATATACTACTTATGGGCCCGCCCGGCGCAGGGAAAGGCACCCAGGGCGCCCTGCTGGCGGAAGCTCGCGGCGTGCCCAAGTTCGCCACCGGCGATCTGTTGCGCGATGCGGTCAGGCGGGGAACCCCGCTCGGCCTTCGGGCCAAGGAGCTGATGGAAGCGGGTCATTTGGTCAGCGACGATCTCATCCTGGGTATTGTCAGGGACGAGCTCGGCAAGCCGGGCGCTGCGCAGGGGGTAATCTTCGACGGGGTGGTGCGAACCATTCCCCAGGCGGAGGGAGTGGAGCGCCTCCTTGCCGAACGGGGTCGCCGCATGGATGCCGTGCTGTTCTTCGATGTGTCGGATGACGAGATTCTCACCCGTCTCACCAAGCGGCTTGCGATCGAGAAGCGTGCCGATGACGATCCCGAGGCCGTCGCCACCCGACTTCGCGCCTACCGCAAACAGACCGCTCCCGTACTCGAGTGGTATCAGCAGCGGAACCTCGTGCATCACATCCCGGCGGCGGGCTCCGTCGAGGAAATCGAGGAACGGGTCCGCCGGACGCTTGGCAAATAATATGATCACCCTCAAGTCTCCCCGGGAAGTCGAGATCATGGGCCGGGCGGGACGGATCGTGGCGGGAACGCTGGCTCGGATGCGGGAAATCCTGCGGCCGGGAATGAGCACCGAAGACCTCGATGCCGAGGCGGAGCGGTTCATCAGGAGCCATGATGGAGCTGTTCCGTCGTTCAAGGGCCTGTACGGCTTTCCCAAGACGCTCTGCACCTCCATCGATCAGGAGATCGTTCACGGTATCCCATCTCCCAGGCGGGTAATGGCCGAGGGGAGCATCGTCAGCGTAGACGTGGGCGTACAGCTGGAAGGGCTGCACGCCGATTCGGCTACGACGCTGCCGGTGGGGAGGATAGAGCCGGAGGCGGAGCGGCTCCTGCGGGTGACCCAGGAGTCGCTCGCAGCGGGCATTGCCGAGGCGCGGCTCGGCAATCATGTGGGAGATATCGGGCACGCGGTGCAGCGGGTAGCCGAGGGAGCGGGGTACGGCGTGGTGCGGGAACTGGTGGGCCACGGGATCGGGACCCGGTTCCACGAGGAGCCCCAAGTACCCAATTACGGTGCCCCGAAGAGGGGACCCCGGCTACTCGAAGGGATGACCCTGGCCATCGAGCCGATGATCACGATTGGCGGCCCGGCAACGAAGACGCTGGCAGACAAGTGGACCGTGGTTACAGCCGATGGGAGTCTGTCGGCTCACTTCGAGCACACCGTCGTCATCACCGCCGACGGGCCACGCATTTTGACGGCCTGACTCACCCTACCCGGTCCTCCAGCAGTAGCTGCACCCGCGCCTCCGCCGATTCCACCTGTTCCAACGTCGTCCACGCCGTGTCGATCAATACCCGGTTCTCGTCGGGCCACCCCACAGCCTTGAGATTGCTGCGAATGCTCCAGTAGGCGCTCCGGCTGGTGGCGGCCGCCAGGAAGCTCGCCGCTGCTGCATCGCCAATGGCAGTGGCCAACCCCGATCCCGCCATCGCTTCGGCCAGCTCGGCCACCTCCGCCGCCTGGTGGAGAAGCTCGAGCTGGACCCGAGCCGCTTCGATGAGCGCAGTGCGCTTCGCCGCCTCCCGGGCGGTGCGCTCGAACTCGGTGGCCTGGGGCAGGGTAAGGGCGTCCATGTATTCGGCCACCGCCACCGCGTCGAGCGTTGCCATTTCCAGGAGATCGGCACGCAGAATCTCGGCCCGCTCCAGCGTGGTCCGGGCATGATCGTGCACCGCGGCGTACTTCTCTCGGCGCCTCGTGAGTCCGGCAACCATTGCTACCAGCGACGCCGAGAGCGCGGCTGCTATGGCGGCGACGGCTCCGCCTGACGGCGTGGATGTCGCGGCGGCGACGGCATCGGACCACTCCTGCAGCGAATTATTCGAGCCAAGTGCGTCTTCTTCGTCCATTCGATTCCGATCCCTCGGTATTCTTCGTGGTGAATTACTGGTCCGCGTTCAAGGTTTCGATGAGCCATGCGTGGATCGCTGGGTTGCCCGCCACCACCCCGGTGTGCTCGATGCCGATGTCCCGCCCCGCGAAGTCGGTGACCACTCCGCCCGCCTCGCGAATCAGCAGCGTGCCCGCCGCGATATCCCAGGCCGACAGCCGCTGCTCCCAGAACCCGTCGAACCGCCCGGCGGCTACGTCGGCGAGGTCCAGCGCCGCAGCGCCGGGCCGCCGGATTCCACTCGTCGCTCTGGCCACTCTGCCAAACTGCCGCTGATATTCCTCCAGCCGCGACACGTTGCTAAATGGAAAGCCAGTGCCGATCAACGCGAACTCCGCCGCTTCGATGGCTGAGACGGTGAGGCGCCGATCGCTAAGCCAGGAGCCACCACCCCGGGACGCGGAGTAGGTCTCGTTCCGAGGGACCTGAAGCACCACTGCCGCTTCCAGCACGCCATCACGCGCCGCGGCGATTGAAACCGCATAGCTGGGGAAACCGTGCAGAAAGTTCGTGGTTCCATCGAGCGGGTCCACGATCCAGATGAGCCCTTCGGTAATGACCGTCGGACTCAGCTCCTCGCCGACCATTCGAGCGCCCGGCTCGCCCTCCAGCAGGCTCTCGGTGATCATCCGCTCGGCAGTGCGATCGACGTCGGTCACGAAGTCTCGGCTGCCCTTGAGGGTCCAACCGCTCGGACCGGCCGGCGGCCGGACGCTCCTGAGATAGGTCGCAGCCCGGGTGGCAGCAACCGTTGCCAGATGCACTAAGTCTAAGGCAGACACAATCTTGCGTGCCCAGTTTCAGGAGGGTAACTTGCCGCAATGCCACGAATATTTTCAGGGATTCAACCGTCCGGCGAGCTCCACATCGGCAACTGGCTCGGCGCGGTTCGGAACTGGGTCAATATCCAGCGCAGCTACGAGTCCCTGATCTGCATTGTGGATCTTCACGCCATCACCGGCAAGTACGACAAGGACACCCTGACGCTCCGAACCCGCGATATGGCGGTCGGCCTCCTCGCCGCAGGGATCGACCCGGAACAGGCGACGCTATTCGTTCAGTCGCACGTGCCCCAACACTCTGAGCTGCAGTGGCTTCTGAACAGCGTTACGCCCCTCGGCGAGCTCGAGCGAATGACCCAGTTCAAAGATAAGTCGCAGAAGTTCGAGAGCGTGCCGGCGGGTCTGCTCAATTACCCGGTCCTGATGGCGGCCGACATTCTGCTGTATCGCGCCGATCTGGTACCGGTGGGAGAAGATCAGGTTCAGCATCTGGAGCTCACCCGCGAGATTGCACGAAAGTGGAATGCGGAGTTCGGGCGGGGGGAGGAGTTCTTTCCCGAGCCACAACCCGTTCTGACTGACGCCAAACGGATTACCGGCCTGGACGGCCAGGCCAAGATGTCCAAGAGCCTGGGCAACACAATCGGGCTACTGGACACCCCCGATGAGGTCTGGCAAAAGCTGCGGCCGGCCAAGACCGACCCGGCCCGGGTCACCCGGAGGGATCCCGGGACCCCCGAGATATGCAACATTTATCATCTCCACCGGCATTTCTCGCCGCCGGAGACTGTCGCGCTGGTCGCTCAGAACTGCCGGGGGGCCAAATGGGGGTGCCTCGACTGTAAGCGGGTACTGGCCGATAATATGATTGCCACTCTCGCGCCTATCAGGGAGCGGGCGCTTCAGCTCCAGGAGAGCCCGGACCGGGTAGATGAGATCCTGGCGGAGGGCGCCGCGGTGGCCCGTCGGCGGGCTTCCGAGACGTTGCGGGAGGTGCGGGACCGCATGGGATTCCTGGCGGGACCGGGCTGATGGGTGGTCATCGACGGGGTCCGCTAATGCGGGAGATCCTGGGCTTTCCCCTACTGTGGTGGGCATGAATGGAAAAGATCATCAAGGCGGCGGTTGAGCGCGGCGCCTCGGACCTGCATATCAAGGCAGGTGACGTGTTCCGGGCCCGGATCAACGGCAAGCTGGTGGCGCTCACCAAGCAGCGGCTGACGCCAGATCAGACCAAAGCCATTGCGCTGAAGCTGATCAGCAACGACGAAGACCGGGCCAAGATCGAACGGCTACGAGATTTCGACTGTTCCTGGGGCATGCCGGGAGTAGGCCGTTTCCGTGTCAACGTCCTCCGCCAGCGCTCCTCCTTCATGATCGTCATGCGGGTCATCCCGTTTACCGTGCCGACCATCGAGTCGCTTGGGCTGCCGGAGGTGCTCAAGCAGATCGCCGAAGCCGATCGGGGTCTGGTGCTGGTCTCGGGCGTGAGCGGCAGCGGAAAGAGCTCCACCGTCGCTGCCATGGTGCACCACATCAACCGCACGCTGCACAAACACGTGGTCACCATCGAGAACCCCATCGAGTTTCTTCACCGGGACTTGAGCTGCTCCATTACCCAGCGGGAAGTTGGTGTTGACACCGAGAGCCTGGCCGTCGGACTTCGGGCCGCGCTGCGCCAGGACCCCGATGTTGTGGTTCTCGGAGAAATGGCCGATGCCGCCACCATCGATACCGCCCTCAAGGGTGCCGAGACCGGCCACCTGATCATTGCCACCAGCACGACTCCAGACGTGGTCACCACCATCGAGCGGCTGATTGCCACGCTGCCCGCCGAGGAGCGGGAGATCGGCCGCCTGCGGTTCTCCGAGGCGATGCACTCGATCATCTCACAGCAGTTGCTCCCCCTCAAGGACGAGAAGGGCAGGGTGGCCGCGGTCGAGGTGCTGCTGGGCACCCCCGCGGTACGTGAGTGCCTCAAGGATCCCAAGCGCACCTCGCAAGTCAAGAAGATCATGGCGGACGGTCATAAGGAGCTCGGCACCCAGACCTACGAACAGCACCTGGACGAGCTGATCGAGGCCGATCAGATCACCGAGGAAACCAAGCGAGCCGCACTGGCCACCGCCGACCAGCCGCTGGCCAGATCCAAGCGTCCCAAACAGGCCTGAGTCACGAAACCGGCGTGCCCTCGCTCAAGGGAATTGCTCTCCAGATACTCGCGCTCCCCCGTGAAGCCGGAACGCCCGAGGCGTCCCAGGCCCGTGAGCTGGTCGCCAACTACCTCACCACCCTCGGTTATACCGTGGTGTCGCAGAGCTTCACCTTTCCTCCTTCCAGCCTCCGGGCGTTTCCCATTTTCGGTGCCGGGCTCGGCGGCCTGGCCCTCGTGCTGCTGCCTTTCCTGGCTTCCGGTAGTCTTCCCCCCTGGGTCGCCCTCGCGATTTGGATGATGGGGCTGATGGCGCTTGCCATCGTGGCCACCGGTGTCGGGTTGGGGTGGGTACACCTGGGCGAGGGACTTCGTGAGGATGCCAACCTCATCGCGACTCGCGGGCAGCGCCCGCCGCGGCGGTGGGTGGTGGCGCACCTCGATTCCAAGGCCCAGGGCCACTCCATGGCAGGCCGGCTGGTGGCGGTCTGGATAGTGGGCCTCGCCGTCGTGGTGCTGACCGCACTCGCGCTCGCCCGGCTCTCAGGGCCGCTCTCGCCCGGGTGGGCCGGTTCTGGAGCGGTGTTGGCGGTCCTGGCGGGCTTCCTCGCGGGACGCGGCCCCCACACCCGGCCCTCGCCCGGGGCCCGGGGCAACGGGACCGGGGTAGTTGCCGCCCGGGCCCCCGC
>JBKJZM010000126.1:0-8506 GCA_046715295.1 Gemmatimonadales bacterium | reverse complement strand
GGAGCGCCCGCCCGACTTCGGCGAATGCGAGCGCCGGCACGCTGGGCCCCCCATCCTCCTCCGGGTAAAGCGTCCCGGCGCGCACCTCGAGCCGGAGCGTGAGCACGCCATTTTTGAGCCGGCCGGCCGGGTGGCGATTGTCGTTGGCGGCGATGCGCGCCGCAGCGGCGGTGGCGCCGAGGGGCACAACGGCCGGATGCCGCGCGCTGAGCGAGGTCTGGGCAACGAGCGCGGTGGGATGCGAGGCGGCGAGCTGTGCGAGGCCGAACGCCGCGGCGGCGAAGAGCCGGTGCCGCGCGCCCGCCAGTGGTGCGGTAGGTGACACTGTGGGATTCCTAGGTCCGGCGGAGGAGGCCGGATATGCAAGGGAGCGTGACGTGTTCCGCCAAGCTAGCTCTTTGTAAACCTCCTGGATAGACCCATTCTCCACCGATGAATTTCTGAGGGCCGCTCGGCGTTTCCGTTCAGCCCACCTTGCGCCGCCCCTGTAGTACGCTAAGCAGGACAACGGCTATAGCTGCCCAGAGCAGGACGTGGATGAACCCGCCAAAGGTGTTTGCCGACACGATGCCGAGCAGCCAGAGAGCGAGCAGGACGGCGAAGATGGTCCAGAGCATGGCAGCCTCGTTGTGTAATCCCCCAGATACATATACAGGCGAATAGCCGTCGCGGCAAACAGAAGACCCGCCTTTCGACGGGCCTTCCTTTCTACTGCTGAGCCTTCACTCCTGATCAGGGAGTTGCTGCGAGCGCCGCATTTGCCGTGGCCAGCCCGCTGCCGCTGCGGTCAGCAGTCCAGCTGGTGATCGCCTGAGGCGTTGCCCCCGGCCCCGGCCGCACGGTCTGACCGATGTAGGGGATCGGAACCGCTGTCGTCTGAAGGATGTTCTCGGCAGTCGCGGCCCGATTCGGCGCGGTTGCGCCAAGCGTGGGGTTCTTATCCAGCATCAAAGCAACTATGCCAGCCACGTGTGGCGACGCCATCGAGGTGCCGCCCAGGAAGAAGAAGCTGAGATTGTTGCTCTGATTGAGCTGATAGGGACCCACCACCCAAGAGCCTGGAGCGGCTACGTCGAGGTCTTGGGTGCCGGTCCGAAGGGAAGAGAAAGCGCTGATGTAGTACTGCGCCGGGTCGGTCGGGTCGTCGGTGTTGGAGACAGCGTTTCGCCACCAGGAGTTACTGCCCTCCCACTCACGCACGTATCCAGCTGATGCCACCGAGATGACCGGACCATACGCGCCGGGGAAGCCCATCGCGCCGGTTGGGCCAGAATTGCCAGCCGATGCTACGATGATCACGCCGGCCTGAACAGCGGCGTCTATGGCGGCCCGCTCCAGCGCGTCGAGTGTGGGCCCACCGAGGCTCATGTTGATCACAACCGGGTAATTGGCGAGCGGACCCAGCTTCAAATCCCTGATGTACATGATCCCGCGCGCGACGACCGAAGACCATCCCGAGCCGTTCTGGTTCAACACCTTGACCGGGATGACGTTCGCCAACGGTGCTGTCCCATTGACCCGAAATGTCGGGGCTATCTGATAACCGAGGACCGTGCTCGTCACGTGAGTACCGTGAGAATTCACATCGGTTTCCCACTTGTTCGGCTGCTCGGACACGTTGCCGTTGTCCTGCCCGCCGCCACCGAAGGACTTTGCAAACTGGGCGGCGATCCGTTCCTGGGGGAAGTACTGCCGCCAGGTGGGGAGGAGGCCAGTATCGAGAATGGCCACGTATACCCCCGAGCCATCGAACGCGGCCGTGCGGCCAGCGCCAAAGTCCGTCACGTTCACGGCATCCTGGTCCCAAGTGCTGATTCCGCTGGCGGCAAAGTTATCAACCGCTACAGCGTCGATCGGTCGGGCGTCGCGCACTGCGTCCGGGCTCGCCGCGGCGACGAAGGGCAGCGCCTGAATCGCCGGCAGTTGGTCTGCCTTGGTCCGGACTCGAATGGCATTGAGCGCGGCGATCTCGTCCAGGAGAGTGCCGTACTTGGCCAGTTCGGTTCGATTTGCAGCTGTGGCGGGTGCTTTGAGAATGACGTTTACACCAATGCTACCGGATGTCGAGACGAACTCCGAGCCCGGATTTGAGTTCCCGGTGTTCGGCTCCTGCTGGTCGCTACAGGCCCCGATTGCAAGGACTGCAGCGATGCTAAGTATAAATCGACGTGTCATGGACTAGCTTCCCTGGTTTGGAGGAGTGTAGCGAGATAGCAATTAGAAAAGCAGAGCAGGTATGCGGGAAGGAGAAACGGCCAGCCGAGGGAAGGCTCGGACAGTGCCGGTTCCCGCGCGCACGCCTTGGAGCAACACTTCGAGCTTCAGGCGCAATTCAAGAATCCCGGAGCGTTCGCTCCGCACGAAGGCCGGACCTTCGGCTGTTCGAATGGATAGGCTGGAATCGCACGACGCGCCGACAGGGACCAAATTTCCCCGCGAAGTAACATAGATGTTACCCCGCGTAATAAGGGTCCGCAAGATTCGTCGTTGGTGTGACCCCAGGTCGCCTGGACCGGGCCTTGAAGGAGATAGTAGGCCGTCACGCACATGCCCCGGTGGAGGTTGAACCGCGGAGGTTTGAAATACCTCACCGGGGTACTCCTATAGGCCGCGAACATACTACCCCGGGGTACCCAGAAAACGCAATAGTTTCTCTCTGGAACCCCTAATCCGCTGCCATTTGGCTGGACGTCCCCTCTGTTGACCCCTACTTTCAACCGTCCCCGCAGCCGTCCCATCCAACCAAGGCATTGCATGGCGACCCAGACCCGGCCGGTGGCCCCCCCGGATGCCCCCCCGTTCAGGCCCTACGTCTCGCCGGAGCAGTCACCCGCGGAACTCACGATCAGGGCCGTCATTCTGGGCGCAATCCTCGGAATAGTCTTCGCCGCCTCCAGCGTCTATCTGGCGCTCAAGATCGGCCTCACCGTCTCAGCTTCGATCCCCATAGCGGTGCTGGCAGTGGCCTTCTTCCGCACCCTGGGCAAGGCGACGATTCTGGAGAACAACATCGTCCAGACCACCGGATCGGCCGGTGAATCGATCGCCGCCGGCGTGGTCTTCACCCTGCCGGCGATTCTGCTGATGGGCTACGACCTGAACGTCAGCAAGGTGGCGGTGATCGCGGTGATCGGCGGTCTGCTCGGCATCCTCATGATGATCCCGCTGCGCCGGGCCCTCATCGTAAAAGAGCACGGCAACCTCACTTACCCAGAGGGAACCGCTTGCGCCGAGGTGCTGGTGGCGGGAGACAAGGGGGGACTCCAGGCCCGGCTGCTGTTTCAGGCCTTCGGAATTGCCTTCCTCTATAAGTTCCTGATGGCGGGGCTCCATCTCTGGAAGGAATATCCTGGGCGGGTCTCCAGCTTCTACAAGAACGCATCGATCTCGGCCGAGGTCTCGCCCGAGCTGCTCGGCGTGGGCTACATCATCGGTCCCCGCATCGCCGGATACCTGTTCGCCGGCGGGTCGCTGGCCTACCTCGTTTTGATTCCCGCCATCACCCTCTTCGGTTCCGGCCTCACCCAGCCGATTTTCGCGGAGACCAAGCTCATTCGCGACATGAGCCCGAGCGAAGTCCGGGCCGAGTTCGTGTTCTACATCGGGGCGGGCGCGGTGGCCTCGGCCGGTATTATCGCACTGCTCCGCGCGCTGCCAACCATCGTTGGGGCATTCCGATCGGGGTTTCAGGACCTCCAGCGGAGCGCAGGTGAGCTCTCCAGCCGGGCCCGGACCGACATTGACCTGCCGATCTGGGTGACCATCGTCGGCTCGATCGGTCTGGTGCTCGTGCTCACGCTGGTCCCTCAGGTGGGAGTCAACCTGCTGGGCGCCGCTCTGATCATCGTCTTCGGCTTCTTCTTCGTGGTGGTCTCCTCCCGCATCACCGGCGTCATCGGCGTCAGCGCCAACCCGATCTCGGGCATGACCATCGCCGCGCTAATCGGGACGGCCACGATTTTCTACTTGATCGGCTGGACGGGGGTGGACTACCGGGTTGCGGCCATCTCGATCGCGGCGGTGATTGCGGTGTCGGCCGCCCTCGCGGGCACCACCAGCCAGGACCTCAAGACCGGATTCCTGGTCGGATCCACACCGAAGCGGCAGCAGATCGCGATCATGGTCGGGGCCATGACCTCTGCCCTGGCAATCGGGTGGACCATCTCCCTGCTCAACACGACCTACACCAACGTGGTACCGGAGCGTCATCCCGGGGTGGTGCTTCAGGCGGCGGCGCCGGGCTCCGCCGACCGGTCGGTTACCAGCATGGGAGAGCGGATGCGGCACGACGGACGGGAGTGGGAAGTGGTACGCGTGAACCTGCCGACCGGGGGAGTGCAGCCGGGCAAGTACCTGCTCGACCCAGGAACCCGCGAGGTTGCGTACCTGGTCGACCCCGGCATCGGTGGCCGCATTCGCGAGATCAACGGCAAGCCGGTCACCAAGCTGGATTCTCCCAAAGCCACGATCATGGCGCTGGTGACCGACGGCATCCTGACTCAGAGGCTGCCCTGGGGTCTGGTCTTGATCGGGGTTTTCCTCACGCTGGCCATCGAGCTGATGGGTCTGCAATCCCTCCCCATAGCCGTGGGGGTCTACCTGCCGATCTCGACCTCGGCCCCGATGTTCATCGGTGGAGCGGTGCGCTGGTTGGTCGAGCGGAGGCTCAAGAGCGGGGCGCGCTCGATCGCCGAGGTGGAGTCCGGGCCCGGCGTGCTCTACGCCAGCGGCCTGATCGCCGGCGGCGCCATAGCCGGGGTGGCCATAGCCGGGGTGGCCGCGGCCATGGTGCTGAAGGCGGAGGCGGCGCAGGTCCCCGCAGCGGATTACCTCGCGCACGTTGTGGGCCTCGAGCGAGTCATGGGCGGCTTTGCCACCAGCGATGTTGCCGCTATCGCCATGTTCGCGGTTCTCGGCGCGTTGCTCTATCGCGTTGCGCGGAGATAGCGTGCCCCCCGCAGCTCCAACCTCACCGACCCTCAGCGCCCGAATCATTCACGCGGCGCTGGTGCTGGGGGTGATGCTGTTTCTGGGAACCGCGTGGTACATCGGAACCAACAGCTCGGTGCCGGTCTCGGCCCTACCCGACAGGCGGGTGTTGTACCTCGGGCTCTTCGTGATGAGTGCCGTGCTGTTCGGTGCGGCCATGTACACCGCCGCACGGCTGACGCCACCCGGTCCCAGGCTTTCCCAGGACGAATGGTGGAAAGCCAACCTGGGCCGGGCCATCGGAATCTGGGCGCTGGTTGAGGCACCCGCACTGCTCGGCACGCTGGCCTACCTGCTCACCCACGACTTCAGAACCCTGATCGCGCCGTTCACCGGGCTGCTGCTCTTCGTGAATTACCGTCCGAGCCGGTTAGCCGAGGGGTAGGTGCCAGTCACCGCATTGACGATCGTGGACGCCAGAACGGTCCCTGACATCGCCATCGCACGCGGTTTGTTCGAGGAGTATGCCGCCTCGCTCGGTATCGATCTCTGCTTTCAGGGCTTCGACGAGGAGCTGGCGACGCTGCCAGGGAGTTACGCGCCCCCCGGCGGGCGGCTCCTGCTGGCGCGGTACGGCGAAGAGATTGCCGGGTGTGTAGCTCTCCGCAGGCTGGAGCCCGATGTCTGCGAGATGAAGCGGCTGTACGTGCGGCCGGAATTCCGCGGCCGAGGCCTGGGGCGACTGTTGGCAGAGGAGATCACTCGCGAGGCCAGCATCGTGGGTTATCATCGAATGCGGCTCGACACGTTGCCGACTATGGCTTCCGCCCTGGCGTTGTATCGGCAGCTTGGTTTCCGCGAGATCCCACCGTACCGCGGCAATCCTGTCGAAGGAACGCTTTTCCTGGAGCTGCAGCTGGATCGGCCCACGACATGACGCCTGAATCACTCGCCTTCCTGAAATCACTGCTCGACACGCCGGGCCCCTCATCGTTCGAGGCCGCTCCCGCCCGGCTCTGGCGGGCCGAAGCCGAGAAGCTCGCCGAGTCGGTCCATGCCGATGTGGGCGGCAACTCCTTCGCCACGCTGAATCCCGAGGGCCGCCCCCGGCTCATGCTGGCGGGGCACATCGACGAAATCGGGATCATGGTGACCCACATCGATGAGCAAGGCTATCTCAGCTTCGACACGATCGGTGGCTGGGACCATCAGGTGTTCGTGGGCCAGCGGGTGATCCTCCTCGGACGCCGGGGTCGGGTCACCGGAGTGGTCGGGAAGCGCGCGATCCACCTCATGGAGAAGGAAGACAGGGAGAAGGTCTCCAAGGTGGAGGACCTGTGGATCGACCTCGGTGCGACCAATCAAGCCGAGGCCGAGTCGAGCGTTCGCATCGGCGATCCCGGCGTCCTGGCCGCGGGGGTCCTCGAGTTCCCCAACGGCCGGCTGGTAAGCCGCTGCATAGACAACCGTATCGGAGCCTTTGTGGTGCTAGAGACGCTCCGGCTGCTGGCCGTGCAACGGCCCGGCGCGTCGGTCACCGCGGTGGCGACGACGCGCGAAGAGATCGCAGCCACCGGTGGTGGGGCGCGCTCGTCCGCTCACAAGCTGGAGCCCGACGTGGCCATCGTCATCGATGTAACCCATGCAACCGACTATCCCGGCATGGAGAAGCGAAAGCATGGTGATTACCGCCTGGGCGGTGGCCCGGCACTCGCGCGGGGCGCCTCAGTGAGCGAGGTGGTCTTCGAGATGCTGGTCGAAACGGCGGAAGCGGAGCAGATTCCCTATTCGATCGAGGCCGCGTCGCGTGATACCCACACCGATGCCGAGGCCATCTTCAACGCTCACCGGGGAGTGGCCACGGCCCTGGTGTCGATCCCCAACCGGTACATGCACAGCCCCAACGAGATGGTGGCGCTCGAAGACCTCGACCGGACGGCTCGGCTGCTGGCGGCTTTTGCCCGGAAACTGAATCCAGAGATCAGCTTCGTGCCGCGATAACGCCCGATCTATATTCCTCTCTACTATGTGGCGTACCGTTCTGCTCGGCACCTTGCTGGGCCTCGCATCCCTCGCTGACCCGCTCCAGGCCCAGCGCCCCGAACCTCCCCGACTGCTCGATGACATCCGGTTCCTGAGCGACGAGCGGCTTCAGGGCAGGATGACCGGCTCTCGCGGGGCCGACTCGGCCGCGGCTTACCTGGCCCGGAGATTTTCTCAGGTTGGCCTCCAACCGGCCGCCGGAGGATGGTTTCAGTCGTTCACCGTGGGGCGGGACGCGCCGGCTGCACGACAGGCGCAAACTGGGCCGCTGGTAGGCAAGAACGTGATCGGCATTCTGCCGGGACGTGATCCGGTGCTGCGTAACCAGACGATCGTACTCGGAGCCCACTACGACCATCTGGGACTCGGCGGGTTCGGCAGTCTGGACCCGGATAGCACAGGATCGGTGCACAACGGCGCTGATGACAATGCCTCAGGCGCTGCCGCGCTGATCCAAGTTGCGGCCCGGCTGGCTGCATCCCCGCCGGCCCGCACGGTGGTTTTCATCGCCTTCAGCGGGGAAGAGCTCGGACTGCTCGGCTCGGCCTACTACGTCAAACAGCCGATCTACCCCCTGGCAAGCACGCTGGCCATGGTGAACCTCGACATGGTAGGGCGACTCCGCAACGGCCGCCTGATCGTATATGGTGCCCGCAGCGCCAAGGAGTTTCCCGCCCTGCTCGACTCGCTCAACTGGTACGCGGGGTTCGATCTCAAGGCGCAGGGCGATGGCTACGGCCCCAGTGATCACTCGTCGTTCTACGCTGTCAAACGGCCCGTCCTCCATCTCTTTACCGACCTGCACCAGGACTACCACCGCACCACCGACGATTGGCAGAAGGTGAACTACGACGGGCTGAAACGGGTTGCGGACTTCAGCCTGGGCCTGGTTACGGCGCTGGCGAACCGGACCAAGCCGCTGACATTTCTCGAGCTGCCCGTCCCGGCGGTCAGTCAGGAGGCCCCGGCATCAGGAACCCCGGGATACGGTGCGTACCTCGGAACGGTGCCGGACATGACCGGGGCGCCGGGCGGGGTGCGGCTGGTGGGAGTTCGGGCAGGAAGCCCAGCCGAGAAGGCTGGCCTCCGAGGAGATGACATCATCACCCGCATCGGCAGCAGAGAGACGCCTGACCTCCAGGCCATGACGGATGCGCTCCGAAGCCACAAGCCAGGCGAGGTCGTGGAGATTCTGGTGCGACGAGGCGCCAAGGTCACGACCCTCCAGGCAACGCTTGGTATCCGGGGAGGCTAGCGATGGCAGTGCTGGACGCCGGCAGGGTGGTGGCGGCCTTGAGGGGGGCATTCGCTCGCGACGTGGCGCGGGATGAACTGCTCCGCATCGCGGCGGAGAAGATTCGGGCCTCTGGCGCTCCCTACACTTCAGTCTACCTCTACATGCTGCACGGCAACGAGCTGGTGCTGGAGGCCTTTGCCGGCAGGGAAACCGATCATACCCGCATCCCGGTGGGCACCGGGGTTTGCGGAACCGCGGTGGCCAGCGGGCTGGATCAAAACGTCCCGGACGTAACCG
>JBKJZM010000125.1:0-9272 GCA_046715295.1 Gemmatimonadales bacterium | reverse complement strand
AAGACCGGCAAGGCACGCGCAGTCCGCTTCTCGACGCTCGACGCGATCTGCGAAGCGCTGCAGTGCCAGCCGGGCGACCTGCTCGAATTCACCGTGGCCGGGAAAACCACCGAACCGGCGGCGGATGACGATGCCGGTGACAACGATTCACTCCAATCCAGCGGAGGCTGACGCCCATGTCCATCAAGACCATCTTCACACCCGACCACGTCCGTTACGAGGGCGTGCGCCCGATCAACATCTACCTTCTGCGGTTGATCTACTTCCTGATCCTCATCTTCGTCGGGTCGGACGCGTGGTTGTCGATCATCAACCACCAGGGCCCGTGGGACCATGTCAGGGCGGTGGCAGTCTGCGGGTGGGCATCGTACTCGACGCTGTCGCTCCTGGGGCTGAGTCATCCCCTGCGGATGCTGCCGATCATGATCTTCATGATCGGGTACAAGCTCCTCTGGCTCACTGTGGTTGGCTATCCGTTGTGGCGGGCTGGCACGCTCGCGGGATCTCCCGCCGAAGAGATGGCGCAGGTATTCATGTGGATCCCGCTGCCGATCATCGCCGTGCCGTGGAAGTACGTCTTCCGGACCTTCGTCCTGCCCCGGAAGCGGATGGCAGCGTGACGCTGCCCCCGGTGTCGAGGAGCCTTCGGCAGGCTGGTCCGGCCGGCGCTAGCTTGCAAGCCATCCATGCGTGTACCCCAGCCGCCTAACGAAATGCACATCAGCTGCAGGCCCTCAGGCCCGCGCCCGCACCAACTTTGGTTCCGTAGCGTCCTCCTGGGACGCTGCCCGAGCGGAGCCCGGGGACCAGGCCCGGCCTGTCGGCTGCATGCGCGGGTTAGGCGGCGAGCCAGCGCGATAGACGCAGTCGGATCACCAGGGTAGCTTGGGACTTACCTATTCTCGACCGACACGGGAGCGAGCGGAAAGCCCGCCCTTCGGTCGGTGTCAAATCTGGAGGGCCGCATGCCTACCTACGAGTATCGTTGTCGCGACTGCCATCATGTGTTTGATCGTGTCGAGCCACTCGCCCAGCATGGCGATAGGCGTCCAAACTGCCCCAAGTGTAAGAGCAAGAACGTGGAGCAAGTCTTGACCCCGTTCTTTGCGAAGACATCTCACAAGTCTTGAGCTGCGGGTGGCCTTGTCGGCTACATGAGCCGGGTAGGCCGCTCCCTGGAACGGAGCTCCAGGGGGCCAACGGCGGCTCGCTGGACATCACGGGGAGCTTCAGCATTACCGAGGATGACCTGACCAACAACGTCGCGGTCGGGCAGACCCTGGACAAGGTGGGCCGTACCACGGGGTGGACATCCGGGCTGGTGACCAACACCTGCGTCAACACCGGAGTTCAAGGCTCCAGAATCGTTCAGCTCTGCCAAACCTTCGTCAACGCCGGAGTCGGCGGTGGAGACAGCGGCTCGGACGTCTTCAAGCTTCTATCCGGCACTAACGTGCGGCTGGAGGGCATCCTCTGGGGCGGGAGCGGTTCGAGCACCTTCGTGTTCAGCCCCCTCAAGAACGTGCTGCAGGAGCTGGGACCTCTCACTCGCACTAGTGAGCTGGTGACGCTAAACACGCAGCTCCGCCTGACACTGGAGGCACCGGAACGCGCCCGACTGGGTGCGCCGGTGCCTCTCGTCTTCACGGTCACCAACGCTGCCAGAGTGTCGGTAACTCTACAGCTCCTGGGCCGGACCCCCACAGCCGATTTCCAGGTTTCCGACGCGCGGGGCCGAATCATCTGGACCCGGCTTCAAGGCCAGACTCTTCTCGGCGCCCTTCGGCTTTTTCCCCTCGATGCGGGAAAGGACCTCTCCTTCCGGCAGGTCTGGAAGCAGCGCACCGACACCGGATGTCCAGTGGCACCCGGCGAGTATCTGATTCGCGGCGTGCCGTTGACTGACGATCCCGAGGGGCTTGCCTCCCCGATCGCGCGGATCAACATCGAGCGCTGAGCCTTCCCTTCGGAGCGCTAACGACCCTATTCCAGGACTTCCTCGAGGCGTATGCGGCTGAGCACCTGGTGAAATAAGACAGGACTGCGCACGGCAGCCGCGCGCAGTCCCAAGGCGGATCGACCGATCCCATGCGGACGGTTACGGAGCTACGGCGATTCCCACCAGGTACGACTTGCTCTGCGCGATGAGCCCGAGCCGCGTGGCCGAGCCGGTCTCGAGATCGATGGAGTAGAGAGTCGACTTACCCGACGGCGAGGCGCTGAGCGCGGCGTACGCGGTGCCACCGGCCGACCCTACAATGTCGAACCCGACGGCGGCGCCGGTGTTCACACCGAGCGAGCCGACTGTGTTCAGCACGCCAGTATTGGGCGACGGAAGCTCCACGAGTATGTCGAGTTCGGAATCGATGGCGTACAGGTCGGTCGTTGTGGCGGTACTGTTGCTGTTCGTGTACGCGGTCCCCGTGACCGAAGGATCGACGCCCTCGTTCGGATCGCCGACCGCAAAGGCCAGCATTCCGTCCACAACCGTCGCGCCCGCGACCACCGCGCCGCCGCCTTCGACCGGGAGACGCAGATTTTGGTTCGCGTCACTGTGGATGCGGAGTCGGTCCGCTACCGGATTGAACCCGACGCCGAAGGCGGTGCCTACCGGGGCCACCGTTGTCTGAACTACGAACGTCGCCTGGCCGGTGGCGGGATCGATGGTGTAGATGCGCCCGCCGGTCCCAACGCCGTAGAGGAGGCCGATCTTGTCGCTCGCCCCGATCCTGTCGCTCGGTCGGAAGTCGAGGCCGATGAGCCCTTCAGCGGCGCCGGAGATCGCCACCGTGGTCCGCACCTGATTGGGCTTCCCGCTGCGAAATGTGATGAGCGTGTTGTCGGCCGTCAGGCCGTAGATCAGGTCGCCGTCAGGGGCGCCGCGGGCTGCGGACAGGGTGGCCGGCGCACCGGATATTTCGGGAGACGAGAGGTCTGACGACTCGGCGCATGCCGCGCCAAGGGCAAGGAAGGGAATCAGGAAAGCGTGACGTTGCATGAGATCTCCGGCTGAAAGCGGCAAGGGGTTTAGAAGTCGTTACAGTACCCCTAGTACGCCGCTCCCCCGGATTCGGATCTCCGACCTGGGCGTTCTCGGATCGGAGACTCTTCATTGCCTTGACAGGCAACTGGCTATCAGTGCCAGCAACGGCTCACTCGCGAACGGCTTCAAGACCAACCGTGTGCTTCGGACGTCCTCGGGAAGTTCCCATTCCACCGTCGCGGCAAAGCCGGTCATGTAAAGCACTGGGATCTCCGGCCGGGAGGCGCCAACAAGCCGGCCGAGCTCGGCACCGCCCATGTGCGGCATCCTGACATCCGTCAGCATGAGATCGGCCTGGAGCTGCGGTGGGCCCTGCAGCAAATCCCAAGCAGCCTGCCCGTCTGGCGCCGTCAGGACTCTATACCCGGCTTCCGCCAGCAACCGAGAGACTATACGGAGGACGATGGGGTCATCATCCACGACAAGGACCAGTGGCTGGTCGGCCATAGCTCGCTTTTCTCTGCCTTTCGGCAGCAGACCGGCTGGCAGGTGTTCGTAAGGCCGAGGAGACCAATTCTACGAGTTCGAGGTGGCCCAACACGACAGGGGCGGCGACGCTGGATCGAACCATGGAGTTAAGGTGGGGCGTAAAAACGACACCTCAACTGCGGCAGCGTTCGGGTCTCTTCAGGCGATATGAATGTCGTCAGCGTGGAGCGGTGGTGGCGACCGCCTCCGGGCAGTGGAGGGCTCTACCCGGCATGGTGAAGGTACAGGTCCGAGTAACGCCATCCCTGGTGATCTCGACCGTCGCGGTATTGGAGCCGGTAAAGGTCACCACCTCACGACGGCTGACGCTCTTGGGTGCATGACCCGTGTATGTGATCGTCACTTGCACCGATCGCGCAATCGTTCCCGAGGTGGGGAATAACCTTCCGTGGCTGACCGGTAGCACCAGGTCCTCTATGGAGTCGCCGATCTTCCGCTCGGCGGTGAAGTCGCCCACGTCATCCGTGCCGGTGGTGGTTTCCACCCCGGCAGACTCACCGTTGACGGCAAGCTCGGTGCTACCCTCGGCCAGACCGGTCACCGTCTGGTCACTCTGATGGTGGATGGTGCTCCTATTCCCGTCGTGCCGCTCCTTCGTCCCACTGACCTCCACCTGCACGTTAACGGTGTTCGTCGTCGACCTATCGAAGGCCTGCTGCACGTCCCCGTCAGCGTCGACGAAGGCGGCCGAGCGGGTGACGGTCATTCCTCCGTGGGTCGCCGGGGCGCATTCGAGGCGCCCGCTCGACGCGTCGAATGCGCAGCGGTCGGACGACTCCTTCGGGAATGGTCTGAGTACGGAGTGGAACTTGAAGAACTTGGCTAACCCTCCGAACATCAATCCTTTCGGGTCACCCTGGGAACCGGCTCCCCCATGGCCTCGCGGCGACCATTCGGTGGTACCGTCGTCGTCCTCGCCCCCGAACGTGCTCTGCACACCGGCGAATCCAAGGGGAAGAGTGCTGAATGCGTCGGAGTCCGTGGTACTGGAACTGGGCGCCCCTGAATCCTGGCAGGCGGGAAGAGCAATGGCGAGCGCCCCCGTCATCATGAAAATCAGAGGCCGTTTCATCTCACGTCTCCGTGTTCCTGGGGGCAACATTTATCCCTGATCATGACGATGCATGAAATATGGGGCGCTGTCTAGAGGACCTATTGGCTATGGGCAGACCCCCCCCAGGCCCGCCTAGTTCGTCCCTCCTAGTGACCTCTGTCAATGATAGGACAACTGGTCGCAAAGACCGTGGGCCTCGTTGTCACTGAGCGCTGAGCGAGTAGGGCGGTCTTATTTGCGCTTACTTCGTAACTCGGCAATACGCGCCTTCACGAGTCGTCTCACCACAGCCGGTGGTGGCAGCTTGGTCAGAGGAAATTGAATGGTCCCCTTCGCGGTCTTGTATCCCTTGAGCTCGGCCGCATGGTCCCGCCGGATTGCCGGGCTCATCGGGTAGAGGCTGCTGTGCTGTTTCCAGGCAGCATACCATACGAGCGGTTGTCCATCGAGTCTGAAACCGGGAATACCGTAGCTGAAACTCTCGATGGCGCCAGGGGCCGCGGCGCGAATGGCCGTGCGCAGCATCTTGAGGTCCCTGCGCGCATCGGGCGGCAAGGACGCCAGGTAGGTCCGCACCTGTAGCCCTGCCTGCTTCGCGTTAGGGCGTGATGACGACGAAGGTGTCACTGCCAGCTCCACTTATCGAACCAGCTTATCGATCACGGTGCCGAGGACGCGATTGAACCGCTCGGGATCTTCCATCAACAGGAAGTGGCCGACGCCCGACATGAAAACGACTTCCACGCCGTGGCGCCGCATGGATGCGGTGTCGGTCGGTGCGTTGTCGGGATTGATGGCGACGACCGGCAGCCGAAGCTCCTGCAAGGCTAGGGGTATCTCGCGGTCGAAACTTATCGCCGATTCCAACGCCCCGATGGCAATTGCGGGTGGGGCCGATGACATGTCGGGCCGCCACTTGCTCGACCAGGGGGATCTGCACCGGTCGGGAACAATGCCCCGAACGAAGCTTTGTGTAGTCTCCAACCGGCGCGCGGCTTCCACGATCACGTCTCCTCTTAGAGAGTAACGATGACCAGCCGGCGAACACCCCGGAAGCAGAGCGATCCCTCCAAGCACGCCGGTTATAGATATACCTTATGAATCTGTTTCCTAGCCACTCCACGCCACGCCAATCAACCAGGGCGGTCGTACCTGTTGCAAAGAGAAATAGACCCGGGGTTCGATGGCGCTTCCGTGAGAGGAATGCGGCGGCACACTACCGCGTTGATGATCTCACCGCAGCCCGCGTTGCGCCGGCTCCTCTGTCGGATTCTTTCGGCAGAAGGCTTTCGCTGCTTTGAGGCCGACAGCGCCTATGAAGCTCTCGAGGTCCTATGGTTGGCAGCACCGGGCAAAAGCGACATCGTGATCACCGATGCGGATATGCAGGACCTTGATGCCCCGGCGCTGGTTCGGGCGAGCCGCGAGCGGTGCCCGACCAATGCGTTCTCTTTCTCATCGGGGGCGCATCACGGGTGGCACCCGAGGATCTGGGACGTGGCGCCCAGGTGCTCACCAAGCCGTTCACCCGGGCCCAGCTGCTTGCGTCAGTCCAGGGCGCGCTGGAACGGCGCCGGGTTCCACGCCCGCCCGGATAGTCCGGCGAGCGGCCGTCGCCTCAAATCCTTCCAACTGCCCTAAAACCGAAACGCCGCTCCATCAGTCCGCAGTCTTACTTCCGTAACAAGCTCCGCAGTACCCATTTGCAGGCCGGCGCACCCTGGGCCCGAGACCATGCGAGACACGGTCGTCAGGACCCGATGCATCCGATGGTCAATGAGAGGCGTAGCCAGGTTCACAAGGGACGTCTTTCGTACGATTTCGATTTTACCTATTCGGCAAGGAGAAGTATGGCCATGCACGCCAGACCGACATCCCGCCGCCAGACCTTAGCGGTTGGGCTCGTGATGCTCGCCGCGGTCGCCGGTGCCGCGGGGCTCGCGATCGGCTCCGACCACCAGGACACCCCGTTCGTAGAGCTGAACCCCAAGACCGACATGACGGATGTCTACGCATTTCCCGGAGCCAGCGCAGGTCGCATCGCCCTGGTGATGGACACCCGCGCCTTTCTAACACCGGCCCAGGCGCAGGACCCCGCCCAGGCCTCGTTCGACGATGACCTGCTGTACCAGTTCAAGATCGACAACACCGGCGATGCGAGAGAAGACAGGGTCATTCAGGTCAGCTTCACCGGTGAGGGCGCCGCCCAGAAGGTTGAAGTCCGCGGCCCGCTCGCCCCACCGATTCAGGGCGCCATGGCGAATGAGGTGGCCGATGTCACCCCAGTCGTCACCGGCTCACTCAACAGCAACCTCGGTGACGCGAACGGCATTCAGGTCTTTGCCGGCCCGCGAGACGATCCTTTCTTCCTCGATCTCGAGGCGTTCTTCTGCATTCTGCCCGACCGGCGTCCGGTGGGAGGAGAGCTCGCCAACTCCTGTGCCCTCCAGCCCAGCACGACCGCCCCCTTCTACTTCCGGAATCCGGGCGTGAACTATCTCAGCGGATTCAATGTCAACGCGATTGTGGTCGAGCTTCCGAGCTCGATGATCGAGAACGGCGCCCCCGGCAAGCTCGGCATCTGGGGCTCCATCAGCCAGTAACCCACCTAAGACCTGAACGAGAGGAAGTGAACCATGCAGCTCCGTACTAATAGGCTGGCCGGCCGCCGTCTGGGGCTCACCTCGGCCGTTTTGGCGGTGAGCCTTGCCGCCGCCGGTTGCAGTGACGACAACACCAACACGGGACCTGCTACTCCGCGCATGTACAACCAGGTCCAGCGTCTGGGCAACCCGCTGGTGAGCGAGGTGCTCCTGGCCAAACGCAGCCACCCGACCCACGGCTCCATCGGGCCGCAGGACGACGCCGCACTGGTGGGCGCCGAGATCCTGTCGTTCATCACCGGCCCGGGCAGCGTCGCTGGCCGCTCGGCCGACTACGCGAACACCCTGGGCTCCGTGCTTCTGCCCGACATGCTCGTGGTGCAGACAGACAAGGACCCCGCGACCGCGAGCTGGCTCAACGTGGTCGATCTCCCGCCGCTCGCCAACGGCTATGGTGGTCGGAAGCTCCAGGACGACGTGGTGGACCTCGCGCTGCTCGCCGTGTTCGGCGATCCGTTCGGCGCCGATCCTGCCGGCGCCGCAGGCAAAGAGGCATTGACGACGGACAATGTCGCATTCGATTCGCCGAGCGTCACCACCACGTTTCCCTACCTGGCGGCCCCGAACTAGCCCGCGCGCGAGCCTCCGGTCGCCCGCTGGGGGGGCGGGAGACCGCCGCCGTCGGAGTGAAAGGAAGCAGTCATGCGGACAGCAGTATGGTATGCAATTGCGGCCGTCGGGGTTGGGGTGGTGGTGAGCAGTGTCTCGGTGGCTCGGTCGAGCGATGGGCCCGGTGCCGCCCTGCCCCCGGTGCCATCGGAGGCCCGGATCCGGGACCTTGACATCGGGTTTTATCAAAGCCGAGTGGAGCGGGATCCCCGCAGCGCGGGAGACTATACCCAGCTCGCCGGGCTCTACCTCCAGCGGGCCCGGGAGACCGCCGACAACGGGGACCTCGTACGGGCCGAGGAAAATGCCCGCCACTCGATCGACCTTCGCAGTGGCCGAAATTCCGCGTCGTTCGGTGTGCTTGCGTCGACTCTTCTGGCCCAGCACCGATTCGCGGAGGCGCTTCACGTCGCCCAGCGTCTGGTTGCGTTTGACTCGAGCTCGATTCCGGCGCGCGGTCTTCTGGGTGAGACTCAATTTGAGTCAGGGCACTACGAGGAGGCTGGCCGAACGCTCGGTACCCTGGCCACCTACAGCCGTGACCTGAGCGTCGCGCCGAGGCTGGCCCGGTGGCACGAGCTGCACGGCCGACCTGAGCAGGCACGCCGGCTGCTCCGGGTGGCTCGGGAGGACGCCCGGCAGCGACACGCGATGCCGAAAGAGCAGCTCGCCTGGTTCCATTTGCGGCTCGGCGACCTCGCGCTCCGGTACGGCCACCTCGGCGAGGCCGAGCGGGAGCTGCGTGGCGGTCTCCGGGTGGCGCCCAACGACTACCGCCTCCTCGGCACCATGGCACGGCTCGAGGCGGCTCGCCACCGCTGGCCAGGCGCAATCGGATATGGGGAGCAGGCAATAGCGTACGCGCTCGATCCGACCACTCTGGGTGTGGTGGGCGACGCCTATACGGCAGCCGGCGACAGGGTCAAGTCGGAGGAGTACTACCGCATCATGGAGGTAGCCGTGCTGCACCAGCCCGGGCCGTTCCATCGCGCCTGGAGCCTGTTCCTCCTTGACCACGACCGGGACGTGCCCCGCGTACTGGCCAAGGTGCGCGAGGAGATCCAGACCCGGCGCGACATCTACGGCTACGACCTGCTCGCCTGGGCGCTCCACAAGTCGGGGCGCGACCGGGAAGCTCGTGCGGCGATGACCCACGCCCTGGCCCTCGGTACCCGGGATGCCATGCTCTTCTACCATGCTGGGATGATCGAGCGCGCGCTGGGCGCCAGGGCCAGCGCCAGCCTGCACCTGCGCGCGGCGC
Organism: Gemmatimonadales bacterium; assembly: GCA_046715295.1. Classification (GTDB taxonomy): domain Bacteria; phylum Gemmatimonadota; class Gemmatimonadetes; order Gemmatimonadales; family GWC2-71-9; genus CAVVWJ01. Next base: position 153 of record JBKJZM010000125.1, on the reverse strand, counting down.
TCGATGCCAATCCGTACTGGCACCCACTGCAACCGAAGCAGGCGCGCATGGTGCTCGACTCGCATAAGGTCGCGGTCTCGCTGGTCGTGGTGGCGGTCGCCGCGGAGATGGCCGCGGCGCGGAGGCCGTGGTAGATGCTCGGGCTCCTGCTTT
>JBKJZM010000124.1:0-3616 GCA_046715295.1 Gemmatimonadales bacterium | reverse complement strand
CTATCGCACCAGCCAGCTCCTCTCCTATTTGACCGGCGTCTTTCCCCAGCCGAACAAGGCCATTGTCGGCCGCAACGCCTTCGCCCACGAGGCGGGCATCCACCAGCATGGGATGCTCCAGAACGGGCTCACCTACGAGATCATCCGGCCCGAGATGGTGGGCATCCCACACTCGACGCTGGTGCTCGGGAAGCATTCCGGGCGGCACGCGCTGGAGCGGCGCTGCCAGGAGCTCGGTTACCAGCTCACCGAAGACGAGCTGGCCGCCCTGTATCAGGAATTCACCGCGCTGGCCGAGCGCAAGCGCGAGATCCTGGACGAGGACCTGCTGGCGCTGCTGCACGAGAGCTTTCACGACGCGCCCGAGGAATATCAGCTCACCCACCTCCGTGTGGTCTGCGGCAGCGTGACGGCCACCGCGGAAGTGAGGATGGCCGGCCCCTGGACCGGCGAGCGCTCGGCGCGCGGCACCGGAGACGGTCCGATAGCGGCGGCGTTTGCCGCGTTGAGCGAGATCCTGGAGCGTCAGCTCGAGGTGCAGAGCCTTTCGCTGCGGTCGTTGACCCCCGGCCGTGATAGCGTGGGGCAGGTCTTCCTCCAAGCCAAGATCGATGGCAAGTCGCTCACCGGGCACGGCGCGTCCACCGACATCGTCGAAGCCAGCGCCCGCGCGCTGGTCCACGCCCTGAACAAGGCGCGGCACGCCGACAAGTTGGAGGCGAGCTCGCTCAACTCAGTCTATCTATGGGGAGTATGAACGTGAGGACCCTAGACTGTTTCTCATGACTGAGACCCTCACCGGTTCCCAAATCCTCTGCCGCGCACTCCTCGAGGAAGGTGTGGACGTGCTCTTCGGCTATCCGGGCGGCGCCATCATGCCGTTTTACCACGCGTTGCCCGAGTTCCCGGGCCTGCGTCACGTCCTCGTGCGGCACGAACAGGCAGCAGCCCACGCGGCGGATGGGTACGCGCGGGCGTCGGGCCGGGCAGGAGTGTGCGTGGCCACCTCGGGTCCGGGGGCGACTAACCTCGTGACCGGGCTGGCCACGGCCAACATGGACAACACGCCGGTGGTGGCGATCACCGGCCAGGTGGCCCGTGCAATGATGGGGCGGGATGCTTTCCAGGAAACCGACATCATCGGTATCACCCAGCCGATCACCAAGCACAGTCGGCTGATCGAGGACGTCGAGGAGATCGAGGAGGCGGTGCGCGAGGCTTTCCACGTTGCCCAGGAGGGGCGGCCCGGACCGGTGCTGCTGGATATTCCAAAGGATGTGCAGAACCAGCGGGGCAGCTGGAGAGGTGGACAGACGGACAGACCGCCCGGCGGGACGCCTGGACCGTCCATCCGTCCACCGGTCCATCCGTCCGCCCTCGAAGAGGCGGCGCGCCTCATCGCCACCGCCGAGCGGCCACTCATCATGGCCGGCCATGGGGTCCTGCTGGCAGGGGCGTATCCCGAGCTTCGGGTGCTGGCGGAGCGCACCGGCATTCCCGTGATCACCACCCTGCTCGGCATCAGTGGCTTTCCGGAGTCGCATCCGCTTCATCTGGGCATGCCAGGCATGCATGGCGAGGTGCACGTCAACCGGGCCATCCAGCAATCCGATCTCATCATCGGACTCGGGCTCCGGTTCGACGACCGGGTCACCGGCAACCTCGCCGGGTTCGCCCGCGGCGCCAAGGTGATTCACGTCGAGCTGGATCCGTCCGAGATCGGGAAGAACGTGCCGGTGGCCGTCGGCCTGGTCGGTGACGTGCGCGAGGTGCTCTGCACCTTGCTGCCGGCGATCGCGCCCCGCAACTGCGACGGGTGGAGTCGCGAGATCGCCAGCTTTGTGCGCCCCCGGGACGAGAGCTTCCGGGCCGGCCTCTCGCCCCAGGCCATCCTGGACGCCATCAGCGACGCGAGCGACGGGCGCTGCACCATCGTGTCCGATGTGGGCCAGCATCAGATGTGGGTCGCGAAGCTTTTTCGCTATCAGCGCCCCAACAGCCACATCACCTCCGGCGGACTGGGGACGATGGGCTTTGCGGTGCCGGCGGCGATGGGCGTCGCCCTGGCTCGGCCGGGCGAGACGGTCTGGGCCATCTCGGGCGACGGCGGCTTCCAGATGAACATGCAGGAGATCGCCACCATGGTGCAGGAGGGAATCCCGGTGAAGATGGCGGTCTTCAACAACGGCTACCTGGGAATGGTGCGGCAGTGGCAGCAGTTCTTTCACGGCAAACGCTATTCGGCCACCCCCATCTGGAGTCCTAACTACGTCAAACTGGCCGAGGCGTACGGGATCGCCGGACACCGGGTCGAGTCGATGGATCAACTGGAAGGCGCGCTGGCGGCTGCCGCCTCCGAGCCGGGCCCGGTCCTGGTGGAATTCATGATCGAGCAGGAGGCGAACGTCTTCCCCATGATCCCGCCCGGCGGGTCCCTCTCCGAGCCCATCGAGGGAGAAGCAGCAACCCCCCTGGTGCCCGCGTGAACGATGCCCAGGCGGTGTCGGTTCTCCTCGAGGACCGGCTGATCACTCTGAATCGCGCGGTCGGACTCATCCGGCGGCGTAACATGTCGGTACGCAGCCTGGCCATCGGCCCCACGGCCACACCCGGCCTTTCGAGGTTGACCCTTATGATGCAGTCGGACATTGAGACGGCCGAGCGCGCCGTGCAGCATCTCGAGAAAGTGGTTGGTGTACGCGGCGCCATCGCGTTTCCCGCCCTGGATGGTGTGGCCCGCGAGCTCGCCCTGGTGAAGGTTCGAGCTCCGCAGCATCGCTACGCCGAGCTGCTGGACGTGGTCCAGCTCTACAACGGCGTGGTCCTGGATGATTCCAATGACGGCCTGATCATCGAGCTCAGCGGGGCCGAGGCCTTTGTGCTCTCCTGCCTCCGCGCGCTCGACGCCTTCGAGGTGATCGAGGTGGCCCGCAGCGGCACGATCGCGCTCGGTACGGCGAACAACCTTCAATCAGAGGCTGTGAGATGACGAACGCACCAGTGCGGGTCTACTACGATGCCGACGCCGATCGCAGCCGCCTAACGGGCCGGACTATCGCCATAGTCGGCTACGGCAGCCAGGGACACGCCCACGCCCTCAACCTCCGGGAGAGTGGAGCCAAGGTGATAGTGGGGCTGCGCCGCGGGGGTGCGTCATGGGAGCGGGCCCAGGCCGCGGGCCTCGACGTGCGCCCGGTGGCTGACGCGGCGCAGCAAGCCGACGTCATCATGATGCTGGTGCCGGATCAGGATGGCCGCGCCATCTACGAGGCGGGCGTGGCACAAGGCCTCCGCCCGGGCAACACGCTGATGTTTGCCCACGGCTTCAACATCCACTACGGCGAGATTCTGCCCCCTGCGGGAGTGGACGTGAGCATGGTAGCCCCGAAGTCGCCCGGCCATCTGGTCCGGAGCGAGTTCGAGGCCGGGCGGGGCGTACCGGGGTTGGTGGCGGTGCACCAGGACGCCAGCGGGCAGGCCCTGGCTAACGCGCTCGGCTATGCCTCGGGCATCGGCTGCACCCGCGCCGGTGTCATCGAGACCTCGTTCCGGGAGGAGACCGAGACCGATCTCTTCGGGGAGCAGGCGGTGCTGTGCGGTGGGGTGACCGCCCTGG
>JBKJZM010000123.1:0-13563 GCA_046715295.1 Gemmatimonadales bacterium | reverse complement strand
CGGAGCACGAACCGGTCTTCGGCGCGGGCTACCAGGGGTTTCTCGAGAGTGAGCCGAGCCATCCCCGTCCCACCCGGCTCGATCGGCAGGCGCGGCACCACCCGGGCCATGACCTCCGCGGTGCCGTGATGGAGGCGAACGCGGGTGCGCGGCTTCAACGGCCGCGCCGCACCCGGAAGCAGCGTGATCTCGACATCCAACGCGGACGCGGCAACCCAGGGAAGCTCGTCGGTGACCAGGACGTCCCCCCGGCCCACCGCCCGTCGTTCGACACCCGCAAGGCCGACCGCGGTCCGATCCCCTGGATCGCTCCGTTCCACCGCGTGGCCGTAGCTCTCGAGCGTGCGTACCCTCGTGCGGAGACCCGTCGGCAGCACGATGACCGGGTCGCCGATGCCGAGTCGGCCGGACCACGCGGTGCCGGTGACAACGGTACCGACACCTGAAAGGGAAAAGCTCCGGTCAATCGGCATCCTGAAACCGTCGCCAGAAATCCTCGGTGGCAGGGCACTCGCACGGGCCAGCAGCCGCTGGCGAAGCTCGTCCATCCCACTGCCGTTCCGCACGGAGACCGCGAGGGGTGGCTCGAACGGGAGTGGAGAGGCGGCCAATCGCGCGCTGATCTCGGTGCTCACCAGCTGAAGCCACTCGCTGTCGACCAGATCGGCCTTGGTGATGACCGGTATCCCGGCCGGCACTCCCAACTGTTCCAGGATGGCGAGGTGCTCCTCGGTCTGCGGCATGACGCCCTCGTCGGCGGCCACCACGAGAAGCACCAGATCGATACCCGACGCTCCGGCCACCATGGTGCGGACGAAGTCCTCGTGGCCGGGGACATCTACGACTCCCGCGACTCGGCCGGAGCCCAGATCGAGTGGCGCGAAGTTGAGCTCGATGGTGATCTCCCGCCGCCTCTCCTCCAGCAGACGGTCCATCGGCCTCCCGGTGAGCGCGCTCACCAGGGCGGACTTTCCATGGTCGATATGACCCGCGGTCCCAATGATCACGCTGCCACCCAGGGACGCTCGGTCCAGAATTCGAGGGCCGGAAGCTCCGCACCCTCCCCCAGGTGATAGCGGATATATCGGGCCAGCAGCCGGCGGTGGGCCGCGCCGTGTTTCGCATCGAGCACCGGCAGCGCAATGCCGGAATCCATCAGTGCTTCGAGATCAGCTCGCGCTTGCTCCGGAAGCTGAGTAGCGCCGTGTTGGGCGGCACAGACCGGACACAACGCCCCTCCTTCCCGGGTGCTGAACGGCAGCGGTCCACTCTCTGGGAGCGGAGTGCCGTCGATGACGCAGGCATCGAGCGAGGGCTCGAAACCCAGCACACTCACCATTTGCCACAGCAGGCGGTAACCGAGGGCCTCGACGCTCGGCAGGTGCGACACCTCCAGTTCTTCCAGCGCCTGTCGCAGCAGATCGAAGCTCTCGGGGTGGGGATCGGGTGGGGCAAAGCGGAGCATGACTTCACCGAGGGCGCAGGCCACCGCATACCGCTCCAGCTCGGTTGCAAGCCCGACATGGAGCCGCCTCAGGTCGAAGCTGGTGAGGAGGTGCAGCTCCCGGTTTTCCTTCAATAGAAACTGCGCCTGCCCTTCACTCAGGAGCTGGAGGGCGGCCCCGAAGCGGCTGTTCGGACGTAAGGCGCCTTTCGCAATGACGCTCTGCACGCCGTGCTCCCGGGTGGCGAGCCGGACGATCTTGGAGGTCTCACTGTATCTGAGCGTGGAAAGGACGATGGCGGGTGTGGAGACCGGGGGCATGATGAGGAATGTAGCCCGGCGCCGCGCCCCCGGGCGCTACATCGGCGGCTCGTCGGTAATCTCGGCGCCGGCGGCCGGCACCCGCGCGAGCAGCGCCTGACTGGCGCACCGTCCGACCGGCACAGACCGGATCTCGGTGAAGTCAGGCCGAAGGACATGCACCACGCCGGTGCCCGAGCATCCAGCCTCCAATGCATAAATCCGTCCCTGGGAGTCCACCGCCACACCGGTGTTGGCCGGGATCACGACGCCGTTTCCTTCTCCTCGAATCACGGCGCGATCTGCGGTGTCGAACTCCATGATCCCTTCGGAGCGCGAGCTGATCAGAAGCCGCTCGCCATTGTCCGCGATCAGATCACCTGGGCCGAAGCCGAGTCCGCCGAAACTTGCCAACTCACGCCGATCGACCGGGTCCACGATCGAGAGCCGCCCCTCGTCCACCGCGGCGTCTCCCTCCTGTATGACATACACCAGGCCATCCCCAGCTATGGTGCTGAACCGGGCATTTCCCGGTCCTATGAGTGGGATATGATCAACCCGGCCAGTTGCAGGCTCGCGAGAGGGGTCGATTACGCTGATCGAGCTCTCCCCCGCAGGCTTGCCCAAGGCATCGACATTGGAGTTGATGACCAGCACCCGGCCGCGGGTGAAGGTCACATGCTGCGGTGAGGGGCCGACGGGGGTGCTGGCCGTGTCCCCGGTCGCAAGATCCACCCGGGTAACCGTATTGAGGTTGGAGTTGGAGACGTAAGCGATGGAGTCGCCGATCAGCACCACCCCAGCCACCCCGGAGCCGGGAGCGAGGGCAATCGTATTGACCAGCACTCCTTGGCGCAGGTCCACCACCGCCAGGGCATCCCTCCCCCGGAGTGGGACCACCGCGGTGGGTCCCCGTGTTGCCACACTGACGGGCAACACATCAGATGCCCCAAGCGGAATGGTCGAGACCTGGGTTGGTGCGGTAACCGGGACAAGACTCAGCGTGGCGGCCGCGGTGTTGAGGACGACGACCACCTCCTCCGGCGGAGGAAGCGGGGCCGACGTCTCGGCGCACGAGCAGACCCCAGCCATGAGAGAAGCCAGGGCGAAGCGGGCACTGGATCGGGAAGGCATCGATGAAAGATTGAAGAACCCGGTCGCGGCCGCCAGTCGCCTGCCGGTCAGAACCGGAACCTGGCCCCCCCGAACACTCCCCTCCGGCGGCCGGCAAATCCTACCACCTGATCGTAGGCCTGGTCGAACAGATTCTCCACCCGCAGGGCGCCGGCAAGGCCGGGTCGTCCGGGACTGGCCCGGATCACCTCAACCTCCGTGGCCAGGTCCACCGTGGCGTAGCCGCTAAGCTCCACTCTCTGGGCCGGAAACTGGTTGAAGTCGACGTCGTCCCGGAGACCCACGTAGATGACCGAGCCCCCCAGCGTGATTCGGTCGAGCACTCGGCCCCGCGCCCCGAGCTCGGCCGAGTGCCGGGGCCTCCGGATCAGGCGTTGACCGGCGGCGAACGTCGCGGACGGCACGCCCCCGTCGTCCGTCGCCTCCGCCATGAGGTAAGTGTAGGACGCCGACAGCTTTACATCGCGTCCCAGTGAGGTGGTCAGACCGGTTTCGATACCCCGCGACTTGGCGGCGGCGCCGTTAAAATAGGTCGGGGCCCCCGGGGCGCCGCTGCCGTCGTACACGATCATGTCGTGGAAGCGCTGATCGAAGTAGGTGGCCCAGATCGACACCCGATCCCCGGCCAAGCCCTGTTCCAGACCGGCTTCCCAGCTGGTGGACCGCTCGGGCCGCAAGGTGGAGTCCCCCACCACGAATGGAGCATCACAGAACTGCTCGCAGAAGGTCGGTGCCTTGAACGAACGTCCCAGCGACGCCCGCACTCGGGTCCCGGAGGGCCAGCGGTACATGGCGCCGGCGCGGTAAGTGAAGAAGGTTCCGAAAGCGCTGTTGTCGTCCACTCGAGCGTTGAGGTTGAGAGCCAGGCCCGAAGCGAGGTCGAGCACTCCCTGCGCGTAGTATCCAAAGGTGGTGCGCCCGCGGTCGAACGGGGTATCCGGAGTGGTAACGATGCCACCGAAGTTCGAGCTGGTCTCGCCTGTTTGCCGCTCGGTCTCCCGTTCCACTTGCACCCCGCCGGTGACTGTCAGGACCGGGCTCAGGACCCCGTTGATCCGGGCGTCGAGGTTGCCGCGTTGCGCCCGCGAGTCCCGCTCTGAGGCAAAGCCGAAGCCCAACGTGTCGGCCGCGTTGTCGGCGCGGTCATCGAACTCGCCCACGGCCCGGTTTCCGCCCGCGGTGAGCCGAAGATCATACCGGGAACCGAGCCGGCGGCCGACATCAGCCGCGATGGTGAGCATTTCTTCAGCACTCGACTGGTTGCTGTCGGCCGGCATGCCCGCGAAGTCAGTGGGAAAATGATATCGGCTGTCCGTGAACCGCAGGGAGAGCGATGCGTCGGTTCGTGAATCAGGAAGGCCTCGCACCGAACCGCTCAGTGCGGTGTTCCCGTAGTCGCTGTTGAAACGATAGGTGCCGTCGGTTGCGAACCGGCTTGCGTCGGCCGAGTAGGTGAGCCGGGAATTCCCACCCAGGACCCCACCGTGTCCATTCAAGGTGCCGAAGGTGCCCGCCTCTCCCCCACCTTCGACCGAGAACCCGCCTTCACCCCGCCGGGTAAAGATCTGCACCACACCGCTCACCGCATCCGACCCATAGATCACGCTGCCGGGGCCCCGGAGAATCTCGATTCGGTCCACGTTGTCGGTGGTGAGGTTGGCCCAGTTGAAGGCGCCACCGGATTGATTGGCGGGTACCCCGTCGATGAGCACCTTGACGTAATCGCTCTCGCCCCCGCGCAAGAACACCGAGGTGACCGCGCCGAAGGAGCCCCCCTGTACCACCGCCGCGCCGGGAACCTCACGTAGCGCGTCCTGTACGAAGCGGACACCGCGAGCCCGGAGGTCGTCACCCTCAATGACGGAAACTGACGATACCACCTCGTCTGGAGGGGTCGGGAGCCGGGTAGGCGTCACCACCAGCTCCGCCAGCTTGGTCGTGTCCTGCGTTTCCTGTCCAGCGGCAGTCGAGCTGGTTAGCACCTGGACAACGGCAATGGCTAGAGCGAACCGTCGTGCTTTCATGGGGAATTCTCCTGGTTGTCATCCTGAGCCCTTCTACTGTTCTCCCCTACCCGGAGTGGAACCACTTGGGGCGATCCGTCCGACCAGGTGGTCACCGCTACCGGCCACTCGAAGACCCGGGAGAGTGTGTCGCGGTTCATCACCTCCGTTGGGGTCCCCTCGGCAACGACCACTCCGCGGTCAAGGAGGATGATCCGATCCGCGAAACGGGCAGCGAGGTTGAGGTGATGGGTGATCACGAGGCCGGCGAGTCCGCCGTCGACCAGCTGGCGAATGAGCTCGAACAGCTCCATCTCATGACGCACGTCGAGCGAGGCCGTGGGCTCGTCGAGCACCAGAGCGCGGGGCTCCTGGGCCAGCGCACGGGCGATGCGTACCCGCTTCCACTCACCTCCCGACAGGGAGTCGATCGATCGCTCCGCCAGTGCCACGATGTCGCAGCGCTCGAGGGCGGCCCGGACTGCGACACGGTCTTCGGCCCGGGGAGCCGCCAGCGGACCGAGTCGGGCGTAGCGGCCCAGCATGACCGTCTCGGCCACACTGAGCCGAAAGACCGCCTCTTCCTGCTGACCCACGACGCCTACCACACGAGCGAGCGCGCCTCGGGGCCAAGTCCCCACTGCCCGGCCATCGATCTCCACGGTCCCCTGCTCCGGGCGAAGCAGCCCCAGGAGGGCGCGGACCAGAGTCGTTTTTCCGCTGCCGTTGGGACCCACCACCGCCACCAGCTCCGAGCCCGCCACCTGGCAGTCGACAGCGTCCAGCGCGACGGGGGCGTGCCGGCGGTAGCGAACCGTGATCGCGCGAGCCTCGAGGATCATGTCAGGGTCCGCCGGAGAAGCAGCGCGAAGAGCGGCACGCCGATCAGGGCGGTGATTACCCCCACTGGTAGCTCGAGCGGCCGCACCACGGTTCGGGATACCACATCGGCCAGCACCAGGAAGCAGCCGCCGACGAGGAAGACGATCGGGAGTAGAGTGCGATGCAGGGGACGGAATACGGTGCGGACGGCGTGCGGCACGACCAGTCCGACGAAACCGATGATGCCACAGGTCGCCACGCTGGCCGCGGTCAGCAGCGCGGTCGAGAGGTAGATCACCCGTCGCAGCCGATCCACTTCCGCCCCCAGGTGGTGGGCTGGTTCATCGCCCAGCGCGATCAGATCGAGCGAGCGGGCATGAAACAGGATCAGGGCCACGGGAATACAGGCATACACGGTGAATACGGCGAGGGCGCGCCACGATGCGGTGCCGAAGCCGCCTAGCAGCCAGAGGAAGGCATTGCGGACGCCGGGGGCATCGGAAAGCACCATGACGGCACTCATGAGCGCGCCGGCGAAGGCCCCCACGACCACGCCGGAGAGGAGCAGCACATGGGGATCGAGACGCCTTCCCGACACCAGGCTGAGCCGGTACACCAGGGCCACGGCACAGAGGGCACCGATGAAGGCGGCCACCGGCACGGCCCAGGCACCGCCGGCCCGGGTGGCAATCGCGATCACGGCGCCGAGCCCCGCACCGCTCGAGAGACCGAGTAGATAGGGCTCGGCCAATGGGTTTCGGATCATGGCCTGAAGGGCCGCCCCACAGATCCCGAGGCTGCCCCCAACTAGAAAAGCAAGCACCACGCGGGGCGCACGCAGGTCGCGCACGATGGCGGACGCTTCCGCGTTCGCGTGCCATAACCCGGCCCAAACCTCGCGCAGCGGAAGCGGAACCGCCCCTGCACTCAGGCCGATCAGGAGGCAGACACTCACCAGGAGCGCCAGGGCCAAGACCCGCCCGGCGGTCATTGCCGGGCCTCGTTCAGCCGCGTGGTGAGCTCGCGAATTGCCTGCGGTGACCGAGGGCTCGGCCGATTGAATTCGGAGCCACTCACGTGGAGGAATCGGTGCTGGCGTACGGCAGGGACGACTTGCCACTCGGGCCGGGAGGCGAAGGCGGACGGCCCCTCCACCGTAGTAAAGATCAGATCCGGGTCTCGCGCCGCAACCGCCTCGATGCTCACGACACCGGAGGACGAGGCCACATCGGCGAAGAGGTTCTCGCCGCCCGCGCGCTCCACCAGCTCGCTGAGAAAGCTTCCCCGCCCAATGGTCATGGGCGGCTGTTCCCACACCAGCAGCAAGACCTTGGGCCGCCGAGTGGCGCGCGGCTGGGTGGCAGACGCCAGAGCGGTATCAAACACAGCGGCGAGCGAGTCCGCGGCCCTCTCACGCCCGGTGAGCTTGCCGAGTATTCGTGCTACCCGGGGAACGCTGCTCAAGGCATCGGTGTTGACCCGGAGCGCTGCTATACCCAACTCGCGGAGCCGGCCGGCAACGGCAGCATTCTGGCCGGAGTTGTAGAGGACCACCAGATCCGGTCGGCCGGCAATCACGGCTTCGATGTTGGGCTTGATGCCATCGCCCAGATCGGGAATGGCCTTGGCGGCGGCGGGATAATCGCAGTAGCTGGTCCGTCCCACGAGGGCGGAATCGGCCCCAATGGCAAAGAGAAGCTCGGTTGAGGCCGGAATGAGGGAGACGATCCGGCGAGCCGGCGCCGCGAGCCTGACCGTGTCGCCCGCATCGTCGACCAGCCCGATGCTCGTGTGGAGCGCGGGTGCCTGGCGGCACGCACTCCCTCCGGCGCCGGCTCCGAGGAGGAGCCAGGTAATTAGAAGGCCGAGGCGTCGATTGGTACCGGAAATAATAAGGCCCATCTTCCTGGGCTCGGAGGATGGGCGATGAGCGAAAGCCGAAGCGGCTGCCGGACACGCCACCAACCCTCCCCCGAGGGCTTCATGGTGGCACGAACGGCGAGGTCTCCTGGCTTCGGGACTCCACTCGCCTTCCCGGTTTCCCAGTGGCGTTCTGAGTGGAGCTCCTGGCCTCGAGGGCCAGGTACCCGTTACAGTGGCGGGGCCGCGCCGGACTTGCACCGGCTTCCGAGTGTCCCCGTTCGTGTGGTCTTCAGTTATTCAACAGGGGCTAGTCTATTGGCCTGGCGCACCGGCCGCAAGGGCCGCCTGTAACTGGGCCTTGAGTCTGCGCCGCTCGGTCAGGTAAGAATCCCAATCCTCTGCGGAGGTGTTTTCCTCCTGTCCGAGGTAGCGAGCGTCGAGCGCGGCGATGGCGTCGAACAGCCCGGCCGAGGAGACCGCGGGCAATCCAGGTCGGCGCACCAGGAAATACCATCCGGCTCCACCGAGCACGAGGACGACGGCCGCCACGAGTGAAGGCAACAACCAGTCCGGAACGCGGCCCCAACCGGGAAGCACCACGCGCAGAGTACCGCCCACCGGCACGACACCGGTCCAGCGCCGGAACGAGCGTCCCTGGAGCACCTGGCTGTCCGCCAGCGCCAGGCTGCCCCCACTGACCACAACGTCTTTCTCTTCGGCCAGCACGTTGACCGATGAAACCGGCTCGGTAAACCGAAGCTCCAGATTCCGCCGACCGGCGGGAAGTGCATACTGGACCGTGATCTGTTTCTCCCCCGGAGCGAGTGGCGCTGCCACGAGGAGCGAGTCGCCTCGTCGGGTAACCGCCTCGGGTGAGACGTCGCTTTCTCCCAGCTCGAGGCCAATCGTTCCGCCCGGCAGCAGCCCGCCCCACGAGGCCGCGACGCTGTCGGGCGCCACCCGGGTTCGTCGTCCGCCATTGAGCAACACGATGAGGTCGAGCACACTTCGCGAGCCGTCCTCCCCAGGCCGGCTAAGCACCAGATGCCTTGCCTGCAGCGAGACGGGAGCGGCGCTGGAGGTGTCGTACACGATGACCCGGATCGCGGTGTCCGGCCGCTCCGGGTTGGTGTGCACCGGCGGAGAGAAATACTCGATGCCGGAATGGCGAACGCTGACCAGGTAAACCGCGGAGGTGTCGGGGCGAAAGGAAAAACGGAATCGACCACGCCGGTCGGTTCTGGTGGAATCGAGCGGCCCTTGCAGCGCCCGACCCACCTGGTGCAACACTACCCGAGAGCCGGGAACGGCCGTAGAGTCGGCCTTCAGCACTACGCCTGCGGCGCTGATGGTCTGGGCAACAAGAGGGACGGAGAGGACGGAGAGAACGGAGAAGACCGAAAAAATGCGGCGTTGAGCGGACGCGGCGGGGTGGCACCTATCCGTCATCTCCGCCTTCTCCGTCCTTCTACTACGGATTGAACTTCCCGAAATCCTGTGGATCCATCTTCTCGAGATAATCCTTGAGTTTGTCCGCTTCGAGCGACGGATTGGGGGAGGGTTCGTCGGTCTCGACGCCGCTCTGGTCGAGCAGCTGGTCACTGGTAAAGATCGGGGCCCGCATCCGGAGCGCCAGCGCAATGCTGTCCGATGGCCGGGCGTCCACCTGGAACACGTGGTCCTCGCGGCGGATCATCAGCTCCGCAAAGTAGGTGTTCTCCTTGACCGAGCTGATCACGACCCGGCGGAGATCGCCCCCAAGCCCCACGAGAATCTGCTTGAGCAGGTCGTGGGTGAGGGGGCGCTGGGCCTTCATCCCTTGCAGCTCCATCGCGATTGCGCTGGCTTCTGCCGGTCCGATCCAGATCGGGAGGACCCGACTGCCGTCCTTTTCCCGCAGGATTACCACCGGCGTGTTTGTTGTTCGATCGAGGCCCAGATGCGCGACGGTAACTTCGATCATCGGCTCATCCGCTACGTCCCTGCATCCCAGCTCGCCAGGTATTTCACCTGCTCGGCGGTCAGCGTGTCTATGGCAACTCCCATGGCCTGCAGCTTGAGCCGTGCAATCTCCTGGTCCACCGCAGGCGGCAGGCGATGGACGGACTTCGTCATCTTGCCCGCCTCCTTGGCCAGCACTTCCGCCGCCAGGGCCTGGTTGGCGAACGACATGTCCATGACGCTGGCCGGGTGGCCCTCGGCCGCGGCCAGATTGATCAGGCGGCCCTCGCCGAGCACCATGATACGACGGCCCTTCACCACGAACTCCTCGACCATCTCGCGGACGTGTCGGCGGGCGGAGGAGATCTTGGCCAGTCCGTCGAGATCGAGCTCAACGTTGAAGTGTCCCGAATTGCAGACGATGGCCCCGTCCTTCATGGCCGAGAAATGCTCCGGCCGGATCACATGGATGTTGCCGGTCAGGGTGATGAACAGATCACCCACCGGCGCCGCGTCGGCCATCGCCATGACCTGGAAGCCGTCCATCCCCGCCTCGAGCGCTGGGAGTGGATCGATCTCGGTCACGATGACGTGCGCGCCCGCGCCACGCGCCCGGCTGGCGACCCCGCGCCCGCACCAGCCGTAGCCGGCGACAACGACGGTGCTGCCAGCAAGGAGCAAGTTGGTGGCCCGGATTACCCCGTCGAGCGTGGACTGGCCGGTCCCGTAACGGTTATCGAACATGTGCTTGGTGTTCGAATCGTTCACGGCAATGATCGGGAATTGAAGAATCCCCTCCTTGGCCATGGCCTTGAGCCGGATGACGCCGGTGGTGGTTTCCTCGGTCGAGCCCCGGACCGCCGCCACGAGTGCTTTCCGCTCGGCCTGCGAGAGCCCCTCGACCCAGCTGCGGATCGGCGGCGCGAGATCGTCCAGTCGGTTGAGCGCAATCATGTGAAGGGCACCCACAAGGTCGGCCCCGTCATCCTGGGTCATCTGGGGACCAAAGGCGAGGGCCTGGGCGATGTGGGTGTAGTAGGTCTGGTGATCCTCGCCCTTGATGGCGTAGACGTGCACGCCGTGATCGCGCACCAGGTGCGCCGCCACATCGTCCTGGGTGGAGAGCGGATTCGAGGCGCACAGGGCGATCTCGGCACCCGCGGCCCGCAGAGTGATCATCAGATTGGCGGTCTCGGTGGTGACATGGAGACAGGCCGAGAGCTTGATGCCCTTCAGCGGCTGCTCCTTGGCAAAGCGAGCCCGGATCTGCCGGAGTACCGGCATCGACCGCTCGGACCACTCGGTCCGGCGTTTACCTTCATCGGCGAGCGTCAAACCTTTGATGTCGTACTTGGCCGGGGCAGTCTGGACGGTCATTGCGCTCCTCAACGGGCAGCCGACAGCAGGGCTTTCACCCGGTCGGCTTGCTCCCACGTGAAAAAGTCGTACTTCTTCCCATCATATACGCCACTCTTGGGCTTTCGGCCGAAATGACCGTAGCTGGCGGTCGGTCTGTAAATTGGCCGCTTCAGCTTCAACACGTCAATGATGCCCCTGGGCGTGAGATCGAATACTTCACCCACCATCCTCTCCAGTTCCGTGTCCGGCAGCACACCCGTCCCGAACGTCTGCACCATTACCGACACCGGATGGGCAACGCCGATGGCGTAGGCCAGCTGCACCTCGCAGCGCCGGGCCAGCTTGGCCTCTACGATGTTCTTGGCCACCCACCTGGCCGCGTATGCCGCGGAGCGATCCACCTTCGAGGGGTCCTTGCCGCTGAACGCGCCGCCCCCATGCCGGGCCATGCCGCCATAGGTATCCACGATGATCTTCCGGCCGGTGAGTCCCGCATCACCATGTGGACCTCCGATCACAAAACGACCGGTGGGGTTGATGAGGAACTTGGTCCGCCGGTGATCCATGCCGGCCTCCTCCAGCACCGGCCTGATGACCTCATCGATAACGGTCTGGCGAATGGTTCCGTACGCGAGCTGCCGTGAGCCATTGCGCTCCGCGTGCTGGGTGGACACTACCACCGTTCTCACCCCGACGGGTCGGTCGTCCTCATATTCCACCGAGACCTGCGACTTGCCGTCCGGCCGGAGCCATTGGATGGCCGAGTGTCCATTGAGCCCCTTCCGCACCGCGGCCAGGCGTTCGGCGATTCGGTGCGCCAAGACAATCGGGACCGGCATCCGCTCCTTGGTCTCGTTGGTGGCATAGCCGAACATCATCCCCTGGTCGCCGGCACCCTGCTCCTTCTTGCGCTTGGTATCGACGCCCATTGCGATGTCGGGAGACTGGCGGTCAATGGTGGTGAGTACGGCACAAGTGCGGCCATCGAATCCATAGGAGGCGTCGGTGTACCCGATCGCCTCGACGGTCTCGCGCACCAGATCGGGGATGTGGACGTAGGTGTTGGTAGTGATCTCGCCGGCAACCACCGCCATGCCGGTCGTGACCAGGGTCTCACAGGCGACCCGGGCGGCGGGATCACGGGCGAGAATTGCATCCAGCACCGCGTCAGAAATCTGGTCGGCGACCTTGTCGGGGTGCCCTTCGGTGACCGATTCGGAGGTGAACACGTGACGTCGGGACGCTGCCATGTCGGTTCGTCTCTCTCATTGGGACGAGGGGCAGCAGGACAGCGGGGCGTCGTCGAGTGCGCCGGAGTGCGCCCGATGCACCATATCATGCCCCACTGCCACGCTGCCCCGTACTTGTTTTATGCGCTGCCCTTGTCGGGGGGCAAAGTAGCCACTCGACCACGGCCAGGCAACGCCGATTGGGGGTCCAGGAGCCGGACATCGATGTACCCCCCGACTGCTTCACGTAGGGCGGCGGTGACATCAGCTGCGTTCGCAGCGCCGAGCGCCGCATCGGCTGCTCGCCGTGCCGTCTCATCGGGAATGCTGCGGATCACCCACTTCACCAGTGGCAGCGCTGGCGGGGATACGCTCAGACGCTCGTAGCCCAGTCCGAGCAGGAGGACCGCGCTGAGCGGCTCCGAGGCCATTTCGCCACAGACGCTCACCGGCAAGCCTGCCGCCCTGCCGACCTCCACCACCCGGTGAAGCTGGCGTACGATCGAGGGGTCATGGGGGTTGAAGCGGTTGGCCAGCCTGGCGTTTCCCCGATCCACCGCCATGGTGTACTGAGTGAGGTCGTTGGTTCCCACGCTGAAGAACGCGCTGACCTCGGCCAGGCGGTCCGCCATCAGTACCGCCGCAGGAGTCTCGATCATCACCCCGACTGGAACCGTGTCCGCACTCTGGATCCCCGCCTTGCTCAGCGCTCGAGCCTCCTCGGCCACGATGTCCAGGGTCTCCTGCACCTCCTGCACCGTAGTCACCAGGGGAAGCATGAGCTGGATGTCGTGGCTCGCCGCCGCGCGGAGCACCGCCCGGATCTGGGGACGAAACACCTCGGGTTGATCGAGGCAGACCCGAATTGACCGCCACCCCAGGAATGGATTGGCCTCCACCGGTGCCTTGAACGCCGCAGGGAACTTGTCGCCGCCCAGGTCGAACGACCGGATGATGACCGTCCGGTTGGGAAATGCGCGCGCGACCCGGAGGAAGTAGTCGGTCTGCTCGTCCTCGGTTGGCAGGCTCGCCCGGCCGGTGAGCAGGAACTCGGTGCGCAGGAGTCCCACGCCCTGGGCGCCGTGGCGATTGGCGGCCTCGATCTCCTCCGGGAGATCGACGTTCCCCATCAGGACAATGGCACGGCCGGAGGGCGGGACGGCCGGCTCGCCCACCACCCCCTCGAGCTGCAGCTCGAGCTTGTGGCGGCGGCTGACCTGGATCTTGGCGTCTTCCAGCTCGTCCCGGTTGGGGTCGAGCACGATGGTTCCGCTCTGGCCGTCGAGGAGGAGCATGGTGCCGTTGGGGATTCCCGCGAGGACACCGGCGGCGCCCATCACTGCCGGAATGCCCAGTGAGTGAGCGAGAATCGCCGCGTGCGAGGTGCGGGTCCCCTCTTCACTGACGAGACCGACCACGTGCTCGCGATCAAGCTGAACCGTCAGGCCGGGTGACAGCTCATGTGCCA